>JAFSZK010000024.1 GCA_017458975.1 Eubacterium sp. | reverse complement strand
CCGCTTACAAAGCAGAACAGTGACGAATTACTCTTTGCTAACAGCAGCGATAAGGGCGAGAACTTTGAATATAACGTTCAGTTCTCAAGAGCCAAGACCGACAACGCGGGCAACCAGGTTATTGATAACAACGGCGCGCCCGTACGCGATACCCTTAATCTTTCGGTAACCGGTAAGGCTGTTGCAAGAAACTATACTAAGCTCGGCGCAACAGCTCCCGAAAGCACCGACTTAGGCGTTAAATCCGCAATTTTAAATACCTTCCAGGAGGACAGCGAATATATTTCGATGCCGAACCTTAAGCCTTACTTTACAAGACAGATTAACCGTTCGGTAAGAAACGCTACAAAGACAAAGGAAGAGCTCGGCTCCTCCACCGCGGGCGACAGAAATATTAAGCAGGCTGTTGATACCAAGGGTAAGGAATACCAGGATATTATTAAGGCGGCTAAAAATAAGTACGCTACCGGCACCGACGACGAAGGCAACACTACCTATGAATACACCTATCAGGACAGAAAGTATGACCTTCCCGATTATGCCGACGATGATTTAACCGACGACCAGGTATACGAATATTCAAGTCATAACGATTATACAAAGAAGGATAAAACTCTCCTCTTCACCCAAAAGAGAGAGAGCGAATCCGGCGGACTTACATATTACTATTCTCTTGATGAGGACGGTAATAAGGTTTACGATAACCGCCATACAACCTTTAAGGGATATGACCTTTATGACGGCGATTATCTTAAGACTCCTCAGACCTTTATTCAGGAATTCTATGATGCACACCTTAATCCGAATATGGGCCATAAGGACTTCGGCGGAGCGGCTGTAGGTACGTTTTATAATACCGTTGTTGCTCAGCAGTATTTTGCTAAGAACGACAGCTTCAATGCCGTAGCTAACAAGAAAACCGAAATTGAAAACGACCTTACTAACCAGAAGAAGAGCTACAAAGAAAAGGAAAAGACCGTAAAGGACGATATTGTAGCGGTTGAAAAGCCGGACGTTCCCGAGAACGCTTCCGAGGAGTCGGTTGAACCGACAAAGAGCTTTGACTATCCTACTGATTATAATCCGCTCTTCCTCGGCACAGGCTCTATAAATGTTAACGGCGAGAGCAAAAGTATTGGTTCCTCGGGCGCAAGAGCAACCTATAACAGTAAAATCACTTCAATGAGCGTAAGTGCGTCAACTAATATTAAAACCTACGGTATGTGGGGCTGGACTTCTAATTTCTCAGGTACCGGCGACGACTGGCAGCACGATTTTACTCTTAAATACAATACTACTGCAGCAGGCTTTATTACAGAGCTTGATTCGTACAGGTCTAACTGGAATACTTATGCGGCTTCCGCTGACTGGGACGGCAATCCGGCAGATAAAATAATTATTTGTAACAATGACGGTTCACTCAGAGCTTTCAGTGGTACTGAAGGTCTTAGAAAGGGTGATTACTACAAGGTTCTTGAGCCGAAAGACGGTTCAAACGTTGTAAGAGCAAGATATTTCAGCTGGGGCATGAAAGACCGAAACGAAAGTAAGATCACCTGCACAAGCGGCGATGATTTCTACAAGGTTAACGGTAACTGGGCTAATGATGGCGGTGGTGAACACGGCATTGAAAGCAAGGGCTTCTATGTAGGTAAATCAATGCGTTTCAGAACCACGGGTTATATGTACACCCAGAACAAGAAAGCTCTTGTAATGGCTCAGAACGCAGGTGTTATCACAGAAGGTGCAGACGGAAACGGTTACGGTCTTAGAGTTGATACTAATATTGATATGGGAAGCAACTCTTTCCTTATCTGTAAAAACAAGCTCGACGTCGGTGTTGATAACGGCAGTGACAGCGGTTACTTAAGAATGAGCAATAACTCAATCGTTATCTGTGACGGACAGCTCTGGACCAGACGCGACATCGAACTCGGTGAAAACTGCGTGCTTATCTGTAACGGAGACTTATTAGTAGACGGTACGGTTACTCTCGGCAAGAACGCTAAGATTATCTGCCGCGGCAACGCAAGCGTTATTAAGGGCAACGTAAGCGTTACCGAAGAGGGCTCTGCAATCTGCGCTAAGAACCTTACTATTCAGGGCTGGCTTGTTAATACAAGAGACGTAACGTGTACAGGCAGCTTAACAGTTCAGGGTACTTTTAACGGCTCGGGCGAATTCAGCGGAAGAAATAACTTCTCTATCTATAATTTAGGTAATATCTTCTGCGGCGGAACTATTTCAGCTAACGGAACAGTTCTTCAGCAGGGCGGTAACCTTTATACCTTAGCAAATTTAAGCGGCGCTAACACAACCGGCGACGACAGCAATATCATTGAAATAAGAGGTTCAAATACTAAGGTATTTATCCGCGGCGCTATTACCTCCTCGGCAAGCGGCGGCGGTAAAATCTGGATTGAGGACGACAGCGTTTCCTCAAACGTAACTCTCAGCGTATTAGGTAACGGTTACAGCGAATGCGGCAACTCAAAGCTTGTCAAATTCCAGAATAACGCTAACTCCTCGTCGGTATACTTCGGTAAGAGCCTTACCGTAAACGGAGGCGGCTTCTATAATAAGGGACGGATGTACGTATTCGGAAACCTTACTTTAAGCAATATCTCCGAAGCAACGTATACCACGTCGAACACAAGCTATGTTGACGGAAATATTTCCGCAACAGGCACAACCCTTACCGTAAACGGCGGACATAAGCTCTTTGTAAGGGGCCAGATAAATGTATTAAAGCTTGTTGTTGACGGAAGCTCTACCTGGGTTCATTCTAATCAGGTTACTGCGGGCGATTGCATTGTTATTACCGACGGCGCATATCTTGAAGCAATAACGGGCGCAACCGCTTTAAACGGCGTTACTACCTCGGGCGGCGGAACGCTCCACGGTCCTCAGACCGTTAGTATAGCTGATAATACACCGATTCAGTTAAACGGTATTGCCCATTACATTTACATTCCCGAAGGCGGAACCTTAACGGTACCGAGCGTTAATATTAATGATTCGGTTCTTAAGATTGTAGGTAACTTAAAGATTACGGGAACGGGCGACAGCTTTAACTTAACCGGTAATTCAAAGCTTTACGTTACGGGTAATATTGAGTACGGCGGAATTATCACTGTAACTAAATCAAAGCTCTATGCTGACCGCGGTATAGGTAAAGACGGCGGCTTAACTCCGACCTCAATTAATCTTAACGACAAATCGACAATCCTTTGCAGAAACGATATTGATGCAACTACGCTTGCAAGCTTTACAATTTCAACCTTACAGGCGATTGCAAACTGGTTTAACGCTTACAGGTCAAACATTTACTGTAACGGACCTATTAATGCAAACGGAAGCTCATACGTTTACGCAGAGGGCAGAATTACCGCTAAATCCGTAAGCGCTATTAACTCCGAGGTGTGCGGCTTCTACGCCGTAGACCTTAAGGCGGATTGCGATAACCGCGATAATCCGACTACGGGTAAATTTGTATCCGACGGAAACAAGGGTCTTATCTTCTGCGGTGAAAAATCCTCAACCGGCAATAATGCGGCGCTTATTGCGGCAGGTCAGTTCTATTATCCGACCTCAACAATTAACTTTGACCGCTTTAATATCGGCAGCGGCGGCTTTGCGGTTATTCAGGGTAATGCCAAGTTTATGGGCAGAGGCGGCGATTATAAAAGCGGAGTCAAGGAAGACTTCAGCATCGGCTCAAACGGCTACTGCTACGTAAAGGGTATTTCCACCTTTGAAAACTGCTTTATTAACACAAGCGGAAAGATGTATCTTGTCGGCGGTATTAATTACGGTAACGCTACAAAACGAGGACGTGTAAAAACTAATGACGTTCTTATTGGTACTGACGAGTATACAAGCTTCTGTGACGCAGATTTCCTTTCGGGCTCCGATTCATATATCGGTCCTGTTCAGGGCTCCGATACCTTTACCTTTAATTCGCAGTATGAAGCCCGCGGAAACGTATATTTTGAAAGTAACCTTAGGGTAGACGGTTACATTCCCAACGGCGACAAAGAGCTTGACACAACAAGCGGAAATCCGGGCTTCCCCAACAGAGGCGTAACCGTTTGGATTCCGAGCGGTAATACCTTCGTTTCGGGCAGCGTAACAACCTGTAACGACAACGCGTTCTTTATTAAGCAGAGCGGCGGACTCATTATGAAGGATAACCTTACCATGGGCTGTGCTATTTACAACTACGGTAAGCTTATCATCGGTAACCGCTTTAACCTTCAGACGACAACATGGTCAACCGATAAGAAGGAGCAGAACAAGCAGCAAGAGGGTATTTCGCTTAAAAACGGCGAATATGAAGGCGATACAAACGCAACCTTCTATGTTGGCGCTCAGAACAATCCGATTTACTTTGTCGGCGTTGTTAAAAACGCGGGTAAGGTTTATATGAATTCCGCGCTTTCGGTTAACGGTTATACGACTATTGGCGAAGCCTCTCAGGATTTTGCATACGTTAACTATCAAAACGCTCAGACCCATATTAACGGCGACCTCAGATGTAACTCTAACCAGATTATTAACAAGGGTTACGGTAAGGTAGGCGTTTCGGGTAAGCTTACCTACGGTATGTGTGCATATAACTGCGGCGAATTCTACGTAACCGGCGATATTACCAATAATGAGGCAGACGGCGAAACAACCCGTCCGAGCGCAAAGGCTTACAGAAATAAGGACAACAGCTTCTCGTTTATGAACGGCTTGTTTAAGATTGACGCAGAGGTAGTTGACGGAAGCTACAGATATCCCCAGGCAACCGTTTACTGCGGCGGAACGATGCAGTTCGGTTATCAGGTTGATAACGGCGGTCCCGCAGGCTCAATGGTTAATATAGGCGAGGTTTACGTAAGAAACGACCTTCTTGTTTATACCTTCGACCAGACGGTTGAGAACGGCGCGTGGTACAATGTATTCTCCGGCGGCGGACTTCTTTCGGGTATCTTCGGTAAGAAGAATTCATACTTCTATACCGCATACCTTGCAGGTCAGAATTCTCAGACCTTTGTAGGAAGAAACTTCCACGGCGGCTCGGGCGTTGCAATTGGTAACGGTTCAATCTTTATGTGCGGAGGCGACTATAAGTCATCGCGTGCTACAAAGCTCGGCGCAAACGTTGATTTCAGAAAAGCCGGCTTTAACATACTTAACATTATTACAACAAGTAACGTTCCTGTAATGGATTACGACGATACGGATCTCTACGGAGAAACCTATTTCTACTGCGGCGGTAACCTGATTGCTAACTCCTTCGGTAAAGCAAATTACCAGTGGGGTTCAAACCTCTACCAGGTACCGATGAACGCGTCGCGTGACTTTGATATTTATTCTAATACGAATATGTACGTCGGCGGTTCCTTCTTCGCTAACTCCAAGGTTTATATGAAGAAGAATGTAACCCTTCAGGTTGCGGGCGTTAAGGACTTCTATGTAAGAAAGAGCCTTATCAGAACAATCTTTGAGGCGTTTACAAACCCGACTGCTGCGGCTAATATTATCGGCTTGCTTGACCAGACGGATTATCGCTTCTTCGTATACCAGGCGTTTGACGAAAATGAAAACTCAAGAATTACCGCTAACGGTTCGGCTTATGTCAAGGATACGGCTAAAATCCGCGATATGACCCAAAACTACTTCTACGGTAACTTCAGGTGTACCGACTATGTTGAGCTCGGAAAGGCGATAGACGGCGTGGATGAAACCGAGGCAAAGGAAGCCCGGTTCCGAACGCCGAGAGAACTGGCATGGATTGCTAATCACAGCGAGCAGGCATATCTTGACGATTATAAGTTCTCTAACTCGACCTATATGTACGTAGGCGGAAATTACGAGAGCGGCGGTCGTTATAACCTTATTACAAACCTTCTCTTTGCTAAGAGCTATACAAAGATTTTCGCCTCTGCAACGCTCAGAGCCGACGGCGACGTAGTTTCTAATAAGTATATTACGCTTCGTCACGACGCTAAGCTTATTGCAAACGGCAGGGTATTGGCTGATACGGATATTGACGCGGGCTCGTACTCGAATATTATCTGTGCCGGCGACCTTAAAGCTAAGCTGGGTAAGATGAAAATCCGAGACCAGACGACTGTTGCAGTCGGAGGTAACGCAACCGCGCTTAGTTATATTGAGCTCGGTAAGGCGGGCGACTTCGTAAGAACCGACAAGACCCTCAACAAGGTCAACGCCCTTGAAGGCGGCGAGGCTAAGTATGAAGGTGAGGAGGGCGAAAAGAGCGGCGATTCCACCGAAGGTAGCCAGGATAATAATACCAGCGGTGGTAACGACGACGAGCAGGGCGAGGTTGCCGAGCCCGTTAAGGACAGCAACGGCAATCCGATTACCGACGAAAACGGTAACTACGTATATCCCGAAACGCTCAATACCTCAACCGAGCTTACGGACGATACAAGCGACCCGGCTCTCGGCGGCGATATGTTTATTGCAGGCTCGCTCCTGTCATATACCGGATATATTAAGGAATTTGCATTCTCCTTCGTATCAGTCGGCGGCGTTGTATTTACTCCTAAGTACGTAACGCTTCGTCATAATGCGGATATGTGGATTCTTCCCGAGCTTTACAGTCTCTACGGCGATAAGGATAACAAGACCTATGTTTATGAGCCTTATCATCCGACGAGCGACGGCTCAATCTGGGGCGATATCAAGGACTTCTTCCTTGGCGCTGCATATAACATTAAGGAAGAATATTTCACTGCCCACGACGGTACGCTTTATACAATGGGTGAGCTCACGCTTAACAGAAATGCGTCGCTCCTCGGCACGTATGACTGCCAGGTACTCGGCCAGTGCGTACTTCGTCAGGATACACTGATTTATCTCGGCCACGACTTTAACTGTAACGCTCCGAGCGTTAACCTTTCGCTTGACGCTCTGTTCGGAAACGAATCCGTAGTAGGCTTCGACTCCTACGGAAGCGCAGGTCTCGGCTGGAGATACACGTGTAAGAATTACGAAAAGCACGACGGTTATTATTACAATATGACCGTAAGAGATACCGAAAAGCCGACGAGCGGATACGTTAAGTGCGACGTCTGCGGAGCTGCGATACCCGCCTCCGAAGCGGTTAAGTGTCAGGTATCTTATCCTGCGGTTGTATATGCGTATAATAATATTGATATTTCAACCACCATCCAGATGCGTATGACCTATATTGTTGCTAACAAGGGTAACGCGAACATCCGAAACGTTTATACACAAACCGAAAATGCCGAAAGAAACGCAAAAGAATTGCCTAACGCAATTTGTTCGTACCTCGGCCATATCACTTACTTCGGTATGTATTCAAAGCTCGGAGCTCTGTTCTACGCGCCCACTAAGAGCCAGCAGGTTGACACGCACTGGTTAACGGGCAACAAGACCAAGGTTGAATCAATTACGCTTGACGGCTTCTACAACGAAATCTGGGGTTGTATCCTCGGTGATACGGTTGATATGAGCTCGTACTATCTCAAACTTCACAGATTTGAGAACTGGCGAACCATGGACCTCCACGTTGTTGAGTCGGGTAATGTATTCATTATTCCTCAGAAGAAGTATGACGACGCTGCACCCAACGTTGACGATATCTATCTTGACGAAAGGTACAGGGTACAGAATACCGAACTTGAAAGCGAAGGCGCAAGACAGTTCTTCATTCCGGGAGAATACATCCCCCACAGCGTAACCTCACACTAAACTTAACAGAATAAGGGAGCCCCTTCGGACTCCCTTATTTTTATATTGAAAGAATAATTTTATTATGCTATAATATTAATGAACAATTTTTATTAAAGAGGGGAATTATTCGTGGCTAAAAAAGAAAAGGTTAAAGCCGTAAATCAACATCCCAACAAAATCGGAATTAAGGAAGCAATGGGCTATGCGCTCGGCGACGCGGGCAATCTTTTTGTTTTAACCTACGTTTCCTCGTTCCTTAAGGTTTTTTATACGGATGTTCTTTTAATTACTCCCGGAAACGTTGCAACGCTGTTTCTTGTAACAAGACTCTGGGACGCAATTAACGACCCGCTCTGGGGAGGTATAGTAGCTAAGCGCCCGCCCGGAAAGGACGGTAAATTCCGCCCGTACTTAAAATGGGTTGCAATACCCGTTGCGGTAGCTCAGCTTATTTGCTTTTATAATATTTCAAGACATACCGACAATACCGCGGTAATTCTTATCTTTGCGTATATTACCTATATTGCCTTCGGTATGATGTATACGGGTATTAACGTTCCGTTCGGCTCGCTTGCCTCCGTTATTACCGACGACCCCGAGGGAAGAACCCTTCTTTCCACCTTCCGCGCAATCGGCGGCGGTATCGGCGGTGCGGCTCCGCTTCTTGTAGCTCCCTTTATTATCTATAAGGCTAAGGGCGGCGATTCCAACGTTAAGGTTGCGGACGCAAAGGGTATGTTTACCTTTGCCGCGGTTATGTGCGTTTGTGCGATTGTTTTCTACTTTGCGTGCTATGCCACAACAAAGGAACGCGTTAAGAGCGAGGCTAAACCGAATATAAATATGAAGGAAGCATATAAGGCAATGTTTAAAAGCCGTCCCTTTGTTATTCTTGCAATAACGGGCGTGCTTATCAGCGGTCAGCTTCAGTTTGCTTCTCTTAACCAATATCTCTTTAAAAACTATTTTGTAAATACAAACCTTTCGGTTGTAGGAACCGTGGCTCAGTACTTCCCGATGGCGCTTATGATTCTTGTTACGCCGACTCTTTCAAAGAAGTACGGAAAAAAAGAGCTTGCGGGCTTCGGCTCAATGTTCGCCGCCTTTGCGGCTATTGCCTGCTTCCTTTTGGGCAAGTTCGGTATGTTCAAGCCCGAGGGCGATAAGTTTACAATAATTGTATTTATGGCTACGCTATTTGTAATCGGCTTCGGTTACTCCTTTGTTTCGATTACTAACTGGGCGGTTGTTGCCGACGTAATCGACTACCAGTATGTTAAAACGGGAATTAAGAGCGAAAGCGCAATCTATGCGGTTTACACCTTCTCAAGAAAGCTCGGTCAGACCATTGCCGATTACGGCGGACTTATGCTTCTTGAAAAGTTTGCTCACTACGACGTAAACAAGATGTCAAATTCAGGCTATATTGCAGGCACAAGCGATAAGATTCTTACAATCTGTACGTTAATTCCCGCAATTACATATACTCTTATCTGGCTTCTCTATCGCTTCGGATATCCGCTTACAAAGGAAAAGCTCGAGCCGATTTATAAAAAGGTTCAGGCTGATAACGAAGCAGCTGCCGCCGCAGCGGCGCTTGAGGAAAACGAATAAAACATAAATTTGTAATTAAAAAAGAGCCGAGAGGCTCTTTTTTAATATCTTATGCAGTTTGTTGTAATGTACTTCGTGCCCCATTTAACAAGGTTTTCAAAGAGGTCGATTCTGTCGCAGGTCCAGGTTGCGGTTTCAAGTCCCGCGGCGTGGACTTTTTTAATCATTTCGCCGTCGTTACCCGTGTTGTGAGTAAGATTACAGTTATAGCTGATACCGCAGTTTTCAACCGTCTTTGCCTTTGCGATAGCCTCGTCGGTAATCTCGTCAACAAGAAGGAAAAGCTTGTTGTTACAGATTTTACGGAAATCAACAAGGTCCTCAAAGGAAAAGGCGATATACGTTGCCTCAACATTATATTTCTCGGCAAGCGCAACAATCTCGTCGTAGTGTTCGCGGTTGCGGTTGTATTTAAGCTCGATGGTTGCCGTCATACCGTATTCGGCGCACTTAGCGAAGAATTCCTCAAGAGTGCAGACCTTAAGATTCGGGTACTTGTCAATATTGTGGCCGTTTGTATAATTGAGCTTAAGAAGCTCGTCGTAGGTTGAAAGCTCAAGCACCCTCGTTTTATCCATCATACGGGTGGTAATCGGGTCGTGGTGAACAATCCATACGCCGTCCTTTGTACGGTAAGTATCGCACTCAGCACCCCAGTAAGCCGCTTTTCCCGCTTCCTCGTATGCGGGCAGGGTGTTCTCTGGCGCGACGGCTCTGAAGCCCCTGTGCGCGGTGAGAACGTAATCTGCGTCCTCGGGAAGGTTAGCTTCCTTTGCATACCTTACCTCATAGGGGATGAGCTTACAGTAGTTTTTAAACCACTCAACCTTTCTTCCCGCCATATAAGCGCCGTAGCCTGCGCCCGCAAGCACGGCAGCGTTTAAACAGTGACCTAAAAATTTATTCATTTTCGTTTTCCTCCCCGTCGGATGAATTCTTGTTTTTGTTTATAAGTGAGTATAATAGCATTATAATTCCCGCAATTCCCAAAACGGTACCGATAATAAGCAGGATTGTTGCCATTTTAGTTCTTTTATAAATCCGGTTTTCAAAGTCTGATTTTTCATAGAGCTGAGTTTCGGTTTCGTTTTCGGGTGCGAGTCCCGTAGTCTGATAAAGCGTTTCGCCGCTTTCGGAAGAAGCCGAAGCCTTACCGCCCGTTGCCTTTGCCGTACCGTTTTTGTATTTAGGTACGAATTTGGTAACCTTTGTTGTTGCAGCCTTCGGAGGCCTGGTAGTTTTTGCCTTTGTGGTTTTAGGCAGGGTCGTTTTCTCGGGTCGCGTGGTTTCAGGCAGCTCAAGGTGCACCTTATCGAGTAGTTTATTATAATTACGGTTTGTGGAAAAGCTTACTTCAATATCAAGCTCGCTCTCTTTACCCCTGTACTCAACGGCGCTGATAATTTCGCCGTATTCCGCGTTAGCGTAGTTTGTTTTAACTTCAAGCGGAATTTTCCCCTGTTGATTAATAATTCCGTCCCGTCCGACAGATAAGTCGTTACTGTCGGACGGCGTAGTTATTTTGTAGATAACCTTTGCGTTTTCAAGCGAATCGTTACCGTTTTCCTCCTTAACCGAAAAGCGGGTGTAAAACGTAAGGGAGCTGTTATCAACAAAGTAATCAAGCTTTCCGTATAAATGATGACCCGTCGCCGTTTTGTTAATACTGACGCTGACGACGTTTTTATTGTTTCTCCATTTTGCAGGGCTTAGATATTCGTTATTAAACGCTAACGCCCGTATCCCGAAGGATAACGAAACCGAAAGACAAATAAAAACGCAGCATAACCGAATAATTATTTTTTTATGAGCCGTTTTATCATTTGATGTTAAAAAATCAGTTCTCATTATGATATAGAATTACTTTTTAACCGTTACCTTAATTTTGGCGAACACGCCGTTTTGGGCATATGCGTAAACGTAGCAGGTGCCTTTTTTCTTTGCAGTGATTTTGCCTTTTTTATCAACGGTTGCAATCTTTGTATTGCTGCTTTCGTAGCAGATGTTCTTATGAGTGCTCGTCTTCTTTTTGCTGTCCTCTTTAACAGCTTTTGCGCCGAGCTTGAAGGTCTTACCCTTTTTAGCAAGAGTTACCTTATTTTTCTTTGCCTTGGTAGTTACTTTTTTAAAGTTGCAGTATTTACCGCCCTTTGTAACGATATGAGTCGTTCTTGAGGAAGCGATAAGCTTTCCGTTAGCGTTAAAAGCGCAAATGAAATACTTATAGTAAGTACCCTTTTTAAGACCCGTTACGGTAAAGCTCGGTGAAGAAGAGGTTTTGATAAACTTATAGGGGTTTGTTCTTCCGCATTTGTTACCGTAAAGAGCGTAATACTTTGCGCCGGCAATCTTGTTGCTTGTAGTTTTAATTGAAGTATTGGTAATCTTAGCCTGCTTAAACTGAAGCTTTGCAAAGCTTGAGCCCGTAATATCGTTATCGTTTCTCAGCGAGGTAACGTATTTATTTACCTGGGTTGCGGAGGGGTTACCGTTAAGGTTTGAAATAGCGGGCTCCGGCTTAGCCGCAGGCTTTGAAGGAGCAGGAGCCTTGTAATCATAGTCGGTATATTGTGCTTCAACGGAAGCAATATTTGACCACGGACCTTTTATGCTCTTATCAGCGCCCTCGGCAATACGAACGCGGAATTCAACCTTATCTCCCTTCTTAAGAGGAGATTGTGTTCCGTTAAACGGTTTGTCAACGTCAAGCCACGTAGCGTTTGCTACGCCGCCCTCCTGCCATGCGCCGCCGTTTACTCTGTATTCAACCTCATACATAAGGGGTTCAAATAGCTTTTCAATAATCTCATAGTATTTTAAGTCGTCATAAATGCTCTGCGGATTATCAATGCCGAGCCAGAAGCCGTTCTGCGGTTTGCTATCGCTTCCGATATTAAGGTGACTGTTAATACGAATAGTTAAAGCTGCGGGGTTTAAATTCTTTGTAAGAGTCTGCTGGGTTGCGTTTTTACCTATTGAAACCGAATCCGACCACGGGGAATATATATTCCTTGAGCCGTCTGAATCAGATGAAAAAATCTTATATCTGTAACGGTAGGTATACGTGTGATTTTCAGTGTCAAAACGGTAATTTGTATAATCGGGATAAGCGCCTCCGCGCGAAACGCAGCCTGTAAAATCGCCGTTTTCCGCAGGGTCGTCAAAGTTATAAGCAATTGCGTCGGAGAATTTAAAGGACAGCATTTTATTTGCAAGCTCTCCCGGAGTATAGTTATGCGTAACCTCGTTAAGTCCGGAGTTAGGAATATTATCAATATAGTCATCGTCCCAATTTGCGGTATGATGCCAATTGCCGTTGTCAATCTTATAATCAACCTGAATCTGGGCGTAGAGATCCCACAAGCCGTTATTTGACATAAAATTGTCTGCGCCGACTGCGTTAACTATCTCGCCGAAATTGATAATATCGTCGTTTGCGTCCTGATATAAGAATATTTCATCCCAGGCATCGTTAAAAGCAAGATGAATATAAGGCGTTTTCGGCTTTTGAATTCCACCGGGGAAATAAGCCGCTATTGAATCCGCCGAAGCGTGTGCAGTAATCGGCATACACGCGAGCGCCATTATAAGCGCAAGTAATGTTGCTAATGTTTTTTTCATATAAATTCCTCCAAAATATTTGTTACTTTTATTTTAAATTGTCTACTAACGTTTGTCAAGAAATATATAAGGGCGGATATTATCCGCCCCCGTTTATTAATTTACAGGCTTAACGTTAACCTTTTCAAGAAATTCCTTAGAGCACGGGAAGTGACATTTATAATAAACCGTAGCGCTTAAGGATTTATCGTGTACTACCGCAATATTAGCGTGCTGAATATCAACGTATGCAATCATTGTGTAGTCCGCTTCAACAACCTTTTTTGTCTTTGTATCAATTTTAATAACCGCGGTTCCGCCCTTATATGTTACCTTACAGTTTTCCTCGGTAGTACCGCTTGCCCAGCTGAAAGCGTCAACAGCGTCTACAACCGCGCCTATATCGTTAAGGGTTGTAAACATCTTTCCCTGGGGGTCCATACCTACGCGTGACATTTCGGTAAGCTTGGGCTGCATTGTAAGGGTAATTGTACCGTCGCCGTTATCCTTAACGTTAGCTGCCGTAAGGTCGTCGCCTTTAATTCTTGATTCAAGAAGGCTGCCGCCCTTTTCGTCCTTATCGTTTTCGGGCTCGCGCGCATTACACGGGTGAAGTCCGCCGATTGTAGGAACGTAGAGCGCGTCAAGGAGCTGAGGTATGAGCTTGTTGATAACCGCGTTTGAGCTTCCCTCAACAAGAATATCGTTTACCTCAATGCGCTTTTCGTCAATGAATTTATAGAAGGTTGCCTTTTTTCCGTTTTCGTCAATATATTCGGCGGTTTCGGCTTTTGTTATTTTATATGCTTCGGCGTAGTAGTTTGCTACGTCGTCAAGCGTCTTAAACTCAATTCCGCCGTAGGTACCGGGCTTGAGCTCGTCAATAACCGCAGGGTCGGAGCTCGCGTCGCCCTCGTCCTCGGCTTTGTCTTTTTTATTCCACTCGCCCGATTTAACCTCGGATACAGCCTTTAGCGTACCGTCAAAAACATAGCTTACCTTAGCGCAGCCGCTTAAAGAAAATGCAAAAACTGCGCATAAAGCAATACAGATTACAGCCTTAAAAACTTTTTTCACGTTTCTCACCTCACCCCTATAATAGCACAAATAAAAAAATAATACAAATTTTTTGTTTGAGGCGAAGCCGAGTAACCGAAATTATTCATTATTCACTATTCAATATACATTAAAAAAACACCCCGAAGGGTGTTTTTTAAAAATCGTAGCCTGCCTTGATTGCTTTAAGGTTAATGTCGATAAGGTTAGCTTTTCTTGCAGAAACGACCTTTTTAAGTGCGTCCTCCATACCCTCGAAGGATACAACATCGGTTTCCTTTATAACCTTGCCGAGCATAATCATATTTGCAAGAGTCGGAACTCCGAGCTCCTGAGCCATTTTTGTTGCGGGAATATAGAACACGTCAACGTCGTCCCTTTCAACCTTGCGGTTAATAAGAGTTTCGTCAACAAAAATCTTTCCGCCCTTTTCAACGGCGTTTTCATATTTGTCAAGCGAGGGAAGGTTCATAACGATAAGCACGTCGGGCGCGTCAACTATCGGAGAGCCGACGGGCTCGTCGCTGATAATTACGTTACAGTTAGCCGTACCGCCGCGCATTTCGGGACCGTAGGAGGGAAGCCATGAAAGCTGTTTTTCCTCAACAAGTCCTTTGTAAGCAAGAACCTTACCCGCAAAAAGGATACCCTGACCGCCGAAGCCGGCAATTAAAATTTTAGTATTCATTTTATTCGCCCTCCTGTGCTGTCTTATCCTTATAAACGCCGAGCGGATAGTAGGGAATCATATCGCTTTCTACCCAGTCAAGCGCCTGCTGAGGAGTCATACCCCAGTTTGTGGGACATGAGGATACAACCTCGATAAGCGAAAAGCCCTTGCCCTCAATCTGGTTTTCAAAAGCCTTTTTGATTGCCTTTTTAGCCTGCTTTACGTTTTTAACGTTATTAACTGCAACTCTCTGGATATAAGCGGGTCCGTCAAGCGCGGAAAGAAGCTCGCTTACCTTAACGGGGTAGCCTGCGGTTGACACGTCGCGTCCGTAGGGAGAGGTCTGAGTAACCTGACCGGGAAGCGAGGTAGGAGCCATCTGACCGCCCGTCATACCGTAAATTGCGTTATTGATAAAGATTACCGTAATATTTTCGTTTCTTGTTGCGGCGTGAACCGTTTCAGCCATACCGATTGAAGCGAGGTCGCCGTCGCCCTGATATGTGAAAACCACGTTTTCGGGAAGCGCTCTCTTAATACCCGTTGCAACAGCGGGCGCTCTGCCGTGAGCAGCCTCAATCATATCGCACTTGAAATAGTCGTACGCCATAACGGCGCAGCCTACGGGAGCAACGCCGATTGCCTTGCCCTCAACGCCGAGCTCGTCGATGGACTCGGCTACAAGACGGTGAACAATACCGTGAGTACAGCCCGGGCAGTAATGAAGCGGTACGTCGCAAAGTGATTTCGGTTTTTCAAATACTACCATTATTCATTACCTCCTGCCATTTTCTTAATAGAATCGAGAACCTGCTCGGGCGACGGAATCATACCGCCGGCACGGTTGCAGAGCTCTACGGGAACTGCGCAGTCGCTTGAAAGCTTAATATCTTCAATCATCTGACCCATTGAAAGCTCAACGGATATGAAGCCCTTAACGTGTTCGCTTGCCTTTTTAACAGCCTCTTTCGGGAAGGGCCAGAGGGTAATCGGTCTTAAAAGACCGGCTTTAATACCCTGCTTTCTTGCTTCAACAACTGCGTTTTTGGAAACTCTTGCGGCGATGCCGAATGCCATTACGCAAATTTCGGCGTCGTCCATCATATATTCCTCAAACATAACCTCGTTTTCTTCAACTGCCTTATATCTCTCATATCTCTCGAAGTTCTTTTCTTCAAGCTCTTCGGGCTTGAGATAAAGGGAGTTAACGATATTATGCTCTCTTTTCATTTCGGTACCGGTAAGCGCCCAGGGTTTTTCAACGGTAACGTCGCTTTCCTCGGGAAGCTCAACGGGCTCCATCATCTGACCCATTGTTCCGTCGGCAAGAAGCATTGCGGGCATACGGTATTTATCGCCGAGCTCAAAGCATTTTGCCGTGAGGTCAGCCATTTCCTGAACCGAAGCGGGAGCGAGTACGATAAGATGGTAATCGCCGTGTCCGCCGCCCTTTGTAGCCTGGAAATAATCCGACTGTGAGGGCTGGATACCGCCGAGACCCGGACCGCCTCTCTGAACGTTAACGATAAGAGCGGGAAGGTCTGCGCCTGCGATGTATGAGATACCCTCCTGCTTAAGTGATACGCCGGGGCTTGACGAGGAGGTCATAACCCTTTTACCTGTTGAAGATACGCCGTAAACCATATTGATTGCGGCGATTTCGCTTTCCGCCTGAAGGAAGCAACCGCCGATTTTAGGCATACGCTTAGCCATATATGCGGCAAGCTCGGTCTGGGGAGTAATGGGATAGCCGAAGTAATGACGGCAGCCCGCTCTGATAGCGGCTTCCGCGATAGCCTCGTTACCCTTCATTAAAACTTTTTCGCTCATTGCTTTCACCTCATTTCTCAACGGTAATTACGCAGTCGGGACACATTGTAGCGCAAAAAGCGCAGGCAATACATTTTGACTGGTCGGTAATACCCGCAGGAGAATGTCCTTTCTTGTTAATAATGTCTTTTTTGATTTCGATAATCTGTTTCGGGCACGCGTTGACGCAGAGTCCGCAGCCCTTACACAAATCCTCGTTAAAGGTTACTTTTGGCATAATATATCTCCTTTGCTAAATAATTAACTTTTTCTGAAGCCTGAGGGGAAGTATATCTCCGTCAAGCTCGTTTGCTAAATCCTCTTTAACGCTTGTGAAAAGTACGGGAAGATTTGATATTTCGCAAAGCCTTTTAAGCTCGGCTTCGCTTTTTTTAATATCCCCGACGGTCGTTTCCTCTCCGATATTAGAGTTGTTTACAATAGAAGTAAACGGGATTCCGCCCGCCGCCTCAATCTCTTTCATAACCTCGAGCGCCTCCTCGGCGGTACGGGTTAAGGGACGGTAGAAATTAGCGACGAATACCATTTCAAAGTCGTTTTCCTCAAGAATGTAGGGGCGGTATCTTCCGAGCGCGAGCGCGCCTCTTTCGTCGCCGCCGATATCCATTATAGCATAAAATCTTTTATTTTGCACGAGTCCGTATACTTCCTGGGGAAGGGCGGGTAAATCGACGTTTGAATTTGCATAGGCGGGGGAGATTAATTCAATATTCGCCCTTGCTAAATCGTCAGCCGAATCCTTGGTTCTGAAATACGGATTAACTATATCAAGGTCGGCGATTTTAACGTCATATCCCTCTTCGTGCATTTTAAGCGCGTAATTAACCGCGATATTTGTTTTTCCGCTGCCGTAGTGGCCTGCAAAAAGTGTAACTCTTTTCATATTACAGCTGATTTCTTATAATTTTACCGCTGATTGTTTTCGGAAGCTCCTCGCGGAATTCTACTATACGGGGATACTTATACGGAGCGGTATTCTTTTTAACGTAGTTCTGGATTTCCTTTTTAAGCTCCTCGGTTCCCTCGGTACCCTTAACAAGCACGACGCTTGCCTTGACAACCTGGCCCCTTACCTCGTCGGGAGCAGCGGATACGCCGCATTCAAGAACATAGGGAAGCTCCATAATAACGCTTTCAATTTCAAACGGACCGATACGGTAGCCCGAGGACTTGATAACGTCGTCGATACGGCTGACGTACCAGAAATATCCGTCCTCGTCGCGCCATGCGGTATCGCCCGTGTGGTACATATTATCATAAATTGCCTCGTTGGTTTTTTCCTCGTCCCTGTAATATCCTTTATAGAGTCCGCAGGGATAACCCTTATCAAGGCGTACAACGATTTCGCCCGTTTCGCCGGTTTCAACGCTCCTGCCGTTTTCGTCAACGATGTCAATATCGTACTGCGGATTGGGCTTGCCCATTGAGCCTACCTTGGTTCTTGAGCCGTAGAGGTTTGCGATAATAAGAGTCGTTTCGGTCTGGCCGAAGCCCTCCATAATTGAGAGGCCCGTAGCCTCCTCAAAGCGCTTGAATACCTCGGGATTGAGCGCCTCGCCCGCCGTAGTCATATGGTGGATTGAGGATAAATCGTACTTGGATAAATCCTCTTTAATGAAAAGACGGAGCATTGTAGGCGGAGCGCAGAAGGTAGTGATATTATACTGCTTGAAAAGCGGAAGCAAATCGTCCGCATGGAAGCGGTCAAAATCGTATACAAATACCGCGCCCTCGCAAAGCCACTGGCCGTAGAGCTTGCCCCAGAGGGATTTTCCCCAGCCCGTGTCTGAAATTGTAAGGTGGAGTCCGTCGCGCTCACAGCAGTGCCAATACTTTGCGGTTACAAAATGACCGAGTGCATAGAGGTGGGAATGAGCCGCCATTTTCGGATTTCCCGTTGTACCCGAGGTGAAGAACATAACCATTGTATCTTCGCCTGCCGGGGAAGACTCGGTACGGTTATAATGGGTTGAGAACATTGAATATTCTTTTTCAAAGTTATGCCATCCCTCGCGCTCTTTTCCAACGAGCACCTTCGTTTCAAGGCTCGGAGAATCCTTCATAGCCTCTTCAACCGACTCGGGAATACCGTCGTCCTCCATACAAACAATAGCCTTTACGCCCGCCGCGTTGAAGCGGTAAACAAGGTCGTGCGCCTTAAGCTGATTGGTAGCGGGAATCGGAACCGCACCGATTTTATGAAGCGCAAGCATTGAGAACCAGAACTGGTAGCGGCGCTTTAAAATAAGCATTACCTTATCGCCCTTTTTAATTCCGAGCGAGGTAAAATAGTTAGCCGTTCTGTTGCTTTCCTGTTTGATTTCTTTAAAGGTAAAGCGTCTTTCGTTCTTGTTTTTATCAAGATGAATCATTGCAAGCTTATCGGGATATTTATCCGCAACGGCGTCAACGCAGTCAAAGGCAAAGTTGAAGCGCTCGGTATTTTTAAACTTGATATCGGTAAGCTTACCCTTTTCGTTTTCGGTTGTATCAATAAATTCTTCGCAAAGGAGCTTTTCGCTCGGTCTTGTTGAGGCGATGCTTTCGCGAAGCTTGTTTTCCTGAACCTCCTTACCCGGAAGTACGACCGCAAGGAAGGTGCAGTCCTCGCCGTCAATTGCAATCATACCGTGGGGAGTTGAGGAATTATAATAGATGGAGTCGCCCTCGTTAAGAATTGCGGTATTAGAGCCTACCTGAACCTTAAGGCTGCCCTTGATAACGATATCAAATTCCTGACCGCTGTGCTTGGTGAGGTGGATTGGCTTATTCTGAAGCTCCTTTGAGTATTCATATTTTACCCAGTAAGGCTCGGCAATCTTATGCTTAAATTCGTGGGCAAGGTTTTTAATTGTAATTCCGTCCTCTTTTGCGGTTTCGCGGCCCTCGCCGGCTCTTGTTACCGTAAACGAGGAAAGGTGGGCTCCCTGACCCTCAAGAAGCTCGGTAATTTCAATACCGAAGGCAAGCGCGCATTTGTGAATGAAGGTAAACGGAAGGTCAAGCTCTCCGCTTTCATACGCAAGGTAGGTGTCCTTGTCAACGTCGGTCTTTTTTGCCATCTTTGAAGTTGACCAGCCCATGATTTCACGGGTACCCTTAATTCTTGCGGCAACCTCGGACAGTTGAGTCATAACATTGTTTTCGCTCATTTTCTTTCTCCTTTTCATATTATGAAATATTCGATAGATTCGGAAAGCTCTGAAAACAAAAAGCCCGTCCCAAAGCTTCCTTTGAGACGAGCATTGAAAACATCTTTCAGCACCCGCGGTACCACTCAAATTGCGCTTATGCGCCACTCAGGCTCTATCAAGCCGTATGCTTTAACGCAGCCTACACGGGAAACGCCTACTTGTCTTAACTTTCGGATTTCCGGCTCGGAAGGGATAGGAGCATGAATTTCTTACTTATCGGGCTCGCACCGTCCCCGATTCGCTTTGAAGCTTAAAATTCGTCCGTCTTCGTCATTGCTTTTGATTGTTACTTATTATATAACTGCATTTTTAATTTGTCAATACTTTTTTTCGATATCGCACAATTCTTACTATTGAATATAGCGAATCAATCTGTTATAATAGGTTCAACTTTTTTTGCGGAGGACATAAAAATGAAAGTAAACAATCAGGAAATATTCGGCATTGCGCGGAAAATTAAAGCGAATATGACGGGCGAAAGCTGGGAGACTATAGCTCACAGCGTTGTATCCTACGAAGCCGACGTTACCGAGCTTATGCCGCTTATTAAAGAAATGAACGAGGGCGTTGACAAGGCTAATAAGATTACCGTTAATTCCGTAATGCTTAAAATCATTACCGAGGGAATTAAGGCTATGCCCCTTATTAACTCCCACCTTGAATTTGACAGAAAGCTTGTAAGAGGTACGCTTAAGGTTTTTGATACTATTAATATATCAATCCCGATGGTGCTTCCCACGGGCGAAATGATGACGGTAAATCTTCGCGATATGGAGAAAAAGAGCATTACCGAAATGGACGAAACCGTTAAGGAAACTGTTAAAAAGGCAAAGAATACCGATATTAACGAGGCGCTGTTTAACGTATCTCTTAACGATACCGTAGAGGGACTGAAAAAGGGCAAGGTGCTCCAGGCGGCAAGACGACTTTACGGCGCAAAAATGCCGGGTAAGTACAGGGTCGAAACTCTTAAAGGCGATGAAAAGAAGAAGTATTATTCAATCCCCGAAAGCGAAAGACTTTCCCAAAAGGATTTAGAGCAGGGTACTATTACCGTATCAAATCTCGGCTCCGTATACCGCGAGGGAAGCCAGAGATGTTATATGCTCCAGATTGTTCCGCCTCAGACCTGCGTCATCGCGCTTCTTTCAATAAGAAAAGAGCCTGTTGTTGTAACGGACGAAAACGGAGAGGACAAAATTGCAATTCGTCAGATTCTTCCCATGACGCTTGCCTTTGACCACAGAGCGTACGATTATCCCGATATTATCCCGTTTTTCAGAAGACTTGACGAAATCTTCGGCGACGTATCGGTTATAAAAGACTGGAAATAAAAAGCACCCCGCGGGGTGCTTTTTTATTTGTTCGAAACAATAAAAGTTATTCTTTCCTGAATGGTCGGACCTCCGTGCTCTTTAAGATATCCGCCGTGGTCGGTGGTAATTACTATGAGCCAGTCCTCTTTATCGTAATTTTCTCTTGCTTTAATTGCGTCGATAAACTCCGCTCCCGTTTCGTCGGCGTCTCTGAAGCCCTGAACGTATTTCGGATTTTCAAGTGAGAAGCCGCTGCCGTGACCCGAGTGGTCGGTGTATTCGAGAGTCAGGAAAATAAAGTCCGAGCAATCCTTTGAGTTAATGTCGCTTAAAACATTTTTCTTTGTTCCCTCGTCGTTCTTTGCGCGAAGGAATACCGAGTTGATTTTATTATCCTCTATATACTGCTTTTCATTTATATAGGTTGATTTCTTCTTTGTAAAATGACCCTTCCACGAAACGTAAAATGCGCTTTTATCGACGGTTCCGTCCTCAACAAGACTTAAAAGAAGGGTTTTCGGCTCGATTTCCTTAGGATGACCGTTTTCGGTAATCTTATGAACGTCAGCCCATTTGCCCGTAAGCATCGAGCACCAGCCCGGAGCGGTTGATGTTTTTTGGGTCGGCTCGGCGGGATAATTAACTCCTCCCGCATAGCTGAATACCGCCTTACCGCCATTATCAAGAAGAGCGTTTATTCCGCTTTTTTCGGCGTTTTTAAGAAGGGTAAAATTATCAACGCGACAACCGTCATAACCGATAACAATCGCCTTCTTTTCGGTTTTTCCCTCGGGGAGAGGCGACGCAAAATGGTTGCTTATCATATCGTATATCTCGGTTTGCGGAACAGCCGTCTGCCAGGTATTCTGCATCATATCAAGGCTGTCGATATTTTCTTCGAAATTCGTATCGCTCACGGCTTCGGCTCCTTTGTTTTTATTGAGATTTACAATTGCAATTACCGCGCATACCGCGATTGCAGCTACGCAAATGCATGCGAGAATAATTTTTAACGGTTTCTTCATAGTAACACCTCCAAAAAATTCATTTATATAATAACACATTTTTTCATTTTTCTAAATACTTTATTGAAATAGTTTTCGTATGGGCTTATAATATAATTACAAAGCGGAAATTTTCTGTTTGGTTTATGGAATAATGATATAAGATATATGGAGTTTTATTATGGCTGTTGATTATAAAAAGGAAGCGACGCACGACGCTTCGGATTTTGTTCTGCTTTCGGACTACGTTCCGGGTATTGTTCAGGAAATACGCTATTTTTCGACTTATAATTTTGTCGGCGACAGAATTGACGGATATGAGGAACCCTGCGCAATAATTACAAAGGAAGCGGCGCGTGCGCTTAAAACCGTCAGCAACGAGGCAAACGTACTCGGTTGGCGCCTTAAGATTTTTGACGCATACCGTCCTGCAAAGGCGGTAAGACATTTCGTTATGTGGGGAATCGAGGACCTTGACCAGAGGATGAAGCCCTTTTTCTATCCCGACCTTGAAAAGCAGGAGCTTTTTAAGCAGGGCTATATTGCAAGCCGGTCGAGCCACAGCAGGGGAAGCACGGTTGACTTGACCCTTCTTGATATGAAAAGCGGTAAAGAGCTTGATATGGGAAGCCCGTTTGATTTCTTTTCCGAAATGTCCCATCCCGATTATAAGGGTATAACCGAGGAGCAGTACAACAACCGTATGCTTCTTCGCGATATTATGTTAAGAAACGGCTTTGAGCCGATGTTTTGCGAGTGGTGGCATTTTACGCTTAAAAACGAGCCGTACCCCGAAACCTATTTTGAATTTCCCGTTACCGCTGAGGTACTTAAAAGATAATAAGATTTCCGCCCGCTTTTACAAGAAGCGGGCCTTTATTATTTTTTTGTTGCAATCAATACTGAATTTTATTATAATAATTATATATTTTAATTTGGAGAAGTATATGAATATTTTTGAAAAAGCGGTTGCCTTTGCAATGAAGGCGCATGAAGGACAAAGAAGAAAGGACGGGGGAGTTTATATTCTTCATCCCCTTGAGGACGCTACGATAGTCGGAACCATGACCGACGATTTGGAGCTTCTTGCAGCAGCGGTGCTTCACGATACGGTTGAGGACACCGACACAACGCTTGAGGAAATTGAAGAAAATTTCGGTCCGAGGGTGGCTGAGCTTGTTTCTCACGAAACGGAAAATAAAAGACCCCACCTTGACCCGAAGGATACCTGGGAAATACGCAAGAAGGAAAGCCTTGAGGTGCTTAAAAACAGCCCGATTGAATCCAAAATGCTCTGGGTCGGAGATAAGCTGTCAAATATGCGTTCCCTGACGAGGGGATACGACGCTATCGGCGAGCTAGTTTTTCAGCGCTTTAATGTTACCGACCCGAGAAAGCAGTGCTGGTATCACGGCAAGGTGCTTGAATACACCAAAGAGCTTTCGCATTATCCCGCTTATAAGGAATATAAAACACTTTACAAAATGGTTTTCAGTGATTACATACAGGAGGAAGACTGATGGAAATTAAGCTTAACGGAAAAATTGATTCGGCAAATGCGGCGCAGACTGAGCAGGATATTCTCTCTCAGCTCCCGGAGACGCTTGATGAATTAATACTTGATGCAGGCGAGCTTGAGTATATTTCAAGCGCGGGGCTTCGCGTTATTTTAAGACTGAAAAAGAAATACAATAACGTAAAGCTTATTAACTGCAATTCGGAGACCTATGAGATTTTTGATATGACCGGCTTTACCGAAATGATGGATATATCAAAAGCGTACAGAAAGCTCTCAATCGAGGGCTGCGAGGTTATCGGAGAGGGCTCAAACGGTATTGTTTACAGAACCGACCCCGATACAATCGTAAAGGTTTACAAAAGCCCCGATTCACTTGAGGAAATCCATAATGAAAGAGAGCTTGCAAGAAAAGCCTTTGTTATGGGAATTCCCACCGCAATCCCCTATGACGTGGTTCAGATAGGAGATTTATATGGCTCGGTATTTGAACTTCTTAACGCAAAATCCTTCTCAAAGCTCATTAACGAGGGAGAGGATATTGACCGCCTTGCAAAGGAAAGCATTGATATATTAAAAATTATTCACGAAACAATTCTTAAGGACGGCGAGCTTCCGAGCAAGAAGGAGGAAGCGGTTAAGTGGGCTGAATTCTGTAAGCCCCATCTTCCCGAGGATGTAGGCGAAAAGCTCCTTGAGCTTGTAAAGGCTATACCCGAAACCAATAATATGCTCCACGGCGATTTTCACATTAAGAATATTATGCAGCAAGACGGCGAAAACCTGCTTATTGATATGGATACTCTTTCAATGGGACATCCCGTTTTTGAGCTTTCCCAGATGTATCTTGCGTACCTCGGCTTTTCCGAAACAAACCATGATAACGTTAAAGAATTTCTTGGTATTGACCGCGAAATCTCAAACAAATTCTGGAATGCTTCTCTTAAATACTATTTTGACGGCAAGGACGAGGAGTTTATTAACAGCGCGGTTGACAAAGCAAGAATTATCGGATATACAAGACTTCTCAGAAGAACAATCAAAAGAGAACCCGAAAAGAAGGATATTATTGAAAATTGCACAAACCGTCTTTGCGAGCTTGTGCCAAAAACGGAGAATTTGTATTTTTAATCTATGAAGCTTAAATCTACTAAACAGGAATATAAACTTACGCCCGAAGCCATTGATACCGTAAGCGAGGAAATTCAGGAATTTCTGACAGGGCTGAAGGCGCAAAAGAAAAACATAATCGAAACAAGGCTTTCAAGCGAGGAAATACTGCTTGACCTTATGGACAAATACGGAAGCGACACCGAATTCACCTTTGTTAAGAGCAGCTTTTTTTCAAGACAGTTTATAAGCTTTTCGGTTAAGGGAGAGAGCTTTAATCCTCTTGAAAAGGCGGGCGACGAGGACGAATTCGGCGATTGGTCGAGCGCATTAATTCAGAACGCGGATTACACTCCTACGTATTCTTACGACAAGGGCGTTAATACCGTTACTATACGCTTTACCAAAAAACAGATGAATCCCGTTTTAAAAATGTTTATTGCAATTATTGCGGCGGTTCTTTTTTCGCTTCTCAGATTCGTTATAGGCGAGGAAGCGGTAACGTATATTAAGGAAAGCGTGCTCGACCCGTTTTACAATACTTTTCTCGGTCTTATGAAAACGGTTGAGGTTCCCCTTGTATTCCTTTCCGTAGCCTGCGGAATTATCGGTATCGGCGACAGTAACGTTTTCGGTAAAATCGGAAGAAAAATGGTTCTTCGCTTCGTAGGGGTTATTCTTTGCTTCACCTCTATTGCGGGCGTGGCTTTTATGGCTATGTTTTTAAATCTCAAAGCCCACGCCACGGCGAAAATATCTCTTAAAACGGGAGTTGAAATGCTCCTTGATTTAATTCCCGACAGTCTTGCCGAGCCCATTTCAACGGGAAATACGATGCAGGTTGTGGCTTGCGCAATCTTTATTGCGGTTGCAATTGTAATTCTCGGAACAAAAGTTAAAACGATTGCTAAAATTATAAATGAGGGTAACAGCATTATTGTTTATATGACCTCGCTTATATGCAGGCTTTTGCCCGTATTCATATTTATAGTGCTTCTTGATATGATTTGGAGCGGAAACGCAAAAACCTTTATCAGTATGTGGAGACCTATCGTCGCGTTTATCGGCGTTTCGGCGGCGCTGTTCCTCGGTAATTTGTTCTATATATGCTTCAGGGAAAAGGTCAAAGTGAACGTTCTTATTAAGAAGATGATACCGACCTTCCTTATCGGCTTCGGTACCGCCTCCTCCGTTGCGGCAAACGGTGAGTGTGCCGAAAGCCTTAACAGAAAAATGGGACTTAATAAAAGATTTGTTGAGTTCGGTCAACCCGTAGGCGGCGTTGTGTTTATGCCGACAACCGCTATTAACTTTATGGTATGCGCAATTTATATGGCGTCTTACTATAAGGTAAACGTATCAATTATGTGGTTTCTTCTTGCGATAGTTATATGTACCTTTGTCGCTATTGCAACTCCCCCCGTTCCCGGCGGCGCGATTGCAGCGTATACGGTAATATTCGCTCAGCTCGGCATACCAGGCGAAGCGCTTGCAATTGTAATTGCGCTTGATATCTTATTTGATTTCTTTGCAACCGCCTTTGACGGCGCGTTAATGCAGCTTGAATTAATAAGACAGGCTGAAGAAAACAATATGCTTAATTACGACGTTTTAAGAAAGCCGGTGAAGTAAAATATGAAACTTGCCAAAATGCGTACAAGTCTGGCGACGAATATTATCGGAAGCATTGTTTTGTTAATGCTGATTTTCAGTATTATCGTAAGTACTATCGGCTACGTCAGCTTTACAAACGCGTTTAAAAGAGAATATGCCGATACGACCTATCATATTGCGGACACGGCGGCAACGCTTGTAATAGCGGATAATATTGACAGGTATCTTGCCGAGGGCGGAAAATCTGCCGAGTACAAGCAAACCCGCGAATATCTTGACAGCTACTGCGACAAGATGAACGTTTCCATAGTTTACGTTATTAAGGTTGACACCTCGGACTACGGAAGATTTACCTCAGTTTTCAATTCCGTAGGTAAGGATACCCCGTATACTCCGTGGGAAATCGGTTATCAGCAGGATACTACCAACGATGAGTACGTAAGGATTTATAAGGATATTTACGAAAACTCTCTTAAATACGGAACCGTTTACCGTACAAAGGACCTTAGAGGCGCTCCGCCCCACATTACAACTCTTGTTCCCATAAAGGATTCGGGCGGCAAGGTTGTCAGCCTTATGTGTATCCAGCGACCTATGAAGGAGCTCGATACGGTAAGGGACAAGTATATGGCGAAGGTAGGATTTACCGCGCTCGGCTTTGCCGTTTTATTTGCGCTTTTCTTTGCTTCGTACAGCAGAAAGCAGTTTGTTAATCCGCTTAGTAAAATATCGGCGGAGGCAACCCGTTTTGCAAAGGAAAATGCAAAGGGTGAGAGCTTTGAGGTTAAAAGCAATATTCACGAAATATCGGCACTCGCGTCCTCCATTGATAAAATGGAGACGGATATGCTTAAATACATTGATAATCTTACAAGCATTACCGCCGAAAAGGAAAAAATGGGCGCGGAGTTAACCATTGCAAAAACGATTCAGGAAAACTCAATTCCGAATATTTTTCCCGCCTTTCCGGAAAGAGCCGAGTTTGACATTTACGCTTCAATGGACCCCGCAAAGGAAATCGGCGGAGATTTCTATAATTTCTTCCTTATCGACGACGACCATCTTGCGTTTGTTATAGGCGACGTTTCGGGTAAGGGTATTCCCGCGGCGCTGTTTATGATGGTAACAAATATTCTTGTAAGCGACAGAACGCTTATGGGCGGAACTCCCGCCGAGATACTTACCTTTGTTAATAATAATATCTGTGACCACAACAAGGCGGATATGTTTGTCACGCTCTTCCTCGCAGTTCTTGAAATACCTACGGGTAAGATTATTGCCGCTAACGCAGGTCACGACGACGCGGCGATATGTAAAAAGGACGGCACCTTTGAGCTTTATAAAACGAGGCATAATTTAGCCGTCGGCGCAATGAAGGGCGTGAAATACAAGGACTTTGAAATTCAGCTCGACAAGGGCGATAAGCTCTTTATTTATACCGACGGAGTTCCCGAGGCTACGGACAAAAATAATAGTATGTTTACCCAGGACAGAATGCTCAGAGCGCTTAACGAAAACGCTTCGGGTACGCCGAAAGACGTATTAAAGGGAGTTCGCAGCAGCGTTGACGAATTTGTAGGCGACGCGTCTCAGTTTGACGATTTAACAATGCTCTGTATTTAGATGAAGGATAATAAGAGTAATAATATGAAGAAAATAAAGGTTGACGCAACACTTGAAAATCTTGATACCGTTATTGATTTCGTTGACGGATATCTTGAGGAAAACGAGTGCTCAATGAAAAATCAGGCGAAAATTGATTTATCGCTTGAGGAAATATATGTTAATATTGCAAATTACGCCTACGGTGACGAAATCGGCAAGGCGGAAATTGAGGTATCAAGAGAGGGCGACGACGTTATAATCGTTGTTAAGGACAGCGGTACGCCGTACAATCCTCTTGAAAAAACCGACCCCGACATCTCGCTTTCAGCCGAGGAAAGACAAATCGGCGGACTCGGAATATTCCTTGTTAAAAAGAATATGGACTTTGTTTCATATGCTTATGAGGATTCAAAGAATATCTTTACAATGAAAAAGAGCATTATTTAAAAGGACTTAAAATGAGCTTTATTACCGACTCAGCCGAATGCGAAGGCTTTGAAACTGAATATGTAAAATTCGGCTCGGGCGACAAGGCTTTGGTAATCCTTCCGGGACTCAGCGTACAGAGTCTTATCCCTCTTGCACCCGCAATAGAAAAGCAGTACGGGCTGTTTAAAAACGAATTTACCGTTTATCTTTTTGAGCGGAGAAAAGACCTTCCCGGGAGCTACAGCGTTTACGATATGGGCAACGATACCGCAGGGGCTATGAAGACCCTCGGTATTAAAGACGCCTGTATTTTCGGCGCGTCGCAGGGCGGTATGATTGCAATGTGTCTTGCGCTTGATTATCCCGAGCTTGTAAGCAGGCTCGCCCTCGGGTCGACGGCGGCACGCGTAAGTGAAAGCCGAAGCGGCGTTATTAAAGAGTGGATTTCACTTGCCGAAAAGGCGGATTGCGAAGGACTTTATCTGTCCTTCGGAAAAAGAGTTTATCCCGAAAACGTTTTTGAAAGCTTTAAGGATACCTTTAAGGAAATGGCAAAAACGGTAAGCGACGAGGATTTAAAACGCTTTATTATTCTTGCAAGGGGTACGCTCGGCTTTGACGTTACCGATAAGCTTGAAAATATTAATTGTCCGCTTCTTTTAACAGGCGACGACAGCGACGGGGTACTCGGAGAAGAGGCTTTTAAGGAGCTTGAAGCGCTGCTGAGCGACAAGGAGGATTTTGAAGCTTATTTGTATTCCTCCTTCGGTCACGCGGTATACGATACGGCGCCCGATTATACCGAAAGGCTATATAATTTTTTTACAAAATAAATGATTGACTTATAATTAAAAAAAGTATAGAATATAACATATAACTGATACATCTGCACGTGGAGGCAATATTATGGATATTAATAAAATCAAAAAAGGAACCTCGCTTACTCTTGAGGTTGAAGGAAGACTTGAAACTACGACGGCGCCTCAGCTTGACGCAGCCGTTAAGGAGGAGATTGAGGGTATTGACGAGCTTATCTTTGATTTTTCAAAGCTCGATTATATTTCCTCCGCAGGACTCCGTATTCTGCTTTCCGCTCAAAAGGCAATGAACACCCGCGGAAAAATGAAGGTTACGGGAGTTAATGAGATTGTTAATGAGATTTTTGAGGTTACGGGCTTCTCGGATATCATTACAATTGAATAATAAAAACACAGCACCGAAGGCTCGGTGCTTTTTGTTTAACAATATCTTTATTTTGTCAACACAATATGTTATTATCTGATAGGTGATAATAATGGAAGCCAAAGAATTTTTTAAAGAAAATCCTGAAATTGCCGTTGCCTTTTCGGGCGGCGTTGATTCGGCGGTATTGCTTCTTCTTGCAAAGAGGTATTCAAAAAGAGTAAAAGCATATTTTGTCAAATCGCAGTTTCAGCCCGAATTTGAGCTCGGGGACGCAGTAATAATTGCAAAGCAGCTCGGCGTTGAGCTTGAAATAATTGAAAAGGATATACTCGCCTTTGAAAAGGTATGCGAAAACAGTCGGGAAAGATGCTATTACTGTAAAAGGGAAATAATGGGAGCGCTTTGCGAAAAAGCGAAGCAGGACGGCTTTTCCGTTTTTTGCGACGGTACTAATGCGAGCGATGATATTTCCGACAGACCGGGTACAAAAGCGCTCGCCGAGTACGGCATTAAGTCCCCGCTTAAGGAGTGCGGACTTACAAAGGCTGAAATAAGAAAAATCGCAAGGGAGAACAACCTTCCCGTAAGCGATAAGCCCTCCTACGCGTGTCTTGCAACAAGGGTTCCTGCGGGAACGGCTATTACAAAAGAGCTTTTGGAAAAAACCGAGCTTGCCGAAAATGCGCTTTTTGCCTTCGGGCTTAAGGATTTCAGGGTAAGATACCGCGGCGGCGACGCCCTTTTGGAACTGTCGAAAAAGGATTTTGAAATATTTAACGAAAAGAAAAACGATATTACAGCTTCGCTTAAGAAATATTATAACGGGGTCAGCGTGAGCCCCGACGAAAGGAAAAGCGATGGATAAGGAAGAAATGAGAGCGCTTCTTGAAGCCGTAAAAAATGAAGAAATATCGGTCGACGACGCGCTTCTGAAAATAAAAACCGCGCCCTATGACGATTTGGATTTTGCTAAAATCGACACCCACAGAGGGGTTCGTCAGGGAGCTGCCGAGGTAATTTACGGAGCGGGCAAAACCGACTCTCAGATACTTAAAATAGTATCCCATATTTTAGAGCACGGCGAAAGCTCGGTGCTTATAACGCGTATGAATAAAAGCGCGGCGGAGCTCCTTGAAGAAAACGGAATTCCTCTGTTTTATCACGAGCTTTCAAAAATCGGTATTGCGGGAAAAAGAAATAAAGACTGCTCTCGCGGGTGCATAGTTATTGCAACGGGCGGCACAAGCGATATTCCCGTTGCAGAGGAGGCGGCGCTTACCGCCGAGTATTACGGAAATAAGGTAGTAAGACTTTACGACGTGGGCGTTTCGGGAATCCACCGACTTATGGATAACGCCGAGGTGCTCACGCGCGCAAATGCAGTTATTGCCGTTGCGGGTATGGAGGGCGCTCTTGCAAGCGTTATCGGCGGTATGGTTGACGTGCCCGTAATCGCAGTACCTACAAGCGTGGGCTACGGCGCAAGCTTTAAAGGGCTTGCCGCGCTTCTTTCAATGCTTAATTCCTGCGCGAGCGGAGTTACCGCGGTTAATATTGATAACGGCTTCGGAGCAGGCTACACGGCGGGTATGATTAATAAAATGCGGAGTGAAAAATGAATTTATATTTAGAGTGCAATATGGGCGCTTCGGGAGATATGCTGACCGCGGCGCTTGCGGATTTGTTTGAAAATAAAACCGGAATTGAAAACGAACTCAATTCTCTTAACATACCCGATACGGTTTTTAAGCTTGAGAAAAGAAGCTCCTGCGGTATCGGTGCGCTCGGAGTGAGCGTTATAATTGACGGAAAAGAGGAGGAGCCGGGCGGCGGACATTATTCGCATCACCACGGCAGGCACCTCGAAGATGTGTTCGAAATAATCGATAAAATAAACGCCCCCTCAAAGGTAAAGGAGGACGCAAAGGCGGTTTATAAAATCATTGCCGAGGCTGAGGCTCAGGTACACGGAAAAGAGGTCGGCGAGGTTCATTTTCACGAGCTCGGTATGCTTGACGCAATTGCCGACGTAACGGCGGTGGCGTACCTTGTTAACCGTCTTGCTCCCGAAAAAATTATTGCCTCGCCTATAAATCTCGGAAACGGTACGGTTAAGTGCGCTCACGGTATTATGCCCGTGCCCGCCCCCGCAACCGAAAAGATTATAAACGGCGTTCCCTGTTATAAAAGCGATATTCAAAGTGAGCTTTGCACTCCGACGGGAGCGGCGCTGATTAAGTATTTTGCAAATGATTTTTCCTCCTCGGCAAGATTTGATAAAAACGTTAAAACCGGCGTCTCGGCAGGAAAGAAGGAATTTGACTCCGCGCCGAATATCCTCAGGGCATATCTTTATGAAAGCGAGGTCGTCGAGCTTTCGTGCAATGTTGACGATATGACGGGCGAGGAAATCGGCTTTGCCGTTCAGGTTCTTATGAACGCAGGCGCAAGGGACGCCTTTACAACTCCCGTATTTATGAAAAAGGGCAGACCGGCGTATATGCTTACGGTGCTTTGTGAATCGGGCGAAAGAGAGAGGTTTGTACGCTTACTTTTCCGCCACACCTCAACAATCGGCATAAGGGAATACACCCCGTCGAGATACACCCTGAAACGCGAAATCCGCGAGGACGCGGGAGTTCATATTAAAAGAAGCGAGGGCTACGGCGAGGAAAAGGAAAAAATTGAATTTGAGGATATAAAGGACCTTGCGATAAAAGAAAACATTTCAATTTTTGAAGCAAGAAAAAGAATAAAAGAAGCTGACTGAGGGGCGTCCCTCAGTCAGCTTCTTTTATTTTATTATATCGTGTTCTTTTATATAGCTTACAACCTCGTCTACCGTTGTAAACGCAAGAGCGACGGTTGTATCCGCAGCGCCGTAGTAAAGCGCTATTCTTCCCGTTTCGGCGTCGGTTAAAGCCGCACAGGGGAATACAACGTTCGGCACGTCGCCGACAGTTTCATAAAGCTCGTGGGGAGCAAGAAGGAAGCTGTCCGCTCTGTGGAGCACCTTTGACGGGTCATCCCTGTCAAGGATTGCCGCGCCCATACTGTAGGTAAAGCCGTTACAGCTTGTTAATACGCCGTGGTAGAAAAGAAGCCAGCCCTCGTCAATTTCAATGGGAGTCGGACCTGCGCCGATTTTTGTTTTTTCCCAGAACTTTTCGGGCTTCATAACGAAGCGGTACTTGCCCCAGTAGGTTAAATCCTTGCTGTACTGAAGGAAAATATCGCCGTAGGGCGTATGTCCTCTGTCACACGGGCGAACGAGAAGCGCATATTCGCCGCCGATTTTTCTCGGAAAGAGAACGCCGTTTCTCGCTACGGGATAGGTAGCGTCCTCAAGCTGGGTCCACTCCTTGAAATCCTCGCTTACGGCAACGCCGATTGTTGTTCCGTTCGGGGTAAGATTAACCCATGTAAGATAGTATTTTCCGTCAATTTCGCAAAGCCTCGGGTCATAGCCGTTAAAGATAACCTTTTCATCGAGCTCCCAGTGGATGGCGTCCTTGCTTGTACCCATTACGATATTATGGTATCTCGTTCTGTCGTCAACGCGGAAAACTCCCGCAAAGCCGTCGCCGAAGGGTACGACCGCGGAGTTAAAAATACTGTTTGCAAAAAACAAATCGTCCCTTGTAATAATAGGATTTTCGGTATATCTCCATACGGGATAACGGTATCCCTCGGGCTTATCCTGCCAGGGGATGTTTTTAAGTGCGTTTCCTAATATTTTTGCCATATCCGTACCTCCTCAGTCGGTTATTTTAATTTCAATTTCGTGCTCGCCCGCATCGGTCTTAAACGAAACGAGGCTTGCGCCGTTTTCATAGCTTTCGATTACCTTATGCTTTGTATCGCAGGTAAAGGGCTTATGAACAAATATAATCGTTTCGCCCTTTTTATCCGCATTGAATTTAAGAGTAAAAATTTTGTTTTCACGGTCATAGCCGTATTTTTCAATCGTTCCCGCAACCGCAACGGGATGAGTTCTGCAAAGCATATCCATAAGCGCAGCGTCAAGCGGCTCGTCGTGATAGCACCAATACATCTGACCCCATTGCTTTTCGTCAAAATAGTCGAGAAGCTCAAATGCGTGGGGGAACCATGAGGTATCGTTATTATCGCTGCAGCCTCCCCACTCTCCGACGATACAGGGAACGCCGAGTCTCATCTGGGTGTTATACATCTCGTTAAAGAACGCCTTAACCCTGCTTGCGTTTGCGTATTGATAAAGCGGGGTATCTACCGCAAAGTCGTAGGAATGAGGACCGAAGCACTGATTCGGCTCTCGCTTTCCGTTTACCTTAATCGGAGGAGCGGATTGTCTTACGCCGCTGTTACATATATAGCTTTGCTCCATCATAATAATTCCGTTGTCGGTAATCTCTCTTATAGCCGTGGCGGTCTTATTAAGGAAGGGGGAATATTTTTTATAGTCGAACTGAGCTGAAAGCGGGTCAACCTTATGCACCGCGTCCCTTATTACATCTCCGCCGATACAGTCAAGTAATGTGCGCGTATCACCCTTAACAGCTGATTTAAAGAACTTGGGACGGTTAACCTTTTTGTTAAACATAATTGTTTTTGCGACTCCTCCGACAAGACGGGCAAACATCCTTTTGCTGTCGGAGCCGGGGAAGGGCTCGTTCATCAGGTCAAAGCCAAAGAGAGCAGGGCTGTCGCCGTAGCGTTTTGCAAGCATCTGCCACAGCTCGCAGTAACAGTCCTGAAGTCCCTTTCCGTTTACGCAGTCGTTATTCCAGAAATGGTCAAAGGAATTATGTACCCATCGACCGAAGAAATAACCGTCAGCCCATACAAAAACAGGCATTCTCGGCTTTGCGCCGTCGGTAATTACCGCCCACTCGGGAGCTCCGTCGCCTACGCTTTTTCCGCCGTTTCCCGAATAAATATCCTGGTGCATATCAAGAAGAATATAAACTTCGTATTTTTCGGCAAGGGCAAAAATTGAGTCGATTGATTTAAGGTATCCCTCGTTGTATTTTCCCATTTCGGGCTCAAGGTTTTGCCACGTTACGGCAAGGCGGATAATGTCAAGACCTCTTGATTTATATTTTTTAAAGAAATTCTCGTCTAAATTATATCGGAATTCCTTTTGGTCTATTAACTTGTCGTCAATATTCATACCGTTAAAAATTCTTGTTCTTGAGCTCTCGTCAACAAAGCGGAGCTTTTCGGTAGTAATCCTTTCCATTATATCCTCCCTGTTAATGATTTCTTAATTTGTATTATAAACTAAGCGTCGGTTTAATTCAACCGATATTTTATATTCTTTTTGTCTTATATGTTGCTTTAGGAAGTCTTGATTAATCAGACTCAATACATTATAATAAGAATAGATTATTCTAAAATAAAGGAGCGGCATTATGAATTTTAACGAAGCGGTTAAAAGGTATTATTCAAGCCCGAGCGACGAAACGTTAAGAAAAGTTGCAAACGAGCTGTGCGCTGAAATGAAGCTCGGCGAAAAGCTGCATATGCTTTCAGGGCAGAGGTTTTTTCTTCGTAACGGCTTTGACCTTATTACAAAGGGACAAAAGTATAATTGCCGTCCCTGTCTGAGCGGCGGAGTTAAAAGGCTCGGTATTCCCGCGGTTGCGTTTTCCGACGGACCGAGGGGAGTCGTTATGGGTAACAGCACCTGTTTTCCCGTATCTATGGCAAGGGGCGCTTCGTTTGATGAGGAGCTTGAATACGAAATCGGCTCTGCAATTGCCGACGAGGTTGTTGCCCAGGGCGGAAACTATTTTGCGGGAATATGCATTAACCTTCTTCGTAATCCGCGTTGGGGCAGAGCACAGGAAACCTACGGCGAGGATACCTTCCTCCTCGGCAAAATGGGCGCTGCGCTTACACGAGCCGTTCAGGATAAGGGCGTAATAGCCTGCCCCAAGCACTTTGCGGTAAACAGCATTGAAAATATCCGCTTTGACGTTAACGTTCTTGCCGACGAAAAGACAATGCATGAGGTGTATCTTCCTCATTTTAAGGCGTGCGTTGACGCGGGCGCGATGTCAATTATGGGAGCATATAATCTTTTCCGCGGCGAGCATTGCTGTGAAAGCAAATATCTTTTAAAGGACGTGTTGAGGGAGCAGTGGGGCTTTGAGGGCTTCACTATTTCCGACTTCTTAATGGGAGTTAGAAATTCGTCAAGGGCGCTTAAAGCGGGGCTTGATATCGAAATGCCCCAGATTATGCATTACGCCGCGTTGCCGCTTGACTTAAAGCTCGGAAAAATCAGCGAAAACGACGTTAACGCTTCGGTCGAAAGTATTTTAAGAGGACTTATTAAAATCACGCCGAGGATAAAACATACCCCGAAATCGGTAATCGCCTGCAAAAAGCATACCGAGCTTGCAAAACGGGCGGCGCTCGAGGGCAGCGTGCTTCTTAAAAACGACGGAGTCCTTCCTCTTACGGGTGAAAAGAGGGTTGCGCTTATCGGACGCTACGCCGATAAAATCAACGTAGGCGACCACGGCTCAAGCTCGGTGTTTGCGCCGTATACGGTAACGCCCTATGAGGGCTTTTGCAACGTATTCGGAAAAGAGAATACCGTTTTATGCGAGGGTACGGACTTTACCGAAAAGGAAAATGAAATAAAGAAATGCGACGCGGTGGTTCTGTGCGTCGGAAGCGATTATAAGCAGGAGGGCGAAAACCTTGCGAATTTTTCTAAGAGCGACGACGTAACCGAAAAGGCGCTCGGCGGAGACAGATATTCGCTGAGAATTCCGAAGGAGGAGGTTGAGCTTATACATAAAGCCTGTGCCGCTTTTGATAAGGTTATTGTAAACATTATCGGCGGAAGCGCCTATGTAATTGAGGAGTGGAAGGACGAAGCAAATGCAATTCTTCACTCGTTTTACAGCGGTATGGAGGGCGGAAACGCGCTCGCTGAGCTGCTGTCGGGCAGGGCTAATTTCTGCGGTCATATGCCGTTCACCGTTGCCAAGGATGAAAAGGATTATCCCGATTTCCTCTTCCCGAGCTCAAAAACAAGGGATATTACATACGGCTATTACCACGGATATACGCTTCTTGAAAACGAGAATAAGAAAGCAGCTTACCCCTTCGGCTTCGGTCTTTCGTATACGGAATTTGAATTTAAAAACATAAAGGCGAAGGACGGCAAAGAGGAAATTGAATTTTCACTTAAGATTACTAATAAGGGTGAATACGACGGAAAAAGCGTCGTTCAGGTTTACGCCGCTTCGGATAATACCGTAAAGCTTCTCAAGGGCTTTAAAAAGGTATTTGTTAAAGCGGGTGAAAGCGTAAACGTAAAGCTCGCCGTAAAAAAAGACGATTTGAAATTCTACAGCCCTGAAAGCGGAAGTTGGTATCTTGAGGATAATTACACCTTCTTTGTAGGTCAGGACTGTGAAAATACAGAAGAAGTGAAATTATGAAATACTATATAGGAATTGACCTCGGCACCTCGGCAGCGAAGCTTGTTTTAACAGACTCAAATGCCGAAATAATAAAAACGGTTTCAAAGGAATATCCGCTCTTTTTTCCGAAGCCGAATTACAGCCAGCAGAATCCCGAGGACTGGTGGAGCGCAGTGAGCGAAGGTGTTGAGGAGCTCACGGCGGAAATTGATAAAGCCGACGTAGAGGGAATAGGCGTCGGAGGGCAGATGCACGGACTTGTTATGCTTGACGAAAAGGATAACGTGCTGCGCCCTGCAATTCTATGGAACGACACGAGAACGGGCAAGGAAACAGATTATCTCAATAACGTTATCGGTAAAGAGCTTTTACAAAAATATACGGGCAATATCGCTTTTGCCGGCTTTACCGCTCCGAAAATTCTGTGGGTTAAAAACAACGAGCCCGAAATTTTCAGACGGTGCAAAAAGATTTGCCTGCCGAAGGACTACATAAATTACAGACTTACCGGAAATTTTGCAACCGACGTAAGCGACGCTTCGGGAACGCTTTATTTTGACGTTGAAAGGCGAAAGTGGTCGGGGGAAATGCTTGAAATTCTCGGCATAGATGAAGGGTATTTACCCGAGGTATACGAGAGCTGTGACGTTATAGGAAGTACAAATCTTTTCGGCTTAAACGCAAGGGTTGTTGCGGGCGCGGGCGATAACGCCGCGGCGGCGATAGGTACGAATACCGTAAGCGCGGGAGGTTGCAATATCTCGCTCGGAACGAGCGGAACGGTATTTATTCCGACGAATAATTACGTTAAAACGGAAAATCCCGCCCTGCACTCATTTTGTCACGCAAACGGAAAATACCATCTTATGGGCTGTATTCTTTCTGCCGCAAGCTGTAATAAATGGCTTAACGAAAGGGTATTTGAAACGCCATACAACGTCGGAGTCGGAAACCCTGAGGCGGAATTATACTTTCTCCCTTATCTTTCGGGCGAAAGATGCCCCCACAACGACGGAGATATTAAGGGTGCATTTGTAGGAATTACCCACGCGACCTCGAGAGAGGATATGCAAAGAGCGGTTTTTGAGGGAGTAGCGTTTGCTATTAAGGATTGTATTGAGCTTTGCCCCGATAAACCCGAAAAGGCAACCGTCTGCGGCGGTGGCGTAAAGAGCAGTGAATGGATGAAAATTCTATCCGCCGTTCTTAATACCGAGCTTTCCGTTATTAAAAACGAGGGCCCCGCGCTCGGAGGCGCGCTCCTTGCAGCAGGTATGAACGCCTCCCCTGAGATTGAATTTACGGTTAAGCCCGATGAAGCTTTAACCGGAATATATAAGAAAAAGTACGAAAAATATAAAAAGCTTTATCCGCTTTTAAAACCATTTTATAAGGAGGAAACATTATGAAAAACATCCCCGAAGTAAAGCTCGGAATAATCGCCGTATCGCGCGACTGCTTCCCGATTGAACTTTCGGTAAAACGCCGTGAGGCAATTGTTAAGGCGTGTAAAGGCAGCCTCTACGAATGTCCCGTTACGGTTGAAAACGAGCTTGATATGCTTGACGCGCTTACCGACGTTACGCTTGAAGAATGTAACGCGCTTGTTGTATTTCTCGGAAATTTCGGACCCGAAACGCCCGAAACGCTTATTGCCGAAAAATTTGACGGTCCCGTTATGTACGTTGCTGCCGCTGAGGGCGACGGAGATTTGATTAACGGCAGGGGCGACGCGTTTTGCGGTATGCTTAACTGTTCATATAATCTTGCAATGAGACATCTTGACGCATATATTCCCTCCTATCCCGTGGGTACGGCGGACGATATTGCAAAAATGATAGCTGATTTTATCCCGATTGCAAGAGCGGTAATCGGAGTTAAGGCGCTTAAAATAATTACCTTCGGTCCGCGTCCGCAGGATTTCTTTGCCTGCAACGCGCCGATAAAGGGCTTATATGAGCTCGGAGTTGAAATTGAAGAAAACAGCGAGCTTGACCTTCTTGTTTCTTATAAAGCGCACGAAAACGATTCCCGTATCCCCGAGGTTTGCGAGGATATGGCAAAGGAGCTCGGTACGACGGGCAATAATTATCCCGAAATGCTGCCGCGTATGGCGCAGTTTGAGCTTACTCTTCTTGACTGGGCTGAGGAGCATAAGGGCGCAAGGGAGTACGTTGTATTCGCCGATAAGTGCTGGCCTGCTTTTCCCGAACAGTTCGGCTTTGAGCCCTGCTACGTTAACTCCCGTCTTGCAAGCCGCGGTATTCCCGTTGCGGGTGAGGTTGATATCTACGGAGCGCTTTCGGAATATATAGGCGCCTGCGTATCGGAGGACGCCGTTACTCTTCTTGATATTAATAATTCCGTTCCCGCATCTCTTTACGAAAAAGAGATAAAGGACAAGAGTGATTATTCGCTTACAGATACCTTTATGGCGTTCCACTGCGGAAATACTCCGAGCTGTAAAATGTGCGCCGACAGAGCGGTTAAATACCAGCTTATTCAGCACAGACTCCTTGAACCCGAAGGCAGCGAGCCCGATTTCACAAGAGGTACGCTTGAGGGCGATATTGCAGCGGGAGATATAACCTTCTACCGCCTTCAGTGCGACAGCGAAGGAGTATTGAGAAGCTATATTGCCGAGGGCGAAATACTTGACGTTCCGACGGGCTCCTTCGGCGGAATCGGCGTTTTTGCAATTAAAGAGATGGGACGCTTTTACCGCCACGTGCTTATCGAAAAGCATTTTCCGCACCACGGCGCGGTTGCGTTCGGTCACTACGGAAGGGCGCTCTTTGAGGTATTACGCTTCCTCGGGGTTGATGACATTTCCTACAATCAGCCGGAAGGAATTCCGTATAAAACCGAAAATCCGTTTAAATAATGTGTTATAATAATTCTACGGATTAAAAAAATGTATAAAATTATTGACATTAACGATATAAAAAGCGAGGAATACGATTATTATTTCTCGCTTATGAGCAAGGATAAAAAAGAAAGAGTTAACGGCTTTCGTTTTGAAAAGGACAGACTCAGAAGCGTGGGCGCAGAGCTGCTTGCAAGGAAAATGATTTGTGAAGCGAGCGGTATACCCGAAAATGAGATTATAATTAAAACCGATTCCTATCAGGATACAAAGGGCAGGGTTGAGCTCAGACTTGAGGTTTCCGACAGGGTTGAAATGACCTTTACCGACGAAGGCGAGCAATACGACCCGACGAAAAAGATTCTTGAACTCAGCGAGTACGACTATGAACATACGGTCGGCGGACTCGGGAAATATATAACCTTTGAAACGGCTGACGAATATTCCTATAATTACGAAAATAATATGAATATTCTAAGACTTATTAAAAATATCCGATAATTATAAAAACAAACCGCCGTTGGGGCGCCCGTCATAAAGAAGGTTAGGTTTTGGCTTTATCCTTTTGCCCCTAACAACATAAAAAACCGTCTGAATACGCAAGTATGAAGACGGTTTTATTATGCCGTTATGACCTAAAATGATTTTGCCAAAACTGCTT
>JAFSZK010000005.1 GCA_017458975.1 Eubacterium sp. | reverse complement strand
TCCTCGCCCGGAAGCGGTAAAACCACAACCTTAAAGCAGACTATCGCCCGCCTTAAGGACGAGTACAAAATCGGCGTTATGGAGGCGGATATCGACTCCGACGTTGACGCAAGAACAATTGCCGAAACGGGAGCAAAATCAATCCAGCTCCACACGGGCGGTATGTGCCACCTTGACGCGGGTATGACAAAGCAGGGACTTGACAACATCGACGCAGACGAGTTTGATTTTATCGTTCTTGAAAATGTCGGAAATCTTGTTTGTCCTGCCGAATTTGATACGGGCGCAAGCAAAAACGCAATGATTTTATCCGTGCCCGAGGGCGACGATAAGCCGCTTAAATATCCGCTTATGTTCTCAATCTGCGACTGCGTTCTGATTAATAAAATTGATACAAAGAGCGTATTTGATTTTGACGACGACGCAGTTGTTGAAAGAATAAAACGCCTTAACCCGAACGCGGAAATCTTCTTCATTTCCGCCAAAACGGGCGAAGGCGTAGACGGCTGGTGCAACTGGCTGAGAAAACAAATTGACAACTGGAATAAATAAAAAACTGCCTCACCGAAAAGGTGAGGCGATTTTTTTATTCGTATATTTCTCTTTTGAGCGAGCCTATATAAGGAAGGTTACGGTACTTCTGGTCATAGTCAAGTCCGTAGCCGACTACAAATTCGTCGGGGACGCTGCAACCAATATAATCGGGCTTAAGGTCAACAACTCTTCTTTCGGGCTTGTCAAGAAGGGTGCAAACCTTAATTGAATTTGCTCTTCTTGTTTTAAGCATTTCGGTAACGTACTGAAGGGTTCTTCCGCTGTCGAGAATATCCTCAATAAGAAGCACGTCATAGCCCTCAAGCTCTATATCAATATCCTTAACTATCTTAACTATACCCGAGGAGCGGGTTCCGCCGCCGTAGCTTGAAACCGCAAGGAAATCAAGCTTAAGCGGAAGGTCGATATATCTTGTAAGGTCGGTCATAAAGTAGATTGAGCCCTTTAAAATACCGACAACAAGAAGGTTTTTATCCTTATAGTCCTTTGTAATCTGTTCGCCGAGTCGCTTGTTAATAGCGTCAAGCTCCTCCTTTGAAACAAGAATTTCATTAATGTCGTTAATTAACTGTGCCATAATATCACCTTATCATTTAAAGCTTAGAGACAAGCGCCTCTAAGCTTTTAATTATCTGTCTTCTCGGAAATATGATAGTCCGAGCGCCTCGGGGGGCTGGTTTTCCTTCTTCTTACGCATTGATACAATTACAAGAACTATAATCGTTACAACGTAGGGCAGCATCTGAATAAGCGGAATATACGTCATCGGTACGCTGATATAGTTGAAAAGAATATAAAGCGCGCCGAATACATACGAACCGAGTATTGCAAAATCGGGCTTCCATATTGCAAAAATAACAATCGCAATAGCGAGCCAGCCTCTGTCGCCGAAGCCGTTATTTGACCAGATTCCGTTACTGTAATCCATTACGTAATAGAGTCCGCCGAGTCCTGCGATTACGCCGCCGATAGCGGTTGCGAAATACTTATACGCGTTTACGTTAATACCTGCTGCGTCAGCGGTTGCAGGGCTTTCGCCGATAGCTCTGAGCTGAAGTCCGAGCCTTGTTCTCTTAAGAACTACACTTGCTATTACGGCAATAATAATTGAAAGATATACCATAAAGCCGTAGGAGAAAAACATTTTTCCAAACGAGCTCATACCGTTTGCAAACGGAAGCGTCTTTTTAAACGCAGTTGCAACCTCGGTTAATGCAAGATACGGAACGTCGCTCTTTACTACCTTGATTAACGAGCCGCCGAAAAAGTTTCCGAAGCCCACGCCGAAGGTAGTAATTGCAAGACCGGTTACGTTTTGATTTGCTCTTAAAGTAATAGTTAAAAAGCAATAAACAAGGGTTACCAGAAGCGAACCGATAATACTTGCAAGAAACGGAATTAAAACCGCGAGGAAGGTATTAATGCTGTTCGTGTTTGACTGATAGAAGAAAGCTCCTATAACGCCCGAAATCGCTCCTACGTACATAATTCCGGGAATACCGAGGTTAAGGTTACCCGATTTCTCGGTAATGATTTCGCCGGTTGCACCGTACAAAAGAGGCGTACCCTGCATAATTGAGCGGGAGATGAACTGAAAAATAATGTCCATTTACTTTTCCTCCTTTGCTTTTTTACTGTCTCTGAAATGAACCTGATAGTTAATGAAGAATTCACATCCGATGATAAAGAACAGGATAATACCCGTCAGTATCTGGGAAAAGTCGGCGTTAAGTCCGAACTTTGAAGATACCTCGTCAGCTCCACGGCTGAGAAATACAAGTAAAAGAGACGTTAAAACCATATAAACCGGATTAAATTTAGCCAGCCAGCTAACCATAATTGCGGTAAAGCCGCGTCCGCCCGCTATGTTTGAATCAATCGAGTGGGACGAGCCGCCGACAATAAGGAGACCTGCGATACCGCAGATAACACCCGAAAGCGCCATGGTACGGATAATTACCTTTTTAACGTTAATTCCGATATAACGCGCCGTGTTTTCGCTTTCACCGACTACGAGAATTTCATAACCGTGTTTGCTTTGTTTAAGATAAATATGAAGAACAACGGTAATAATCGCAACTATAATAATGTTGAGAATATAATCAGTGTGGAAAAGCTGCGGGAACCAGCCGTGTGAGAGAAGGTTAGGTCCTACAACGTTTGAGCCGGTCTTGTCGGCAATCTTTAAGAAATATTCGATAAGCTGTATTGCAACATAGTTCATCATAAGCGTAAACAGCGTTTCGTTAGTTCCCCACTGCGCCTTGAAGAACGCGGGGATAACTGCCCATATACACGCAGTTAAGATTGCGCATACCGCCATAATAATAATCAGCAGCGAATCCGGCACCTTTCCGCCGAGGTAGAACATACACATCGCCGTTGTAAGGGCTCCCATAAGAACCTGTCCTTCAGCACCGATATTCCAGAAGCGCATTCTGAACGCGGGCGTTACCGCAAGGGATACGCAAAGCAGAATTGCCACGTCGTGGATTGTTACAAGCGTTCTGCCCTTACCGAACGCACCGTGAAGAATTGTTTTTAAAATTGACAACGGGTCGTCGCTTGTAAAGAGCTTTGTTACGATACCGCATACAATCAGCGCAAGGATTATAGCGACGGCTCTTACGATAATTCCCGTTTTAGCGGATACGTCGGTGCGTTTTGTGATACGAATCAAGGGTTCATTCTTTTTCATTTTTCGCACCTCCGTTCGTTTTTGTCATTAACAAGCCTATTTCGTCCTTCTTGGCGCCTCTTCCCTCAACAATACCGGTAATCTCTCCCGAGTTGATAACCATAATTCTGTCGCAAAGCTCAACGAGTACGTCGAGGTCCTCGCCTACAAAGATTATGGATACGCCGTCCTCCTTCTGCTTGTTAAGAAGGTTATAAATCATATATGAAGAGTTAATGTCAAGACCTCTTACGGGATATGCAACCATAAGAACTCTCGGCTCAAGGGCGATTTCACGGCCTACGAGAATCTTCTGAACGTTACCGCCGGAAAGTCGCCTTACCGGAGTGCTGACGCCCGGGGTAACAACCTCAAGCTCGTCAATAATTTCCTCGGCGAGCTTCTTGGGCTTCTTTCTGTCAAGAAATTCCGTCTTACCGCTCTTATAGGAACGAAGCATCATATTATCGGTAATATCCATACTTCCTACAAGTCCCATACCGAGCCTGTCCTCGGGAACGAAGCTCATTGCAACGCCGAGCTTTCTGATTTCCCTCGGGGTCTTGCCTACAAGCTGCTGTTCAACCTCGTCGGAGTCGGTATAAAGAATACTCGAGCCCTTTTCGCATTTCTGGAGTCCCGCGATTGATTCAAGCAGCTCCTTCTGACCCGAACCGGAAATGCCCGCAATACCGAAGATTTCACCGCTGTTAACGGTAAAGGATATATCGGTAAGCGCGTTTGTGCCGTCAAAATTCTTAACGTTGAGTCTTTTAACAACCAAACGGGGTTCAGGGTTTTTAGGTTCTTTTCTTTCAATATTCAAATCGATTTTTTCGCCGACCATCATTTCGGTAAGCGATGCCTCGGTTGCGTCCTTGGTTAAAACCGTTCCGACGTTTTCACCCTTTCTAAGGGTTACAACTCTGTCGGAAATTTCAAGAACCTCGTGAAGCTTATGGGTAATTATAATTATTGATTTATCGTCATCCTTCATATTGCGAAGAACGGCAAAAAGCCTCTGAGTTTCCTGGGGTGTAAGTACAGCGGTCGGCTCGTCAAGAATAAGAATATCCGCTCCTCTGTAAAGCACCTTAACTATTTCAACAGTCTGTTTTTCGGAAACAGACATCTCATAAATCTTTTTATCAAGGTCAAGAATAAAGCCGTACTGGTCTACAATCTTTTTTATATCCTGCTTTGCTCTTTTAAGGTTGTACTTTTTACCGTCGTCTATGCCGAGCACTATGTTTTCAGCTGCGGTAAAAACGTCTATAAGCTTAAAATGCTGATGAATCATACCGATTCTGTAATCAAAGGCGTCCCTCGGGGATTTGATGACAACCTCCTTGCCGTCAACAAAAATCCTTCCCTCGTCGGGATAGTAAATACCCGCAACCATATTCATCAGCGTTGTTTTACCCGAGCCGTTTTCGCCGAGAATTGCAAGAATCTCTCCGTGTTCTACCTGAAGGTCAACGTCCTTGTTAGCTACGACCTTCGTACCAAATGCCTTGGTAATTCCTTTCAGCTCGAGTGCATATGAGGTCTTTTCCATATTTTACCTCCGCGTTTTGAACAAATTAAAAATCAAATTTCCGTGACAGCGTTTCCACTGCCACGGATTTTTTGCGTTTTTGGATAATGGATATTATCCGAAGTTTGTATTGATATTTGTAATACCGTCAATAATGATGTCGAAATAAGGAGCCGAACGGAAGTCGTTACCCGATTCGTCAAAGTAACCGTCATGAACAACGTTTGTGTCGCCCTTGAAGTCGCCGTCGATGTCAGCCATATACTTAACAAGGTGGCCGTCCTTATCAACCTCTGCGTTTGCGTTAATGTTTTTAGCCTTGTCAACCGTTACGGTAAAGGTTGATGTATCGTAAACGTGAAGCTCGCCTGCCTTGAACTTGTCAACAACCTTGTTGAGCTCAGCGATTGTTGATTCGCCGTCAACAACGTCCTGGTTAATACCGGAAATAACTACGGAGTTTGTAGCGATGGTTCCGCACCAGTTAGCTTCGATTTCTTCACCCTTAACGGTGTTTTCAATAATGTGCTGGAAGTAAGGTGCCCAGTTGATTGCCGAAGAAACAATCCAGGTGTTCTTACCTGCAGAATAAGTTGAACCGTTATAAGAAACGTTCGGAACGCCTGCAAGCTCGCAAGCGGTGGGAGCGCCGAGAGAGTCAGCGTGCTGCGAAATAAGAACGCACTTATCCTTTTCAATAAGAGCGGTAGCAGCTTCCTGCTCTTTAGCCTGGTCATACCATGAGCCTGTGTAACGAACCTTCATCGTAGCGCTCGGGCATACGCTTCTTGCGCCGAGGAAGAAGGAGGTCATACCGGAGATAACCTCAGCGTATGTAAATGCGCCAACGTAACCGATAATAGCCTGCTCAGCAGTAATCTTACCCTCTTTAATCATATCGTTAAGCTTGATACCCGCTGCTACGCCGGCAATATATCTGCCCTCGTAGATTGCAGCAAAAGCATTGTGGAAGTTCTTGAGGCCTTCGCCCTTAGCAGATGTGCCCGTTGCGTGGCAGAACTGAACTTCCGGGAATTCCTTAGCAGCTCTGATCATATGTGATTCATGGCCGAAGGAATCAGCAAATACAACCTTACAGCCCTTGTTCTTAGCAAGGTCAACAGCTGTGTTGTAACAAGAAGCGTCTTCACCGATATTGGTAACAACGATAACCTGCTCGTCTGTTAAGCCCATACCTGCTGCCGCAGACTTTAAGCCGTCGATAAAGTTCTTGTCATAGGTTGAATTTTCATCATGAAGACAGATAAGACCGATTTTAAAGTCCGCGGGAACTTTTACGTCAGACTTGATGTCTTCACGCGCAATGATTTCAGCGCTTTCGCCCTTAACCTCGTTTTTGTCGCCGCCTTTGCTGCATCCTGCAAACGCCGCTACAACAAGAAGTACTGCTGCGAGAATCACTGCAATGACTTTCTTTGAAACTTTCATTTGGTTTCCCTCCATTAAAAAATGTTTCTATTATAAGGCACCTCTGCCAAATAATCTATCTGAATACAACCTCGCCCGTGTCGGCGTTCATACTTTCGATTATTGCAAGGGACTCAACCTTAATACCCTCTTCGCGGAGCTTGTCCCCGCCGTGCTGATAGCCCTTTTCAATAACCGCTCCGCAGCCCGCAAGCTCGGCGCCGCTTTCCTCAACAAGCTTAATAAGCCCTCTGAGCGCGTTTCCGATTGCAAGAAAATCGTCAACAATAAGAACCCTGTCGCCCTTATTGAGGAACCTTTGCGAAATCATAATATTGTAGGTTGTACCGTGGGTAAAGGATTCTACGGGGGTAGTATAAACGTCGCCCGCGATATTCTTGGTTTTCGTCTTTTTGGCAAAAACTAAAGGACATCCGAACTCCTGCGCAACAAAAGCTCCGATAGCAATACCGGACGCTTCAATTGTGAGGATTTTGTTAATGCCCTCGTCTTTGAATAATCTATGAAATTCTTTACCTACCTCGGATAAAAAAACGCAATCTATCTGGTGGTTCAAAAAGCAGTCTACCTTTAAGATATTACCCTCGTAAACCTCGCCCTCGGCAAGGATTTTGTTTTTGAGAAGTTCCATAGCCATAACCACCAAAAATAAATTACACAAATATAATATAGTATTAATTTTCAAATTTCAACAAATTATTTAAATTGATACCGTTTTTTAATTATTTTCTGTTATAAGCACATAAAACCTCTTTTTTTGCGCTGCTCACTTGTTAAATTTGACAATATGCCCGTTTTCATAAAACGTCGCTGCGCTTGAGAAACTCCGACAACGACTTTACCTCCTTTATTACAATTTGTAATAATTGTAGGGCGAAAAAGGGCGGTTTTTCGGGATTTGTGCGATTTTTCCTGTTTGGGCGTTTAACAACATTTCGTATAAAAAAGTTACAGTTTTCAAATTTGGCACTATATCTTGTGCTTGTTTATTGACATATTACAAAGTATTTGATATTATAAATACAATGTTGCAATTATTGTGTAACCTTTTTGTAACATTCAAGGAGTAAACCGACGGCTTAAGGGAGAACAGCTATGAAAATTATCAAGAGAAACGGAGCGGAGGCGGATTTTGATTTAAGTAAAATCATTGTTGCCGTTTCCAAGGCTAACAGCTCGTGTGAAAAGGAGGAGCTTTCGCCGAGTCAGATTAATGAAATTGCAGAATATGTTGAGTTTAAGCTCTCAAAGGCAAACCGCGCTCTCAGCGTTGAGGAAATTCAGGACATCGTTGAGGACCAGATTATGGCGCAGGGCGCATTTGAGGTTGCCAAAAGATACGTAAGATACCGCTATACCCGTTCTCTTATCCGTAAGGCAAATACAACGGATAACCAGATTCTCTCGCTTATTGAATGTAATAACGAAGAGGTTAAGCAGGAAAACTCAAACAAAAACCCCACCGTAAATTCCGTTCAGCGCGACTATATGGCGGGCGAGGTTTCAAAGGATATTACAAAGAGAATACTTCTTCCTCAGGATATTGTTGAGGCGCACGACGCGGGAATTATTCATTTTCACGATTCCGATTATTTCGCTCAGCATATGCATAACTGCGACCTTGTAAACCTTGAGGATATGCTCCAGAACGGAACGGTTATCAGCGATACAATGATTGAAAAGCCGCACTCGTTTTCAACCGCCTGCAATATATCAACCCAGATTATTGCGCAGGTTGCGTCAAATCAGTACGGCGGCCAGTCGATTTCGCTTACCCACCTTGCGCCCTTTGTTCAGGTAAGCAGGGAAAAAATCAGAAAAAAGGTTGAAAAGGAAAACGAGGAGTTTTCACTCGGACTTTCCGCCGAAAAAATTTCCGCCGTAACCGAAGCTCAGCTGAGAGACGAGGTAAAGCGCGGCGTTCAGACAATTCAGTACCAGGTAATCACTCTTCTTACAACCAACGGTCAGGCTCCCTTCGTTACGGTTTATATGTACCTTAACGAGGCAAAGGACGAGCAGGAGAAAAAGGACCTCGCAATGATAATTGAGGAAACCCTCAACCAGCGAATTAACGGCGTTAAAAACGAAAGCGGCGTATGGATTACTCCCGCGTTCCCGAAGCTTATTTACGTTCTTGAAGAGGATAATATTGAAGAGGGCTCTCCCTATTTCTACCTTACCGAGCTTGCCGCAAAATGCACGGCAAAAAGAATGGTTCCCGATTATATCAGCGAAAAGGTTATGCTTGAGCTTAAGGGCGACGTTTATACCTGTATGGGCTGCCGAAGCTTCCTCACTCCCGACAGATTTACCGAGGCGGGAGTCGGAAATATTGCAAACGCCGGAAATTACAAAGAGGGCGAACACAAGTATTACGGACGCTTTAATCAGGGCGTCGTAACGCTTAATCTTGTTGACGTCGCTTGCTCCTCGGGCGGCGACAGAGATAAGTTCCAAAAGATTTTTGAGGACAGGCTCGAGCTGTGCCACCGTGCGCTTCAGTGCCGCCACAACCGTCTGCTCGGTACCCTTTCGGACGCTGCTCCGATTCTCTGGCAGTACGGCGCGCTTGCAAGACTTAAAAAAGGCGAAACGATTGACAAGCTTCTCTTTAACGGCTATTCAACAATTTCGCTCGGCTACGCGGGTCTTTACGAATGCACGAGATATATGACCGGAAAGTCCCATACCGAGGAGGGCGGTAAGGAATTTGCGCTCGACGTTATGAGAAAGATGAACGACGCATGCGCAAAGTGGAAAAAAGAGGAAAATATCGACTACTCAATTTACGGAACTCCGCTTGAGTCAACAACCTATAAATTTGCAAAATGCTTACAGAAGCGCTTCGGAATAATCAAGGGCGTAACCGATAAGAATTATATTACAAATTCCTACCACGTTCACGTTTGCGAGGAAATTGACGCGTTTACAAAGCTCAAGTTTGAAAGCGAATTTCAGGCGCTCTCGCCCGGCGGCGCAATCTCTTACGTAGAGGTGCCGAATATGCAGGACAATATTCCCGCCGTGCTTCAGGTTATGCGCTTCATTTACGATAATATTATGTACGCAGAGCTTAATACCAAAAGCGATTACTGCCAGGTTTGCGGCTACGACGGAGAAATTCAGATTAAGGAAAACGAACACGGAAAGCTAATCTGGAGATGTCCGAGCTGCGGTAACGAGGACCAGGATAAAATGAACGTTGCAAGACGCACCTGCGGTTATATAGGAACCCAGTACTGGAACCAGGGCAGAACCCAGGAGATAAAAGAAAGAGTATTACATCTTTAATAATTCAGGGGAGGGTCTCCGAGCCCTCCCGTTATTATGCTTATGAATTTTGCCGAGATAAAATATAACGACATTGCAAACGGTGAGGGAGTAAGAACCTCGCTGTTTGTTTCGGGCTGCCGTCACCGATGTAAAAACTGCTTTAATCAAATTACGTGGGATTTTAACTACGGCAAGCCGTTTGACTAAAAAACGAAAGAGGAAATAATAAACTCCGCCGAGCCCTATTGGATTAACGGACTTTCCCTGCTCGGCGGCGAACCCTTTGAGCCCGAAAACCAGACGGAGCTGCTTGAGCTTTTAAGGGAGTTTCACGCTCGCTTTCCGAAAAAGGACGTGTGGTGTTACAGCGGCTTTACCTTTGAAGAAATTACGGGCAAAAAAGAAAGCAGAGCCTTTACCGAAACATCAAAGGAGCTGCTTGAAAATATTGATATACTTGTTGACGGACGGTATGAGGAGGAGCTTCACAGCATAACTCTTAAATTCCGCGGCTCGTCAAACCAAAGAGTAATCGACGTCAAAAAAACACTTGAAACGGGCGAAATTATTTTATACCTTGAATAAAAACGGGAGGGCGCTCAAGCCCTCCCCGAGGTTTATATAATACAAAATTTGAAAATTGCTACAAACTGCAGTCCTGTTCCCGCAAGGATGAACAGGTGAAAAATCGTATGAAAATACCTGTTGTCGTTACCCTTTGCAAAAAAGATAATTCCGAGCGTGTATGCAACTCCGCCCGCTACGAGCCAGATTATCATTTCAAGCCCGTAAATCTTATAAAGCGGATAGAGCATTAACAGCCCCGACCAGCCGATTGCAAAATAACCCGTCATTGATACAACCGCATACTTTTTAAAGTCTATCGCGGTAAACACAACGCATACCGCCGTTCCCGCAAGAAGCAGCGACGACGAGATGATAAAAAGCAAAAAGTACCTCTCCCTTATTCCCGTAAAAAGAATGGGAACGTAAGAGCCGAGTATGAGCGCAAAAATTGAGCAATGGTCAAGCACCTGCATTACCTTTTTCGGCCTTTCGGGTACGAGTCCGTGGTAAACGCTTGAAATTGTATAAAGAAAAATAATCATTAATCCGTATACAATTCCTCCGGAAAGCGCCCACGGGTTATGAGCCAAAAGAGAAAATACAATGCAAAGCACAAGCGCAATTACGCCAAACGCAGCGCCTACGATATGAGTAGTCATATTAGCGATTTCTTCGCCCCTTGTAAAGGGAGGCAGCTTTCTGTCGGCAAGCTTTGTCCGTGACATCAAATCACCCCTTTCGTTTTTTACAGCTTAATTATAACAACCGACAAAAGCCGACTCAACCTACTGAACGAAAAGCGGCTCTACTCGGCGAAAAAGCCTCTCTACTCACAGTAGAAAGCCTTGTTACAAAAGGGCTTGCAATCTGTTTTCATCAGGTATATAATATATAAAAATATTTAAGGGGGGCATGCTATGACCGAGCAGGAATTCAAAAAAGCGGTTGCAAATAAAATATCATATTACCGCCGTCTTGAGGGAATTACCCAAAGCGAGCTCGGCGAACTGCTCAATTATTCTGACAAGTCCGTTTCAAAGTGGGAAAGAGGCGAGGGTCTGCCCGACGCATACGTTCTTTCTCAAATCGCGGAGCATTTCGGTGTTACCTTAAACGACCTTACAAGCGAGAACGAGCCTAAAATTTCGGGTAAGTTTTATAAAAAGCGCGAATTTGTGCCCTACCTTTCGGTGGGTCTTGTATGGCTTGTTGCGGCAGTGGTGTTTTTCATTCTTGAAGTCCTGCCCTTCGGCATTCCGAGATGCTGGCTTGCCTTTATCTATGCGCTCCCCGTAACCGCGATTGTTTGTACCGTCTTTACCTCGCTCTGGTACGGGCTCGTATCAAGGGCAATAAGTGTAAGCGGAATAATATGGGGAAGCTTTATTTCGCTTCTTTTAACGCTTCCCTATCCTAAAATAAATTACCTTCTCATAGCGTGCGGTATTTTCCAGGTGCTCGTTATTGTATGGTTCTATATGATGTACCGCACCAAAAAGCAATAGCACATTTGTTTGACAACATATGTCCGCTGTGTTATAATATGTTTAATTATAATATGGGGTGATTTTTTGGAAAAAATAAGTAAGACTCAACAAAAAATTTTTGACTTTATAAAAGAGACTATTGATAACGGCGGGCTTGCTCCGTCGGTAAGAGAGATTGCCGGGGCGGTCGGACTTAAATCGACCTCAACCGTTCAGTACCACTTAAATGCGCTTGAGGAAGCGGGCTATATCGAGCGTTCCTCCCAACTGAAAAGAACTATCAGAATCTGTAAAGGCGGTCTTCGCCCGACTCACGTTCCGCTTATAGGTACGGTTACGGCGGGCATGCCGATTCTTGCAACTCAGAGCATTGAGGATTATATCCCCGTTCCGATTGAGCAAAGAGGAAGGGAGCTTTTTGCGCTTAAGGTTAAGGGCGATTCAATGATTAATGCCGCTATTCTTGACGGTGATATTGCAATTGTTGAGCATACACCCGTTGCCGAAAACGGCGATATTGTAGTTGCGCTTATTGACGACTCCGCTACGGTTAAAAGATATTTTAAAGAAAAAGGTCATTTCCGACTTCAGCCGGAAAACGACAATTACGAACCGATTATTGTTGACGAGCTTGCCGTACTCGGTAAGGTTGTTTCGATTATAAGAAATTACGAATAGGAGATTATTATGTCAGAATGTACTCACGATTGCTCCACCTGCTCTCAGAACTGCTCCGACAGAACTGAGCCGCAGAGCTTTTTAAAGCCTATGAACGAGCACTCAAACATTAAAAAAGTTATAGGCGTTGTATCGGGAAAAGGAGGCGTAGGAAAAAGCCTTGTCACCTGTCTTCTTGCTTCAAAATGCGCTAAGGCGGGCTTAAAGGTCGGAATTCTTGACGCCGACGTTACGGGTCCCTCGGTTCCTAAATCCTTCGGTATTATGACCAAGGCTATGCAGGACGAAACCGGACTCCTCCCGACGGTTACCGAATCGGGAATTAAAATGATGAGCATTAACCTGCTGCTTGAGGACGTTAACGCTCCCGTTGTATGGAGAGGTCCCGTTATCAGCGGAGTTATAGGTCAGTTCTGGAGCGACGTTAACTGGGGCGAGCTCGACTATCTTTTTGTTGATATGCCTCCCGGAACGGGCGACGTTGCGCTTACGGTTTTCCAATCGCTTCCCGTTGACGGAATCGTTATTGTTTCAACGCCTCAGGACCTTGTTAAAATGATTGTTAACAAAGCCTATAATATGGCTCAGATGATGAACGTTCCCGTTTTGGGTCTTATTGAAAATATGAGCTATTTCACCTGCCCCGACTGCGGTAAGAAGCACAGCATTTTCGGCGAATCACAGATTGATGAAACCGCCGCTGAGCTCGGACTTCCCGTTCTTGCAAAGCTTCCGATTGACCCAAAGAACGCAAGACTTGTTGATAACGGTATGGTTGAAAAGATTGAAGCGCCCGAGCTTAACGACTTTATAAGCGCATTAAAATAACGGAGGTGCAATATGCCTAAAAGAGAAGATTATATTTCGTGGGACGAATACTTTATGGGCGTTTCGCTTCTCTCAGCTATGAGAAGCAAGGACCCCTCAACCCAGGTGGGCGCCTGTATTGTAAGCGATGAGAATAAAATTATGTCCGTCGGCTACAACGGTTTTCCGCGCGGCTGCAGCGATGACGAATTTCCGTGGGAGCGCAGCGCCGATAATTCAAACGACACTAAATACCCCTTTGTGTGCCACGCCGAGCTTAACGCAATTTTAAACGCCGGCGGTCAGGATTTACGGGGCGCAAGAATTTTCGTTGCGCTCTTTCCCTGTAATGAATGCGCCAAGGCGATTATTCAAAGCGGCATTAAAGAGGTTGTTTACATAAGCGATAAATACGCCGCAACTCCCTCAACCGTTGCAAGTAAAAAGATGTTTGAGGCTGCGGGCGTAAAGCTCACTCACTTTAAGAGCGACAAGGTTATTCACGTATCCTTTGACGAAAGCGAAGTATAATGACGCTTGATATTTACGATTTTGATAAAACCTTAGTTCCCTTTGACTCGGGCTCAAAATTCACGCTGTACTGCTTTATTCGCTATCCGTGGTGTATAATTTTTACGCCCGTTCTTGCAATAGGGCTTATTCTTGCGCTGTTAAAAATCATTGACTTTACTGCTTTTAAGAAGATTTGCTTTTTGTACGTAACGCTCATTCCTCTGAAAAAGGCGGTCGGACGCTTTTGGGATAAGTACGAAAAATGCGTTTTCCCTTGGTTTAAGCAGCGCGATAAATACAGCGTAATTATCAGCGCCTCGCCCGATTTTCTGATTGAGGAAATCTCAAAAAGACTTGAAGCGGACAAGCTTATTTGTACGCGTCACAACCCGAAAACGGGCGCAATTGTAGGCGAAAACTGCCGATATACGGAAAAGGTAAGGCGCTTTTATGAGGAGTTTGATAAAAACGAGGTCACGGTTTGCGACGTTTATTCGGATTCGCTCGAACACGACGAGCCGATATTTTCGCTTGCAACGGGACGGTGTTATCATATTGTAAACGGCAAAAAAATTCCCTTTGATTATTTTGAGGAATATAAGAAATGAAGTATTTTTTACAGATTTTGCTTGCGCTCGTTATTGCTGCGGGTTGCGTTGCGGGAGTTTATTACTATCTTAACGATTCCCTCCCGATTGACAATCCCTTAAAACAGAGCACAACCGCAACAAAATATCCCATAACCGAAAAATACAAGGCTAAAACGCTTCTTGCAAGTATGAAAAAAGAGGATTTTAAACTTTATAAGAGCGATAAAATTATTATCCTTGAGCACGGCGGAAAAAGCTACGAATTTGAAAACTGGAATTCGCTTATTGACCGCGAAAAGCCGACTATGTATTACTTTGACGCCGACGGCGATAAGAAGAAGGAGCTTCTTGTTCGCGGAGTCTGCGGTGAGGATGAGGTTACAAAGGAATTTATTTATAACATTTATATTCTCAACCCGAAAAACGGCGGCGGTTATGACGTTACGATTCTCTCTCAGGACGCCTGGAGAACAATCCTTAACAAATACACCTCCTCCCAAATCAGCCAGCTTAAAAACTGTAAGAAAACCGTTCAGTTTTCAATGAACGTTAAGCAGACTCCTATTAAGTACAACGAACAGACGGGTATTGCCGAAAACGGTTATTCTTATTATGCGCGTGCGCTTCAGGATAAAAACGGAAAATATCTTACCGTTGACAACTGGATTAACGGAAAGGGTATCTATACGATTAATAAAAAGAATAAAATCTGCGCCAAGGTTGACGTAATCGTAAGCTATAAGGACTCCTCCGAAAAGCAGACGCTCGGTAACGTAAGCTACGAAATCAGCTTTGACGATAACAACTCGCTTTACGTTACGGATAAGACCCTTGAGTTTGTTCCGGCAAAGCTGTTTCGCGCAATTCCTCCCGCTAAAAAGAAGGTTGAGCCCTTTACATTTACCGAAAAAAGCACCTTTAAGCCGAAGAATACAAAGGAAATTTCCTATTTCACCTACTCTCCGAAGCTTGAAAAGGATACAATTTTACAGACCGCGAATTACGGCTCTCAGAGCGATGAGTTTAAATATGTAAAACAGCTTGATATGAACCAGAATTCAATTAAGCTCACCGCCCACGGCGGCAGCAGCTTCTCAAAAAGCGTTGTAACCTCCCCCGATTTTGCCGTGATTATAAACAAGGGCACAAAGGACGAATACGATATTGCGTATACCGCCGCTCTTGATAATACGGGCAGCGTCCTTACAATAACCTTTGACCGCGATATTGATATGGGCGAAATTAAAACGCTTGAGGTGGATTTCGGTGTTTAACAGCTTAAAGGTTTTCAGATACGAAAGTATCGACTCAACAAACAACGAGGCAAAGCGGCTGCTTAAAGCCGAAAAGGGCGACTTCCTTGTAATCGCAGACGAACAAACCGCGGGTCGCGGACGTCAGGGCAAAAGCTTTTATTCCCCGAAGGACACCGGAATATATATGAGCCTTGTAAAAAGGCGGGGAGAAGCCCTTGCCGACGCCGTAAGCGCAACTACCGCGGCAGCCGTTGCCGTTTGCAGGGCGATCGAAGCGCTCAGCGACAAAAAGCCGGCGATAAAATGGGTGAACGATATTTACCTCGGCTCAAACAAAATCGGCGGCATACTTTGCGAAAGCGTAAATTCAGGAAACAACCGCGACTCAGCCGCGGTAATTATCGGAATCGGGCTGAATCTTTCAACCCCGTCTTTTCCCGACGATATTCCCAACGCCGCAAGCCTTAACGCAGAAATAGATAAAAACGACTTAATTGAAAAAACCGTTCTTGAGCTTGACAGAGCGGTTAATAACGGGTATGATAATTTCATTAATTATTATCGGGAGCACTCGATGATAATCGGAAAAGAAATTAATTATACCGAAAACTCAAAAACACACAGAGCAAGAGCTCTTGAAATAGATTCCTCGGGCGGGCTGGTGATTGAGCTTGACGACGGAAAAATAAAAACTCTCCGAAGCGGTGAAATCACCGTCAGAGAGATAAAAGGAGAATAATTATGGTTTTTCAGCCGCTTCTTATACTTGAAATAGTAATTGTATTTTCGTTTATCGTAACGTCGGTTTATATGTTTAAGCCAAAGGGCAACGAAACCGTACACTTAATCTTTTTCTGGCTCGGCGTTGCGCTTTCCTGTCTTGTGACCTTTATCAGCGCAACCTCGCTTCCCGCTTCAAGCGAATTCGTAAACCAGATTATATTTGCGTGGTGCGGTCTGCTTCCCGCCGCAATCGGAATTATTATCCGTATGGCAACGGGTAAAACAAATACAATCGCCAACGTACTCGTTATGCTTTCAACGGTTTACGGAGCTGCTTGCTACTTTATTTTCCAGTAACGCTTTTTATATAATTACAATACAGTGCGATTATATCAATGTCCGTTTTTGCGTAAACCGTGCGGGCGCCGACGGTATCCTCAAGCTCGTTAAAAACGATTTTGCCGCCGTCGAAAACAAAATCAATACCGTAATAATCTCCTTTAACAAGGGAGATTATTTTTTTTACTGTTTTTTCCTCATTTGCGCTGAGGTTATACGGATACGCCTCGCCGCCGAGACAGAAGTTTGAGCGAAAATCGGTTTTGCTCACCCTCAGAATTGAGGTAACGATTTTATTATTGATAACAAAAACTCTCAGGTCCCTTCCCAAATCCGAGGCAGGCTTCTGACAAACAAAGTCTTCGTCATATTCCGAGACGCTGCCGCACATTACAACGCCCTCTCCGCCGTGGCCGCTTTTCGGTTTTTTGACAAAGGGCGGCGTGTTATACCTTGTAGGCATAATTTCAATTCCGTTTTGCTCCATAAAATCATAACAAGCCTGCTTATCGTTTGCAAGACGCGAAAAGGAGGAGGGATTAAAGACCCTTATCCCTCTTTTTTCAAAGCGCTCGGCAACTCTGTAATCATTAGTGCGATTAATTACAAGGTCAGCCTGACCGTCATAATCGGGCGTTACGAGCTCGGCGCCGAGGGCGGCGCAGATTTTATTTACTGCAAAGGCGTTTCTTGCCGCCTCCTCTTTTGAATAAACAAGTATGCTTTTCATATGGTTTCAATAATCTGTTTTAATATTTCGGGCGCAGGGTCGATGCCCGTTGTTTTCATAAGGTTAATGATATGTGCGTTTGAATTCACCTCACAGACAAGCGAGTGATTTAAAATATCAACTCCGCCGAAATCAAGCCCGAGCAGCGCGCAGGCTTTAACCGCAAGCTGAAACTCCTTTGTCGTCGGGGTATAAGGCTCGGCGGTACCGCCGTTTGTAACGTTTGAGCGAAAGTCCTTAAGGTTTGTTCTCTTCATTGCCGCAACGCATCTTCCGCCGACGATTTCAAGCCTTACGTCCTCGTTTCCGCCCTCGATATACTCCTGAAGCAAAAAGGGCTTGTCGGTAATACACGCCATTATTTCCTCCGCGCTGCCGCAAAGAAAGACCTGTTCTCCGAAGGAGCCGCAACACTCTTTAAAAACAAGGGGAAGTCCCAGGGCTTCAATCGCCTGATTAACAAAATCGCTGTAATCCGTTATAAAAAACGAAAACGGCGCGATAAGGGTTTTCGGCTGGGCTACCTCGTTTTCAAGGGTCAGATAGGTTTTTGCCTTGTCGTCGCAAAGCGAGATTGCGCGCGCAGAATTAAAAACGGGAATCCCTCTGTTTTCAAGGGTTTTAGCAAGGTTTACGTCCTTGTCCCAGAAAAGCACAAAGTCGGGCTTTTCCCGTGAAAAAAGAAGCTCCTGATTATTTTTAATTTTCAGCGTTATACCCAAGCTTTGAGCCGCGCTGACAATGTGGTTGTGCAAGATGTCAAATTTTTCGCCCTTTAAAAAGGCGTTTACCGCTAATATTCCGTTCATTTTTCTCTCCTCCGTAAATATATTATACCTGTTCGGCTTGCATTTTTCAACGAACTATTGTAAAATATCATAGGTAAAATACTAAATTTAAAATTATGTTTCGGGAGGACGAATAATGAAAGAGTATACTTTAAAGTACGGATGTAACCCCAACCAGAATCCTGCAAGAATTCATATGGACGGGGCAGAGCTTCCGTTTGAAATTCTTAACGGCGCGGCAGGCTATATCAACCTTCTTGACGCGTTCAATTCCTGGCAGCTTGTTAAGGAATTAAAGGAGGCTACCGGCCTTGCGAGCGCGGCTTCGTTTAAGCACGTTTCACCCGCGGGCGCTGCAGTTGCAGAGCCGCTTGACGAAACCGACAGAAAGGTTTGTATGGTGCCCGACGGACTTGAGCTTTCGGATATTGCAACGGCTTATGTAAGAGCAAGAAGCTGTGACAGACAATCCTCCTTCGGCGACTTTGCCGCACTTTCGGATACCTGCGACGCTTCGGTTGCAAAATTCCTTTTAAAAGAGGTCAGCGACGGAATCATCGCTCCCGATTATACCGAGGAAGCGCTTGAAATTCTTAAGCAAAAGAGAAGGGGCAACTACCTTGTTATTAAAATTGACCCCGATTTTGTTCCCGAAGAAATGGAAACAAAACAGGTTTTCGGAATTAAGTTTGAGCAAAAGAGAAATAATGCAAAAATCACAATGGACCTCTTTAACGATATGCCGACTAAGGTTAAGGACATTCCGAGAATTGCAAAGATTGACCTTCTTATTTCAATGATTACCCTTAAGTACACCCAGTCAAATTCGGTAGTTTACGCAAAGGGCGGCCAGACCCTCGGCGTCGGCGCAGGTCAGCAGAGCCGAATCCTTTGTACGAGGATGGCTGGAAACAAGGCGGATATGCTTTGGCTTAGAAGAAACGAAAAGGTATTAAATCTCCCGTTTATTGAGGATATAAGAAAAACCGAAGCGGATAACGCGATTGACCTTTATATCAGCGACGATTATGAGGAGCTCTTAAAGGACGGTGTATGGCAGAGATATTTCACCTCTAAGCCCGAGCCCTTTACCGCTGAGGAAAAAGCAGAGTGGCACAAAAAGATGACCGACGTTGCTCTCGGCTCCGACGCGTTCTTCCCGTTTGAGGATAATATTGAAAGAGCAGTTAAGTCCGGCGTTAAGTACATTGCACAGCCGGGCGGCTCGGTAAGGGATAAAGAGGTTATCGAGTGTTGCGACAAGTACGGAATCGCAATGACAATGACGGGAATCAGATTGTTCCATCACTAATATAATCGGGTGCGGGTGTTCCCGCCCTCAATTATTCAATATTCACTATTCATTATTCATTAATTAATTAACAGGAGACACGCTATGGTAAGAGCTATAGTAGGTGCTAACTGGGGCGACGAAGGTAAAGGTAAAATTACCGATATGTTTGCCGAAAAGAGCGATATTGTTATTCGCTTTCAGGGCGGCGCCAACGCAGGACATACGATTATTAACGAGCACGGAAGATTTGCGCTTCACTTGATGCCCTCGGGCGTGTGCTATGACCACACCACATGTATTATCGGCAACGGTGTTGCCCTTGATATTAACAAGTTTTTAAACGAGCTTGAGGACGTTAAAAAGGCGGGGCTTAACCCGAAGCTTCTTGTAAGCGACAGAGCGCAGATTTTAATGCCCTACCATATTAAGCTTGACGAATACGAGGAGGAAAGACTCGGCAAAAACGCTTTCGGCTCAACAAAAAGCGGTATTGCGCCCTTCTTCTCGGATAAGTACAGCAAAATCGGTATTCAGGTAAACGAGCTTTTTGACGACGAAACCTTAAAGGCAAAGCTTAAAAATATCTGTACTCTTAAAAACCTTACTCTTAAGTATGTTTATAACAAGCCCCTGCTTGATGAAAACGAGCTTTTTGAGACCTGTATGGAGTATAAGGAGAGAATCGCTCCATATGTTTGCGATACTCATAAATACCTTTCAGACGCTATTAAAGAGGGAAAGAATATTCTTCTTGAGGGCCAGCTCGGTACGCTTAAGGACCCCGACTTCGGAATATATCCCATGGTAACCTCCTCCTCAACCCTCGCAGGCTACGGCGCTGTCGGCGCAGGTATTCCGCCTCATAAAATTGAGGATATCGTGGTTGTTACAAAGGCTTATTCCTCGGCTGTCGGCGCAGGCGAATTTGTATCCGAAATATTCGGCGACGAGGCGCAGGAACTTCGTATTCACGGCGGCGACAAGGGCGAGTTCGGCGCAACAACGGGCAGACCGAGAAGAGTCGGCTGGTTTGACTGCGTGGCTTCCCGTTACGGCATTGAGTGTCAGGGCGCAACTCAGGTTGTTATGACCGCGCTTGACTGCCTTTCGTACCTTGAGGAAATCAAGGTTTGCACCGCTTATGAAATCGACGGTAAAATCACCAAAGACTTCCCGACAACTCACGAGCTTAAAAAGGCAAAGCCCGTTCTTAAAACCCTTAAGGGCTGGCATTGCGATATAAGAGGTATAAGGGAATACGATAAGCTTCCCAAGGAAACAAGGGACTATGTTGAATTTATCGAAAACGAAATGGGCTGTAATATCACAATGGTATCAAACGGTCCCGAAAGAGAAGCAATCATTTTCAGAAACAAATAATTACATATTAAAGGCGTACGTTCAAATGAACGCACGCCTTATTTTTATTTTGTTTTTACCGCTTTAATCTTTGACCATTTTCCGTAGTGCTTTTTGCCGTTTACGGTTTTATACGCCCTCACGCGAACAAAATATTTTTTATTCGTTTTTAGCTTTTTAAAGGACTTTTTACCTTTCTTGCCCGCCTTTAAGTGTCCTGTCTTTTTGCCCTTTGTAAACTTCTTGTTTTTTGCAATTTGAACCTGATATCCCGTAACGCCTTTTAGCTTTTTGAAGTAAACCGTAAGCGATTTTTTACCGGCTTTTGCCTTTTTGAGCGTAACTCTTTTTACGCTGGTTTTTGCATTTTTAGCCGCTTTAACAATATCGAAATTCAGCGTTGAAGCGTATATATCATAATCGCCCATACCGATAACGTTAATTCTTGCCGTTCCCGGATTAATATTATTATCGTATTTAAGGGTGAAATCCGTATTGTTGCCCAACGCGGTATTGCCTACGCACACCTTCGGAACAGGCGTTACCGCCCTGCCCGTATACCGTTGTGGCGCCACGGGCTCAACCCTGAAGGTTTTATATTTAATGCCGTTCTTTTGAGCATATCTTTGAGCCGAGGAACCCAAAGCGCAGATAATCGTCAGCTTTTTGCAGTTGTTAAACGCGGAGTCGGAAATAGTATTAACCTCGGGGGAAATATACGCCTCCTCAAGGTTTCCGCAGTCGGCAAACGCCTCGTCCCTGATTTCCTCAACGCTTTCGCCGATAACAACCGTTTCAAGACTTTCCATATTTCTGCACGCACCCTCGTCAATAAAGGTTTTGGCGATTTTCTTTTTAAAGATAATTTTTGTAAGAAGCGGACAGTCGTTAAAGGTTGCAGCAGGTCCTACCTCAAAGAAGGTAACTCCCGTTAAATCCATTAAAAGCAGGGACTTACAGCCCGAAAAAGCAAGCCTTCCGAGCAGGGTTACCCGATTAAGGTCAATATACATCAGACGGTCACAGCTTTGAAAAGCCCTGTCGCCTATGCGCTTTACGCCGTCGGGAATAATTATTCCCGTAATTTCCGTATTAAAGAACGCGCTTTGGCCTATGGCTTTAAGGGTTTTCGGAAGTATAACAACTCCGCTCAATCCCGTGTTTGAAAAAGCGTAGTAGTCTATTTCTTCAAGCCCGCCGGGGAGAACGATATTATTAAGCGCGGAATCTTCAAAGGTTCTGTAAAGCACTTTTACCTTTGCGCCGTTTTCAAAGATAACCGTTTCTGCGTCCGATTTTAAGAAAGTACTGTTAAGCTTTCCTATATCGGCTCCGCTTTTAAACACAGCTTTTTTAAAGGACGAGGACATAAACGCGCGAGCGCCGATTTCTCTTATGTTTTTACCGAAAACGATTTCGCTTCCCTGACGGTAAAACCTGAACGCTTCATCGTCAATTTTTATTACCGACTCGGGAATAACGTAAACGTCGTCCTTCTCGTCCATATTACAATTATTAATCGCTTTAATAATTTCGGTTTTGTCTCCGTTAAACAAAATTCCCTGCTCGGACGAATAATAAGGATTTCCGTCTTTGATATAAAAGCTCTTCGGCAGACACTGTTGGTTATGGGGATTTGTAAGCGACGTTTCCTTAACTCCCGTTCCGAAATAAACCGTCATTTGACCGTGAGAATTACGGAGTCCGAAATATTCAACCGAATCCGGAATAACGAGCGTTGTAAGATTGTCACAGCCCCAAAAGGCTTCGTCTTCTATTCTTAATAAGCCCTCGTTAAGCTCAATGCTTTCAAACGCGTTGCCCGAAAACGCATCTGCTTCAATTCTCTTGAGCGTTGACGGCATAGGCGCTATGCTTTTGATGTTACAACCGTCAAAAGCATCCCAACCGAGTGTTTCAAGATATGCCGGAAGTTTTAATGTATCAATGTCTTTATAGGCAAAATCCGGACCTATTTTTGTTACTCTTTTACCGTTAATTTCATCGGGAATAACCAAGTTCTTTTCATTGCCGTTATACTTTGTCAACGTAATACGGTTTTCGTATTCGTCGTACGTATAATCACCAAAGGTCTGATTTTCCGCAATCGGGAGGAGATTATCGGGAACGGTTATATATTGGCATCCTCTGAACGCAGATTCGCTGATTTCTCTTACAGAATCCAGATTAATGTATCTTAGATTTACATCGTTTTCAAAGGCGCAGTTTTGTATACTTTCCGTTTTCTCGGAAAGCACAACGGTTTCAAGAGATGTACAGCCCTCAAAAGCACAAATGCTTATCGTGCTAACCTTCGTGCCGCTTAAATTCACTCGCTTGAGCTTCTTACAATCCTTAACCGCCCACGCGTCAATTGTTTCAAGGTTGGAACAGTTTGAAAAATCAAGCTCTTCAAAATCGTTTTCTCTAAGCGCGCTGCTTCCTATGCTCTGCAGCTTGCATCCTTCGGGAAAGCACAACTCTTTAAGACCGATTCCTTCAAGCGTTCCTTCAATTTTTTTAATGTTTTTCGGCAGCGTCAGCTTTGTCAGCTTCGCCTGTTCAAGCAAATATCTGCCTATTGATTCGATAGGGCTGTCGTCGTCAAAATCAAGGTGTTCCACGGTTGAGTCCACCAAAAGCATTGTTGAGTTTGAAAAGGTCACGCCGCTTCCGATTCTCAAATGTCCGATTTTGCTTTTGCAAAAAGCTCCGTCGGAGATATATTGAACCTTATCGGGTACTATCAATTCGTCATATTCGCCCTTTGCGCTGATAAGATATTTATAATCTGCAGTATAAACAATATTGTCTGCGGTAATAAAATACGGATTCTTCGTGTTAATAATGTATTTTATGCCTCCTGCCGGCAAGTTCAAATAATCATTTTTGCTGTCGCCTATAACCACACTGCCGAGAGTATAGTTGCTTCCTTTGAAATCAGTATTTTTACCGATGCTCAGGCTTGTAAGATTCTGTATGGTCATAGAGCCCGAGGCTAAATACTTAAGCGAGTTCGGGAGCACTAAATCGGTATTAGTTATAATTGCCCAGCGAAAAGCATACTTCTCAATTCCGATTACACCCTCCGGGATTACGAGCGGAGCGCTGAACGTTGTCCTCTGAAAGGCGCTTTCGCCGATTGACACAACCGTATTGCTTATTTCAACGCTTATACCGTCAAGAAAGGCAAACGCCCACTTGCCGATTCGCTGTATTCCTTTTGAGATTGTTATTTTTTCAACATCTTTATGTCCGTTACCGAATATGTTTTTTTCGCTTGTGTTATATACTGCCGCTACGGGGAAGCCGTCAACCCTTGAGGGTATAACGACCTCGGTCTCGTCGCCCAGATAAAGCTGAAGGTTAAGAAAGGTTTTTCCGTCAGCGTCAAGACTTTTATAATACTGCCATTTTCCGTCTTCGCTTATAAAGGTTTCGCCCGTGCTCTTAAGCTCGTCGGCAAGCGCGCTTACGGGAGAGGCGGATATAACAAGAATTAGTGCAAGAATTATACTGATTATTTTTTTCATTTTTACGCCTCCCTGCTGAAAATAATTGAAAACGCCGAGCCCCCGTAGGATACAATCGCCATAATCTTATTGTTTTCAAGCGTGCTGTACGTTATTTCGCAATCCTTTATGTCAATTTCCTTTTCGCTGTTGTCCTTGTAAACAGCATAAACCCTAATGCTTTCTAAATCAATATCCGTTTCGCTTTTAACGCTTAAATTCATTGACGGATACACTCCGTAAAGCGACACTATTTCGCCGTCACCCTTTGCCGTGCTGTCGGCGGCAATCCCGAGGCTTTGAGCAATTTTATTAAAAACGTCCCTCGCCTGTACGGGATTTGCGGCGGCGGCAACGGAAGCCGCGGCAAGCACAAACGCAACGGACGCGGCTGCGTATTTATATTTTACCGCGCTTGTACGGGCTTCCCTTTTGCAAAAACGAATTATATTTTTACCTTTATATTGCGCGCCTTCGTTTTCAAGCTGCGCCATAATTTCAACGCACTCGTCGACGAGCGCGGTATTTACGTCCTTTTCGTCCTTTTCAAGCTCTGCGACTATCAGCGAATCAAGGAGCTCTCTTACCTCGTCCTTAAAAAGCTCGTCGTCATAAAGCTTAAAAAGTATATCCTTATTAATTGTTGAAACCATTATTTCTTCTCCTTAACAAAATCATTAACCGTTTTAGGAACAAGCCTTTTTACCTTCGCTCTCATCCTCGAGGTTCGGTTTGCAACCGCGGTCGGAGTTGTGTTAAGCACCTCGGCTATTTCCTTAAGCGTCATACCCATAACGTATTTCATGTTGTACAGCTCCTGCTCCTCGGCGCTCAACTCGGATATTAAAAGCGCCTTTAGCACGTCATAATCCAAATCGGCGGCAAGACGGTCAATCTCGGGGGCGTGAAGATTTCGGGCGTCGTCAAGCGGGGTCTGCTTTTTGGCGTTTTTCAAAAACTGCTCCTCCGCCTTCTTTACATAGATTGAAACGGTTTTATAAAGAAACGCCTTCGGATATTTAATTGTTTCGCCCGAAAGCAATTTTTTATAATAAAGCAAATATGCGTTCTGAACGCAGTCGTCTGCAGAGTTTTTGTCGTACCGCAAATGCGTAGTGCAGTATTTATAAAGAAAATCCTTGTATTCTTTATATGCAAAAGCAAGGCATTTATCTGCAACAGCCTTGTTTGAGTCCAAAGTCTTCACCTCCCTCATTTATTAGTCCGCAACCTGTTAAAATATATCAAATATTTATAAAAAAATAGCGGCAGAACTCCTCTGCCGCAATTATTCCGTTTTTATTTAAGCTTAAAGAGATATGCCTCTTTGCTTTTGAACAGCATTTCATAATCCTTATCTTGTTTAAGCGATTTTAAAAGATAATCCTCTTTATTGCTTACAACAAGATAATTAAAATTGTATTTGTTTACAAAATCCTTATAGTTTATCTTCTTTTTATCAAGGTCGTAAAGCTCCTTCATATAATCGTATTCGCCGTTATTGTCCTTTAAGAAAAGCTCGGCGCGTCCGTCAATATACGGGTGGTAGCCGTTAAATTCAAGATACTGGCCGTAATCAAAGCCCGCATAAAGTATTATATCTCCGCTGTCTTTATTGAGAATTTTAATAACCTTGTCAAGGCTCTTGTAATCCTTATGGGCGCTTTCGGTTTTCACAGCGGAGGTTTCGGTCTTGTCAGAGTCAAGCCCTCCCGTAGCTATCACCCCGCCGAGCGCAGCAAGCGCGGCGACAAGAAGCACAATAAGTATAATTCTTTTCTTTCTGTCCTTTTTAGTGACCTCTCCCTCGCTTACCTTAAAGCTTATCTTCAAATCCTTAACAAGATATGTAAACGCCGGTATTCCGAGAACCGCAAAATACGCGCTTGATTTAAGAGTCATAATTCCGAGCGCAAGCGTACCCGCAAAAAGCAGTACAAAGCGCAAGCGAAAATGTCTTTCCTTGGTAAACACGGCGGCAATTATCATAAGGACTATGCACGCTAAAATAAGTCCGAGTATGCTCGCCTCCTTATAAAGCGGCTGCATTTCGGTAATATAAAGGCTGATTTCGTCATACCCGAAGGATGAGAAAATATAAAGCATTGACTTTATTCCGTAGGGATTAATAAAGCCTGCGCCGAAACAAAGAGCAGCTGCAATTAAAAGCTTTAGAAGGCTGTATGCTTTTTCCTTTTCGGTTTTCTTTATTGTTAAAAGGAGCGCCTCCGCGCCATAGGGTGCCGCGAAAATAAAGAGCATAAGCCACATTGCCGCGTGGGTGTTAATAACCAGAAGCGATATAAACGGAAGCGGTATGAGATATTTAAAGCTGTTTTCCCTTGCGAATTTTTCAAGGCATAAAACCTCAAGCGCAACCGCAATATAGGTTATCATCTGCGGTCTTGTGTGGGCGTATGAAAACGAAATAACCAAATCGGTTAAAAACGCCGCAGCGCAGGACACAAACCTGTTTTTATCGGTTATCAGCATACACAGCCTGTAAACAATAAACGCAAGAAGAAGATACGCGATATAAACAAACGCTATCATTCCCGCTCTTCCGAGCCCGGAATAAATAAAATAAAACAAGACCGTGCAAAGCCACTGCTGAACAATTATATGCATTGACGAGTGCATTGAAAGAAAATCGGTGGTCGGGAAGCCGTTAATAACAATGTGCTCTCCCGTGGGATAAAGGAAATAAAAATCGTTATCAAGATTTGTATTTATCGCAAGCAAAAGCACTATCGGCGCAAAAGCAAAAACAAGCTGAAACCATTTCGGCATTTCGTCAAAGCCGAGCTTTTTTTCGTTCACATTATCCCTCCTTTGCGTTTTTAATTATTATATCATACTACTTATTTTATATCAACAAAAAAGGACGGCAAAAGGGCACCCGTCATAAAGAAGTTAATAAAAACAAGCCTTCCCCTTGAGGGGAAGGTGGATTGCCGAAGGCAAGACGGATGAGGTGTAAGCTTTAAATGTTTTTGATTATTTCCACCTCATCAGTTTCGCTTTGCTCAACAGCTTCCC
>JAFSZK010000023.1 GCA_017458975.1 Eubacterium sp. | reverse complement strand
CTCCGCAGTTAAAAGACCGTTTGAAAGAAGGTGGATTTCATTTCTTCTTTCAAGCACGTCGCTTACGGCTTCGGGAATTGCGGCAAGCTGCTCCATAAACTCGGCGGTCTGTTCCTCGTCAAATCTTCCGCGAAGATAAGCCATTTTAGCGCAGATAAGATAGAATACCGCAACCTGGGTGGTATATGCCTTTGTTGAGGCAACGGCAATCTCGGGTCCTGCGTTTGTATATATTACGTTCTCACTTTCTCTGGCGATAGTTGAGCCTTTTACGTTTACTATTGAAAGCGAGCGTGCGCCCTTTCTTCTTGCGTATTTAAGCGCTTCAAGGGTGTCGATTGTTTCACCGCTCTGAGAAACGCAGATAATAAGCGTTTTCTCATTTATTATCGGGTCGTTATACATATACTCGCTTGCCATATTAACCGTAACGGGTACGCCGCAGGTTTTTTCAGTTATATGTTTACCTATAAGTCCGGCGTGCATTGCGGTTCCGCAGGCAATAACGGTAATATTATCGCAATCGGTAAAAATACTGTCATCAACGTTTTCACCCGTAAAGTCGGGCTTTCCGTCTTTAATTCTTGAAGAAATTGTTTTTTCAATAACCTCGGGCTGCTCCATAATCTCCTTTTCCATATAGAAAGGATAGCCCTTTTTACCGCTGTTTTTAATATCCCAGTCAAGGGTGAGCATATCGGGTTCAATTGTTTTCCCGTCAAAATCGGTAACGTCAATGCTGTCCTTTGTAATATGAGCAATTGAGAACTCGGGAAGAACAAAATACTTTTCGCTGTATTCGCCGATTGCCATAATATCGGAAGCGATATACGCACCGTCCTCGTTTTGGCAGCAGATAATCGGGCTGACGTTTCTTACGGCAAAGATTTCGTTCGGGATATCGTCAAACATAATACCGAGACCGAAGGTACCGCTGAGCTCCTTAACAGCGCTGACGATTGCCTTCTTCGGGTCGCCGTCATAATAGTAATCAATAAGAGCGGCAACAACCTCGCTGTCGGTCTGGGAGCGAAGCTTGTTTGCGATACCGAGCTGATTTGTAATTGCGGCATAGTTTTCAATAATACCGTTATGAACAAGGGTTACGTTTCCGAACTTATGGGGATGGGAGTTATCGTCGCAAACTCCGCCGTGGGTAGCCCAACGGGTATGACCGATACCGCAGGTACCCTTTACGTCGCCCGTTTTATCCATAAGCTTTTCAACGCGTCCTTCGCATTTTGTTACAAGATTTTCTCTGAAATCGGGGTGGTAAACAGCAATACCCGCGCTGTCATATCCGCGGTATTCAAGAGTTTTAAGACCCTTAAGGAGTATTCCTCTTGCCTCGCTGTAACCGGTATAACCAATAATTCCACACATAAATTATTGCCTCATTTCTTAAAATAATGGACGCAGAGTCCTAAGTGAATTATCGCATATATTGTATATTTTGTCAATATATATTTTATTTTAAACATACATATTGAAATTCAAATTAAAATTTGATAAAATGGAAATACTAATTTGTAAAGGATTAAAAATATGGACATTTTAAAACAGCTTACTAAGGAGTTTTCGCTTAAGCCCTGGCAGGTTGAAAATACCGTAGGACTTATTGACGACGGAAACACTATCCCCTTTATTTCACGATACAGAAAGGAAGCGACGGGCTCGCTTGACGACCAGCTTTTAAGAGAGCTTTACGACCGTCTTAATTACCTTCGCGGACTCGAGGAGCAAAAGGAAAAGGTAATATCCTCGATTACCGAGCAGGAGCTTATGACCGACGAGATTATGGCGTCGATTGAAAACGCTTCGACTCTGACCGAGCTTGAGGACATATACCGCCCGTTCAGACCAAAAAGAAAGACGAGAGCTTCGGTTGCCAAGGCGAAGGGCTTACAACCCCTTGCAGACGCCATATATGCCCAGGAAAAAGGCACTCCCTCGCCCGACATACTCGCAAAGGATTATCTGAGCGACGAGGTTGAAACAATTGAGGACGCGCTTCAGGGCGCAAGGGATATTATTGCGGAAATGATTTCCGACGACCCGAAGGGCAGAAAGCTTTTAAGATACGCTATAAGAAACCACGGAACTCTTACCGTAAAGGGCGCTAAAGAGGATTTGGGCGTATATGAGATGTATAAGGAATACGCTGAACCCGTATCAAAAATTGCAACCCACAGAACGCTTGCAATTAACCGCGGCGAAAAGGAGGGCTTCTTAAAGGTTGGAATTGATTTTGATAAAACAATAGCTACGGATTTATTATATTCGCTTCACTGTAAGAATAACACCTCCTCAACCGAAGAGGTTATAACTGCAATTGACGACGCGTTTAAAAGACTTATTTTCCCGTCGATTGAAAACGAAATCAGAAACGAGCTTACCGACGCGGCAAATGAAAAATCAATAAAGGTTTTCGGCGAAAACACAAGACAGCTTCTTATGCAGCCGCCCGTTAAAAATCGGGTTACAATCGGACTTGACCCCGGATACAGAACGGGTTGTAAGGTTGCGGTTGTGGACGGTACGGGAAAGGTACTCGACACGGGCGTTATATACCCTGCTCCGCCTCACAGCAAAATTGAGGAAGCAAAGAAAATTATAAAGAGCTTTGTAAATAAATACGGAGTTCAGATGTTTGCAATCGGAAACGGTACGGCTTCTCATGAAACCGAGGTTTTTGCCGCTGAGGTTATTAAGGAGCTTAACTGCGGTATAACGTATATGGTAGTAAGCGAGGCGGGAGCGTCGGTTTACTCCGCGTCAAAGCTTGCGGCTGAGGAATTTCCCGAATACGACGTAAGCCTCAGAAGCGCGGTATCAATCGCAAGAAGGCTTCAGGACCCGCTTGCCGAGCTTGTAAAGATTGACCCCAAGGCAATCGGAGTCGGTCAGTATCAGCACGATATGCCCCAAAAGGAGCTTACAAGCGCGCTTGACGGCGTTGTTGAGGATTGTGTAAACTCGGTCGGCGTTGACCTTAATACCGCGTCGCCCCAGCTTCTTTCAAGGGTTGCAGGAATATCGTCGGCGGTTGCTAAAAACATTGTTGTATTCCGCGAGGAAAACGGTCATTTTACGTCAAGAAGCCAGCTTAAAAAGGTTGCTAAATTAGGACCGAAGGCTTTTGAGCAGTGCGCGGGCTTCCTTCGCGTTGCGGAGAGCGATAATATTTTTGACAACACCGCCGTTCACCCCGAAAGCTACGAAGCGGCGGGTAAGCTTTTAAAGCTTTGTAAGCTTGATAAAAACGATATTAAAAAAGGTAATATTGAAGAGCTTAACAATCAGGTTAAGACTATCGGAACCTCTGCCCTTGCGCTTGAGCTCGGTATAGGCGAGCCGACCTTAAAGGACATTGTAAGCGAGCTTTCAAAGCCCGGACGCGACCCGAGGGACGAGCTTCCCCAGCCGATGCTCAGAAGCGACGTTATGAGTATCGAGGACCTTAAGACGGGTATGGAGCTTAAAGGCACGGTACGAAACGTAATTGACTTCGGCGCCTTCGTTGACGTCGGAGTTCACCAGGACGGACTCGTTCATATAAGCCAGATTACGAATAAATATATTAAGCACCCCTCCGAGGTACTGAAGGTCGGAGATATTGTAACAGTATGGGTACTTGATACCGACGTTAAGCGAAACAGGATTTCGCTTACAATGAGAAAAGATAAACTCAATAAATAAAAAAAGACTTGTCGAAAGACAAGTCTTTTTTGGTGCGCCCGACAGGACTTGAACCTGCACATCGGTAGATACCAGATCCTAAATCTGGCGCGTCTGCCAATTCCGCCACGGGCGCATATTCGATTAAGTCACGCGGAACTCTTGCGGTTCCCAAAATTCATTTTCGCTCCCGCTATGAATTTTGACCGCTGCGCCATCCCCGCCTCGCTTCATCTCGCACCGCGAGCGCTTCAGCGGCGATGCTGCCAATTCCGCCACGGGCGCATTATTATTGTTGCTATGATAACACGAAGGAAGAATAATATCAAGTATTAATTATTGTTTTTTATTCTTTTATATGGTAAAATACTATTTAATAATTTACGAGGAGAACAATAATGAAAAACCGCATTAAAGCCGACTATTCATTATTAAGTAAATACCGAAGCGAGCTGATGGGCTTTGCTTCAATTCTTATTGTATTATTTCACAGTAATACCGTTTTCAGATACGGAAACTATAATCAGTATTATAAAATCTTTATTTATCAGCAAAATATCGGCGTTGAGATTTTGTTAATTGTTTCGGGTATCGGGCTGTACTTTTCTTTATCAAAAAGCAATTTCAACTTTAAAGAGTATTATATAAAGCGCATACTCAACGTTTACCTGACTTATCTTATTATTTCACTTCCCCTTTTCATGTTTTACAATATAAAAATCAGCGGCAGTGTTATTGACTTTATTGTTGACTGGACGGGAATCGGCTTTTTTACAGGCAAAAGATATCCCTCGGGTAATCACGGCGGCTGGTACGTTATGTTTATTATGGTAATGTACGCGCTTTATCCGCTTATTTTCAAAGTTCAGAAACTGCTTGAAAAAGTAAAAGCCGATTTAATCGTTCTTTGCATCTTTACGGTAGCATTCGTTCTTGCTTGTTGGTACGTACCCGAAAAGCATAAGGAAGTATATTCATTTTATGAAGTAGCAATAACAAGAATTCCCGTATTCTTAATAGGAAGCTATATGGGAAAGCTTGTATATAACAAAGAAAAGTTTTCATACGGTACATATTTAACTTCAATAATCGGCACCGTGATATTAATTCTTTCAATAAGAGCGACAATTTTAAAAACGGAAATAGCGTTCATTCTCCCGAGATTTCACAAAATGCTTTTCGCAGTGGTATTATGTATAGTTTTCGCACTTATTATGGCGTTGCTGAATAAACCTTTATTGGAAAAGATACTTGTTTTTTTCGGGTCAATGTCGCTTGAGCTTTATCTTACGCATAATCTTGCAAACGGATTATTGTTTAAAGAGGGGCATTGCCACGGACTCGGACAATATTTAATTATAGTCGGCGTATCAATCCCGATAAGCCGGTTTATCTCAAAGCTTAGAGGATTAATTATTAAAAAATATCAAAAAGAAATAAGCCGCAAATAACGGCTTATTTCTTTTTTGTTACTGCAAACGAGGCGGCGTAAACTTCGCGGGCACCTGCTATTTTAAGCATTGCGGCGCATTCGCTTAAAGTGCTTCCCGTTGTTTTAACGTCATCAATAATCAGTATTTTCTTATCCCTTATATCGACTCCCTCTTTAACGTCAAACGCACCGAAAAGATTTTCCTTTCGTCGGTTTGCTTTTGAAAAACGCTGAGAGTCGGTTTTTCTTATTTTAATAAGCGTTGATATGCAGGGTATTTCAAGAAGAGCGGCAACCTCCCGTGCAAGAAGTCGGGACTGGTTATATCCCCTTTTCCGTTCCTTCCCCTTGGTCATCGGAACAAAGGTTACAAAATCAAAGTCCTCTGTATCAAAGCGAAGTCCGACGGCTTCGGATATTTCACTGGCAATACCCTCTTTTAAAAAGGTAAAGCCGTCGTTTTTAAAACGCACAACGCCTTTTATTACGCTTCCCTCATAGTAATAAGCGGCGCAAAAGGCTTTATAGTCGGGCGAGAAGCGTTCCTTTTTACAAGAGCAGATATCGCTTTCACATCCGCATTTATTACAGATTTTGCCCTCAATTCTCTTTAAGCTTTCGCAGTCCTCACACAGCGCCTTGTCGGGCTCAATAACCGCGCCGCAAAGCTTACAGCGTTTCGGAAGAAGCGCATAGGAGAGCTTAACAATACTGCTCATACCGTAAGATAGGGCGCAACGCGCTCATAGGTAGCCTCACCAAAGCCGCTTATTTCCATTATCTGGGAAACATCCTTATACCTTCCGATAACATTTCGGTATTCAATTATCGCGCTCGCCTTCTTTTCACCGAGGCCGGGATCTGACGAAAGCTCGCTGAGGCTTGCTTTATTAATATCAAGCGGAAATTCGGGTGCGGTTGTTTCCGTTTGGGTTGAAGGTTTTTCAGAGGTCTGTACGCTTCTTGCTGCCTGTTCGGTTTTAGCGGTTGCCCGGCTTACGGACGATACTGACTTTTCGTCAGTTTCATATATTCTCGGCTGGGAGAGCGAAACGAAAATCAGCACTCCCGCGATTATTAAAAGCGCAATGCCTATTAGCGTTAAGGTTTGATTTTTATCGCTTTTCATTTCGTTTTCCCCCTCCCTTTCTTTTATTATTATATCTCGGTTTAATAAGACATTTTTCGCCGTTTCCGATTAAATCAAAGCGCTTTGCCTTTTTCAGAGCCTCCTCAACAAGGGGCAGATTGGACGGAATATAATACTGCAAAAGAGCTCTTTGAAGCGCCTTTTCGTGGGGATTTTTAGTACAGTAAACCTCGTTCATTGTATAGGGGTCGAGTCCCGTATAATACATTGCCGTTGAGATTGTACCCGGGGTCGGATAGAAATCCTGAACCTGCTCGGGTCTTATTCTGTGTTTTTTCAAAAACAGCGCAAGCTCCACCGCCTCATTAAGAGAGGAGCCGGGATGGCTCGACATTAAATACGGCACGAGGTACTGCTCTTTATTTATATCGTTTGTGAACCTGAAATATCTTTTTGAAAATTCGATATACGACTCGATATGGGGCTTACCCATTTTATCAAGCACGAGGGCGGAACAATGCTCGGGAGCAACGCGTAGCTGACCGCTGATATGGTGCTCTACAAGCTCTCTTAAAAACCTGTCGCTCTTATCCTCAAGCAGATAGTCGTATCTTATTCCCGAACGGATAAAGACCTTTTTTACGCCGTCAAGCCCTCTGAGCGCGCGGAGTATATCAAGGTATTCGCTGTGGTCGGCGACAAGATTTTTACACGGAGCGGGCGCAAGGCATTTTTTATCCTTACACAGTCCGTTTTTCTTTTGTAACTCGCAAGAGGGCGCACGGAAATTAGCCGTAGGTCCGCCGACGTCGTGGATATAACCCTTAAAATTCGGAAGCTTTGTCAGCTCCTTTGCTTCCCTTATAATGCTTTCCTGACTTCGCGAGGTAACATATCTTCCCTGATGAAAAGCAATTGAACAGAAATTGCAACCGCCGAAGCACCCGCGGTTATGGGTAATCGAGAACTCAACCTCTTTAATTCCGGGGACGCCGCCCTGCGATTCATACATCGGGTGATATGTCCTCATATACGGAAGCTCGTAAACCCCGTCAAGTTCCTCGGTATTAAGCGGGGACATTGGCGGATTCTG
>JAFSZK010000022.1 GCA_017458975.1 Eubacterium sp. | reverse complement strand
GTTATTAGACGCTATTGAGAAGTCAAAAATAATTACAACGCATAAAGAAGCCAAGAATAAGTATTATGAACTTGTTGAAGAATTCGAAGCAAAGTTTAGTAAAGAGATTAATCCATTATGGAATGAATTGTTTTTAGAAAACGAAGGAAAAACATTCTAAACGAAGGGCAGGATTATGAAGTTTCAATACAAAACACAACAATATCAAACATTAGCAGTTGAATCTGTTTTTAAAGCTCTTGGCATTCAAAATATTTAATCACTTAGTGATAATCTATGGTGTTGCATTAACTCTCAGTGAATCCTTTTAATACTATCCCGACTCAATAAGGAAGGTGCTTTGACATGGATTTTGATAAATTATTTGCTAACTTGCCTAAATTAGATACAGATTTTGGTTCTATTGGTCAAAATGCAATGATTAATGAAAACATACAAGCTATTTTACAGAATCCTCCAACAGTAGCTAAATCTGTATCGCTCGAAGAACAGTTAGAACCGATTGTCAAAAACACAAATGAGACTATTGCCCAGCTTCAGGAAAACAATGTTCAGCTCAGAAACAACTACGAACAATTGCGTAGGCTATATGAGACAAAACAACAAGAAATAGTCAAAACTGAAAAAGAATTAACTAAGTCAAAAAGGATAAATATTATTCTTTTTGTCCTAACGTTGATTTCTACTGTAGCGGCTGTAGGTGCATGGCTATTCCCATTAAAATAATCTTTTAAGGTGATAATGGTTATCATGATTGTTACAAATGTTATTTCAATAATTGTATCAGGATTTATATCGTGGTTAATTACGTTTTTGTATTTTAAGAAAACAAACAGAAATGCGGCGCTTGCAAATGTATTAGAACCGTTTGCTGTTGCGCTTGAAGGCAATCCTGTTGATGAAACGCTATATGAATTAATGGAAATACAAGAGAAATATGAATATCTGTTTTTAAGTAAAAAGGAAAGAATAGCAATAAACAATTGTGTTACATCACTATCAGAATTAGTTTCAAACACGGATATGAGTATTGATAGTGTTATATTAAAAAAGCATTTTTTCAAAACGCTTGAAAAATATGGATATTCACTATATGAAGATAATAACGAGTACATCTTTATCAATGATAATGGCGAACAAGAACTTTCACTTTACTATTATGGAGATATTGAAGAAAGCATTTTGAACCTTTTCAAGGCTAATGACGATAAGTATTATTGTATTGAATCCCAAAATAGTGCTCAAGTGTATTTAGAAAAAGAAATAAATAAGATATTTAATGATTATGCGCAGCGTTATTTGGACAAGCCTTTTGACGTTAACTTTTTTGAAGGGACCGACATCATTACAGTATTAGATAATGATGAGTTGACTGATAAACACTCAAACCTTAATGATGCGTTTTATGCAAACAAAGATAATTTTTATAAAACTTGTAAAAGATTATTAGATAATTATGACAAGATATATTTAGGTATTTGATTATGAAATTCCAATACAAAATACAACAATATCAAACAGATGCAGTCGAGGCAGTAGTTAATGTCTTCGGCGGACAAGGCATGCGCAAAAACGAAAAGTATATTCGTGATATAGGTAAAGTTTCTGCTCCGCCTGCGCAAACAACGCTTTCGGGATATGATGAATATGATATCTACGATGATACTGCGTTTAAAAATGCTGAAGTCACTATTGACGATTCGGCTTTGCTCACTAATATCCAAAGTATTCAAAAAGATAATGATATTATGATTTCGTCATCTTTGGTCAAAGACCTTGGAGTCTGCAGCCTTGATATTGAAATGGAAACCGGCACCGGAAAAACTTATGTTTACATAAAAACAATGTTTGAACTTAACAAGCGCTACGGATGGAGCAAATATATTGTTGTTGTACCGAGTATTGCTATTCGTGAAGGCGTTAAGAAGAGTTTTGAAACTACGTCAGACCATTTTATGGAATATTATGGTAAGAAAGCAAGATTCTTTATATATGATAGTAAAAACTTGAATCAGCTTGATAGTTTTTCAAGCGACAGCGGTATTAATGTTATGATAATTAATACCCAGGCTTTTGCAGCGTCGCTTAAGGAAGGTGCAAGGAATAAAGAATCTCGTATCATTTACTCACAGCGTGATGAATTTGCTTCTCGCAGACCTATTGATGTTATTAAGGCTAATAGACCTATCCTTATTCTTGACGAGCCGCAAAAAATGGGCGGCGAAGTAACTCAAAAGGCGCTTAAAAACTTTAATCCGCTTTTTAGCCTTAATTATTCTGCAACTCATAAAAATGAGCACAATATGGTTTATGTTCTTGATGCACTTGAGGCATATAACCAAAAGTTAGTTAAAAAGATTGAAGTTAAAGGCTTTGAAGTTAAAAACTTTAGAGGCACTGACAGCTATTTATATCTTCAAGAAATAGTATTGTCAAATAACAAACCGCCTATGGCTAAAATTGAACTTGAAATTGCTTATGATAAGTCAATTAACCGTGAAACAAGAATTCTTGGTGTTGGTGACGATATTTATCATCTTTCAAAAGAGATGGAACAGTATAAAGAAGGTTATGTTATTTCTGAAATTGATCCTATAAGAGGAACAGTAACCTTCCTTAACGGAGACGCTATTTCAACAGGTAATGTCGTTGGTGATGTATCTGACGATGATATGCGCCGAATTCAAATAAGAGAAACTATTCTTTCTCATTTTGAAAAAGAAGAAAAACTGTTTAACCAAGGTATAAAAACTCTTTCGCTTTTCTTTATTGATGAAGTTGCTAAATATCGTCAATATGATGAAGAAGGAAACGAATTACTTGGTGAATACGGTAAGATTTTTGAAGAAGAATATATTGATGTTTTAAATGATTACGCTAAACTTGGAAACAGTGAGTATCAAGAGTATTTGCGTACAATGTGCAGCGATCCGACAGTTGTACATAAGGGCTATTTCAGTATTGATAAAAAAGGTCACGCTATTAACAGTACATTAAAGCGTGGCAGCGAATACTCCGATGATATTTCGGCTTACGATTTAATTCTCAAAAACAAAGAAAGACTTCTCAGCTTTGATGAACCAACAAGATTTATTTTCTCACATTCTGCGCTTCGTGAAGGCTGGGATAATCCTAATGTTTTCCAAATCTGCACGCTGAAGCATTCTGACTCCCAAACTGCAAAAAGACAGGAGGTAGGTCGTGGATTGCGCCTTTGCGTTAATCAGGACGGCAATAGAATGGATGCAGTAACTTGTGATAATAAAGTTCATGATATAAATGTCTTAACCGTTATTGCGAGTGATAGTTATAAAGACTTTGTAAAAGCGTTACAGTCAGATATCAAGAAAGTTCTTTATAATAGACCTAATAAGGCTACTGTTGAATATTTTGAAGGTAAGGTTATCAAAGTTGGTGAAGAAGAACATGAAGTTGACATTAAAGAAGCAAAGAAAATCTGGAAGTATTTGTATGTTAATGATTACATTGACGATGATGACAATGTAACCGATGAATACAGAACTGACCTTGCTAATAAAGCGCTTGCTCCTCTCCCATTGGAATTAGCAGACCTTACGGAAGGCGTGCATAGGCTTGTTCAAGCTATCTTTGACGAGTCTATCCTTAACGAAATGGTTAGCAATGCCCATGAAACAAAGGTTAAGGATAATCCGCTTAATGATAACTTCTACAAAAAAGAATTCCAGACGCTTTGGAACTATATTAACCATAAATACGCTTATACTGTTCATTTTGACAGCGATGAATTGATTAATAAAGCTATTGCTCATATTAACGAGAAACTGTATGTATCCGAGTTACAGTACACGACAACGCTTGGTGAGCAAAAACAAGATATTAATCAGTATGAGATTGAAAGAAATGCTTCTTTTACAACAAAGAAATCAAGAACGCAAAACTTGAAGCACGCTCAGTCAAGCACGGTTACATATGACCTTATCGGCAAAATTGCAGAAGGAACCACTTTAACAAGAAAAACGGTTGCTACAATCCTTAAAGGTGTGGACGAAAAGAAGCTTGCACTCTTTAGGGTAAACCCGGAAGAGTTCATCTCAAAGGTGATAAAGCTTATCAAAGAACAAAAGGCAACAATGGTTGTAGACCATATTTCATATGACCAAATTGCCGGAGAATATGATAGTGCAATATTTACCGCTGAAAAGAGCTCTCAGGAGTTCAGCAAGGCATTTAAAGCTAAGAAACATATACAAGATTATGTTTTTACCGATGGTACGGCTGAAAAGAGCGTAGAGCGTACTTTTGCTGAAGACCTTGATGAAGCGGAAGAAGTATGCGTATATGCAAAGCTGCCGAAAGGCTTTGCTATACCTACGCCGGTTGGTAACTATTCTCCCGACTGGGCAATTGCTTTTAACGAAGGCACTGTTAAGCATATCTACTTTATTGCAGAGACAAAGGGCTCAATGGACTCAATGGATTTAAGGCCTATTGAAACAGCTAAGATTAATTGTGCTAAAAAACTGTTTAACAATATCTCTACAAGTAATGTAAGATACGAAGCAGTTAGTGATTACCAGAAGCTCTTAGCAGTAATTAATAACATGGATTGATTAATAAAAATACAATCTATTATTCAGATTCCTTATAAAAAAGATTCAAATATTTTTATGAATCCTATTGACTCTTTCTCGATTATGATCTACAATAATTATGTAAACAGTTGAAACTGTTATAATAAGTTATTTTAGTATATTAGTTATATTTAAAGAGACAGATTCTTCTCTTAGTTATTTGGATTTCGGTCAAAATCGCTATGCGGGGGAGTCTGTCTTTTAATGTTAATTAAAAAGATATAGGAGTTGCTTTATGTGCATGAAAAAGTCAATAAATTATTAATATATATATCTTTCTACCGTATATCTTGAAACTTCTTGAATCAGGCAACTTTCTTCCCATTATTTGGGAAAACTTCAAATCCTTTTTTACCTTTTTAAAAGGTATTATCGAAGCCTATTAGTTAATTACCACTGATAGGTTTCTTTTTATTTTTCACAAAAAATGTGAAAAAATCTGCCAAATTTCAGACTAAAGGCTATACTATATATTGAACAAAGCAATAAAAACAAAGAAAACAAACCAGGTATCGTAATTGTCCCTCTATGTTCTAACACCTCCAAAAATGTTACCTTGGGAGATAACTTGTCGTACGTTCAATTATGATATCAAAGGCATAAAAGAGTATTTATAAACGAATTATCGCCATTATTGGTTTAAAAAATATTATAACAGGTGATAATTATGAAGAATAATAATCAAGTGTTCGAATCGAATGCGTTGTACTCTGTTGCCGATGTTGCAAGAATATTACGGGTGGATGTACACAATGTATATTATTGGATTGATATAGGGCTATTGCCACACATAAAGCTTAAAAGCACAAAAATCAGGGGTAGCTGGATTGACGAGTTCTTAGAAAATAATAAAGGTAAAAGCTTAACTAACGAATAAGAAAGGAGATATTAACTGATGACTGAATTACTGTTTAGAAAAAGAAAAACTAAAGCCGGAATTGTGTGGGAGTTCCGATTCGAGGTTGCATCAATCGATGGAAAACGGAAGTGGTTTAGTAAATCCGGATTTAAAACGAAAGGCGACGCTTTAAAAGCAGGGAATAAGGCTTATGATGATTATTACAATAACAATATTCATGTGGATACTAATATGAGCTATGCGGATTATCTTGATGACTGGATGAAGGATTTTATTGAAGACAAAAAAGCTCAAAGCACGTATAATTGTTATTCAAAGATTATTGAATTATACATAAAGCCTGCGTTGGGAAATAAGATGCTTCGTGGTATTACTACAATGGATGTTCAGCGCTTTATTGATAATCTGGCTTTCAAAGAACATCATAGTTATAATGTTGTTGTGAATATTAAAGCCGTATTAACATCTTCTTTTGCACGAGCGGTTAGTCACTATCATTATTTAAGCATAAACGAAAACCCGATGTATGGAGTGGATACTCCCCAAAAGCGTGAAGTAGCAAGAGTTGCCAATTCCCACCCCAACAACTATATAGAACGAGAAGAATTTATAAAGATTATAGAACGTTTTCCAGCGGGAACCACTGCTTATTTACCGCTTATGATTGGTTATAGTTGCGGTCTGCGGCTGGGCGAAATATTCGGTTTAGTTTGGGACGATATTGACTTTGAAGAAAAGACTCTAACGGTAAATCGCCAGGTTCAATATAATGATAAAACGAATGAATTGATATTAGTTTCTCCAAAATATGAATCGTACAGAACCATAGGACTTGACGATGTGATTCTTGATGCTCTAAAAAAAGAAAAAGAGAAACAAGAAATGGACGCTGCTAATAGAAAGAACTATATCAATTTATATGTTCAAATATCAAAAAACGGGGAATCTCGTACCCACGGAGCAGTGAATATAACGGGAGTCAAAAATGACAATGATAAAGAGATATATTTTGTGAATAGGAGAGCGGACGGTTCTTTTGTCTCGCCACGAATAATGCAGCACACATCAAGAGTTATACATGATGAACTTGGAATAACTCGTTTTACAACCCATTCATTGAGACACACACATGACACTAATATGATGGATAGTGGTGCGCCAATTGCATATATCCAAAATAGAATGGGGCATAAAAATATTGCAATGACCACCGATACATATAATCACTTAACCGAGGAGAAAACAAAAATAGGAAACGCTGTTTTGAACAAGGTCAATAGTATAACAAAGAAGGCTCGGTAAACTCCAAGCCTTCTAAAATGATAATTATGTGGACGAGATGTGGACTTTTTGTCAAAAAAGGCAAAAGTCAATGTCTCGTCTTTTTTTTATGAAAAGTTGAAAACCGTTGCTATTGCTTACTTTGAAGCCTCTTCAACTGCAACTGCACATGCAACAGTAGCACCAACCATCGGGTTGTTGCCCATGCCGATTAAGCCCATCATTTCTACGTGAGCGGGAACCGAGGAGGAGCCTGCAAACTGAGCGTCTGAATGCATACGGCCCATAGTATCCGTCATACCGTATGAAGCGGGACCTGCAGCCATGTTGTCGGGGTGGAGAGTACGTCCCGTACCGCCGCCTGAAGCAACGGAGAAGTACTTTTTGCCCTTTTCAACGCACTCTTTCTTATAAGTGCCTGCAACGGGGTGCTGGAATCTTGTCGGGTTGGTTGAGTTACCTGTGATAGAAACGTCAACGCCTTCCTTCCACATAATTGCAACGCCCTCTGTTACGTCGTTTGCGCCGTAGCAGTTAACCTTAGCACGAAGACCTGTTGAGTAAGGCTTGCGGAAAACTTCCTTAACCTCGCCCGTATGATAATCCATTTCGGTTTCAACGTAAGTAAAGCCGTTGATTCTTGCAATAATCTGAGCAGCGTCTTTACCGAGACCGTTAAGGATAACGCGAAGCGGCTGCTTTCTTACCTTGTTAGCTTTTTCGGCAATACCGATTGCGCCTTCAGCGGCAGCAAAGCTTTCGTGACCTGCAAGGAAAGCAAAGCACTCGGTTTCGTCTTCAAGAAGCATTTTACCGAGATTACCGTGACCGAGACCTACCTTTCTCTGGTCGGCAACCGAGCCGGGAATACAGAAAGCCTGGAGACCCTCGCCGATTGCAGCAGCAGCGTCGGCAGCTCTTGTGCAGCCCTTCTTAAGAGCGATAGCGCAACCTACCGTGTAAGCCCATTTAGCGTTTTCAAAGCAGATTGGCTGAATGCCCTCTGTAATAGCGTACGGGTCAAAGCCCTTAGCCTTACAGATTTCTCTACACTCTTCAATTGAGTTAATACCGTACTTATCGAGAACAGCAAGGATTTGCTTTTCTCTTCTTTCATATGATTCAAATAAAGCCATGTCAAATCCTCCTTATTCCTTTCTCGGGTCGATAACGCGAACTGCGTCGTCAACTCTGCCGTACTGTCCCTGTGCCTTTTCAAATGCTGTATTAGCGTCGTCTCCCGCCTTAATGAAGTCCATCATTTTTCCGAAATTAACGAATTTATAACCGATAATTTCATCATCCTCATTAAGAGCGATACCGGTAATATAACCGTCTGTCATTTCAAGATAACGCGGACCCTTTGCAAGAGTTCCGTAAAGAGTACCAACCTGGGAGCGAAGTCCTTTACCGAGGTCCTCAAGACCCGCGCCGATTACAAGACCGCCTTCAGAGAACGCGCTCTGGGTTCTTCCGTAAACAATCTGGAGGAAGAGCTCTCTCATTGCCGTATTAATAGCGTCGCAAACAAGGTCCGTATTAAGCGCTTCAAGAACTGTTCTTCCGGGAAGAATCTCGGAAGCCATAGCAGCCGAGTGAGTCATACCCGAACAACCGATAGTTTCAACAAGTGCTTCCTGAATAACGCCCTCTTTAACGTTAAGAGTAAGCTTACAGCAGCCCTGCTGAGGAGCGCACCAGCCGATTCCGTGTGTAAAGCCTGAAATGTCGCTGATTTCTTTAGCCTTAACCCACTTTGCTTCCTCCGGAATCGGAGCCGCACCGTGAGCAACGCCCTGAGCAACAGGACACATCATTTCAACTTCATGTGAATAAACCATTACTTTTACTCCTTTCAAAGTAAACATTATTATATAAATAATTTATACTGCTTTATTATAAACAATTATTATTTCATAATCAAGAGATATTTTGCAAAAATAAATTATTATTGACAATATATGTAAAAATACTGTATATTAAACTTGAGGGTGATAATTATGAAAGGTAAAAAACTAACAAACGAAGCAAAGTATTCAGTATTCATTATTTGTATAATCGTTGCGGCATACATAGCCCAGAAGGCGCTTGAATTTTATGTTGTGCCGTCAAAAACGGTTGCAATTGTATCGGCAATGATACATACGCTTATTCTTGCCTCTGCAATTTATGTTATTTCAAAAAGCAAGGAACCGTTCTGGGGACTTCTCGCCGCGCTTTACGGGTATAAAATGCTGCCCGTACCGATTTTGATTCTGTGGTCCCAGAGTGCTGACGCGTATATTCTGTATTTCTTTGTTTCAAAGGTTGCAATGATTATTTTTGCGGTTCTTATTTACAGACTTTATGAGCAACAGGGTAACAACAAGGAAATTAAGGCTGTTCCGATACTTGCCGCTATGTTTGCCGTTCCGTTTTTTAACGGCATTGCAAGCGAGTTTACCGCATATTTTCTCAAGAAAACCGGAAGTATGCTTTTCGGCTTCTTCTCCCAGTATGCTTGCTATATCGCAGCTTGCGCAATTATACTTTTCCTTGCCTATATAAGCTCGGAAAAATCGCTTAAGCTTATAGTTGGCTTTGAGGTGGTTGCGGTATGCGTAAATGTTTTACGAACCCTGGGAAAGATAACCGTGGGCGTTATTCAGAATACGCATATAAGCAAGAGCCTGTACGGCTGGATTGCGGTATATGTACTTGTGCTTGTCGCGTCAATTGTTTCGCTCAAACTTAAAGAAAAAGAAAACATTAAAAGTTTAACGGAATATTAAGCTGCTTCACCGCCGATAACGGCGGTGATTTTTTGTAAAAATTTGTTTACACTAAATTTTCTTGACTTTGTTAAATTATGGTTTATAATACATAATGTAATGTTATGATTAAATTACTATGGAGTGGTATATAAGTGAGAGATATTGAAAATCTTTGTATGAACTGCTTTAGCGAGTTAACCGAGGGCGCGGTATGTACCGAGTGCGGATATGATAACGATACGCCCGCGGATACCCTTTATCTCGCCCCTAAAACGATTCTTGAGGGAAGATATGTTATAGGCGCAAAGCAGGAGCATGAAAGCGACGCAGTAAATTATGCGGGCTATGATACCCAGCTTGATAAGCAAATCATTATTCGTGAGTTTTATCCCAAGGGAATGGCAAGCCGCCTCGAAGGAAGCGACGCAATCCATATCCGTCAAAGATATACTAACGAGTTTAATTCATATAAAACGGCATTTACCGATTTATGGACAACTCTTGAAAAGATGCATAAGCTTTCCGCGGTTGTTCCCGTTTATGATGTTTTTGAAGCAAACGAAACGGTTTATGCAATAATTGAGTATATCGACTCAATTCCGCTCAGGGAATACCTTTTAAGAAATGAGGAGGGCTATATTCTCTGGGACAGCGCAAGACTTATGTTTATGCCCGTTTTAACAACTATCGAGGCGCTTCACTCAAACGGCTTTATTCACGGCTCTATTACCCCGGACAATCTTGTTCTTTGCCGTGACGGTAAGGTAAGGCTTAAGCCCTTCTGTATTCAGCAGGCGGCTGACGCAACGAGCGAGCTTGAGTTTAATTCAAATGACGGATACAGCGCCCTTGAGCAGTATGATAATTCCCATAAAATCGGCCCCGAAACCGATATTTACGCCTTTGCGGCTTGTATTTACCGCGCTCTCGTAGGCTCAAATCCGCCGAGTGCGCCCGAAAGGGAATCAAACGACAAGCTTATGATTCCGAATTCGATTGCCGAATCAATTCCTATGCACGTTATTAAGGCTATGGGAAGCGCGCTTCAGGTTTATCCCGAAAAGAGAATTAAGGATATATCGGAATTCAGAGAGCTTCTTGACGCGGCTCCGTCGGTAAGAGCGCAGGGCGCAACCGTTGACGCTGCCAAGGTTAAGGAGGAAAACCAAAGAACGCTTGAGGAACAGCTTGACTATGTAGCCCATCAAAGAGAGCTTGAAAAAATGGGCAGAAAGTCAAGATACGCGGTAATCGTGCTTGTTGTACTTATTATTGCCGCTATCGGCGCGGGTATTTATCTTGTTAAAAATACCGACCTTATCGTTCCGAAAGAGGAAACCACTACAACCCAGCTTCAGTCCTTTGAGGTTCCGAATTTCTCAAATAACGGCTATACCCAGAGCGATATCGAAAATAACGGCGTATGGAACCAGCAGTTCCGCTTTACCTTTAACGGTGACTATTCAACCGACGTTGAAAAAGGAATAATCTTTAAACAGAGTATTCAGCCCGGCGAAAAGGTAAAAGAGGGAACCGAGATTGTTTTGACCGTAAGCCAGGGTATTCAGACCGTTGAGGTACCCGAGGTCGGCGGACTCTCACTTGAGGACGCAACCAAAAAGCTTGAAGCAGCAGGACTTAAGGTTTCAAGCGTAGAAATTTATAATGACGGAACTCATACAAAGGATACCGTTAAGGCTAACGACGGAGCGGCTCCGGCAGTCGGCTCAACCGTAGCTGTCGGCGAGGAGATTATCCTTCAGGTTTACGGCGAGGTGCAAACAACGACCACCACAACAACCACCGAAGCTTCGTCGTCAATTTCCGTTAACTGATGATATTTTTTACGGGAGAGTAATCTCCCGTATTTTTTATGTCCGAAAATCTGTACCTTAAAAATTATTCGTTGTTTTAAAGCGGTTTTAATGGTATAATAAAGCGCATAGGAGGTAATATTATGGAAATTTATCTTAGTATCGCTATAATTGTATTACTTATTATTGCCATTATTCTTATTCTTGCCGTAAGACCTAAGACGGACGGAAATACCGCCTCTCTTGAAAAAAAGCTTGATATAGAGTTTGCAAAGAGCGAAAAGCAGCTCGGCGACCTTTCAAACAGTATGAAGGGACTTACCGAAAAGAATTACGAGCAACAGATTAAGCTTATGGAAACGCTTGAAAAGGGCTCGAAGGAACAGAGCGAAAGCGTTGAAAAAGCGATTGAAAAAATGCAGGAAAGTAACGAGAAAAAGCTTGAACAGATGCGCGCAACCGTTGACGAAAAGCTCAGCGAAACGCTGAATAAAAGGCTTGATTCCTCGTTTAAAACCGTGTCCGAGCAGCTTCAGAACGTATATAAATCGCTTGGCGAAATGCAGGAACTCTCAAAGGGCGTAACCGAAAACGTAAGCGGACTTAATCGTGTTTTAACTAATGTCAAGGCGAGGGGAACCTGGGCTGAGGTAAACCTCGGAAACATCCTTGACGAGACTATTCCCGGAATGTATGAAACCAATGTAAGAACAAATCCGAAGTATAACGGACAGGTTGAGTTTGCGGTTAAAATACCAAACAGTGACGACAGCTCAATAACATACCTTCCGATTGACTCAAAATTCCCTATGGAGGACTACGCAAGGCTTGTTGAGTCCTCCGACAAAGCGGACGCGGCTGCAACGGAGGCTGCGAGAAAATCGCTTGAAAGAACGATTAAAGCCGAAGCTACCGCGATTAAACAGTATATCTCTATTCCCGAAACAACTCCTTTTGCGATTATGTATCTTGCAACCGAAGGACTCTATGCCGAGGTTATGAGAAGCGACAGCGGACTTGCCGAGCAGCTCCAGTCAAAGGGAATTATGGTTGCGGGACCGAGTACGATTACCGCGCTTCTCAATTCGCTTGCAATGGGCTTCCGTTCAATTGCAATTAATAAGAAAGCGGATGAGGTTTTCAAGGTTCTCGGAGCCGCAAAATCACAGTACGATAAGTTTGCTGAGCTCTTTGTTCAGATGAGAAAAAGAGTTGACATGGTAAGTAAATCACTTGACGAGGTTGAGTTCAGAAATACCCAGATTCAAAAGAACCTTAAAACCATTGAAACCCTTGATACTACTGAGTCTGAGAGCATTTTAGGAATTGAATAAAGTAATGTGAAAACAAATACTGTAAAGCATAAAAGCTTTACAGTATTTTTCTTTTTTATTATTATTTTTCTTGACTGAATATTATATTTGATTTATAATAATTAGATACATCCGCCCGTAGCATAACCGGATAATGCATCGGATTCCGATTCCGAAGACTACAGGTTCGATTCCTGCCGGGTGGGCCAGAAAATGCAGGGGAGGGTTTTGATACCCTCCCATATAAATATAACCAAGGTAACTATTATGCAAAATTCCGCCGACAAACAATATATAAAAATGACCGAAACGCCTGTAAATAAGCTGATTTCGCGTCTTGCAGTACCGACTGTAATCAGTATGCTGATTATGGTCATTTATAATATTGCCGATACGTATTTTGTATCAAAAATAAGCGTTTCGGCGAGTGGTGCAACGGGAGTTGTTTTCAGTCTTATGGGTATGATTCAGGCAATCGGCTTTATGTTCGGTCAGGGCGCGGGGAGCTGTATCAGTCGCCGCCTCGGCGCAAAGGACATTGAAAACGCGCGTAAATACAGCGCAACCGCCTTCTATCTTGCGCTTTTTGCTGGGTTGATTATTGCCCTTTTCGGATTGATTTTTATGAAAGGGCTTATGGGTATGCTGGGCAGTACAAAAACGATTCTGCCCCACGCCGAAGCGTACGGAAAATATATTCTTATCGCCGCTCCCGCAATGACGGCGTCGTATGTGCTAAATAATATACTGCGCTTTGAAGGTATGGCAAAGCTTGCAATGGTCGGTATTATGACGGGAAGCGTGCTTAATATTTTTCTTGACCCTCTGTTTATTTTTACTTTAAAAATGGGAACCGCGGGCGCGGGAGCAGCAACGGCGCTTTCGCAATATATAGGTTTTTTTATACTTATATCTTTTTTTATAAAAAAGAAAACGCAAAGTCGTCTTTCGCCGAAATATTTTACGTTTAAGGTTAAATACACTTATGATATTATTACCGTAGGACTGCCGTCGCTTGCAAGACAGGGGCTTAACAGCATTTCAAATATGCTTCTTAATCTGCAGGGCGCGCCCTTCGGCGACGAGTGTATTGCAGCAATGAGCATTACCGCAAGAGTCGGTATGCTGATATTCAGCGTTTGTCTTGGAATAGGGCAGGGCTTTCAGCCGGTTTGTTCGTTCAATTACGGAGCTGAAAAGTATAAAAGAGTGGACGACGCAATCCGCTTCGTATGGCGATTCGGAACCTTTGCAATAGTGATTTTATCATCAATAGCGTTTATTTTTGCGCCCGGGATTGTAGCTCTTTTCAGAAGCGATAATTCCGTTGTTGAAATCGGCTCGTCAGCGCTTCGTTATCTATGTATCGCAATGGTGTTTATGCCAACGGTAATGACGGGAAATATGACCTTTCAGTCAATCGGAAAAAGCGGAAAAGCGCTATTCCTTTCAAGCTGTCAGAACGGACTGTTTTTCGTACCGCTGATACTTCTTTTACCAAAATTTTTCGGTGTAACGGGAATAGAACTTTCGTGGCCGATAGCCTATACGGTATCCGCTCTTGTCGCCCTCCCGATGATACTGAAATTTAAAAACAAACTGAAACAATTTTAAATAACGCAAAAGCTTCCCGTTTTCGGGAAGCTTTTATTATGCTTTAGTCCGATAAATCTAAAAATATCACTAATTTTGAATTTTATAGACGACTGATGTCTAACAAGTCCATTAATAAAAAACCTTAAAAAATTTTACAAAATGTTCATAAAACGCTTGACATATTATAAGTATTATAATATAATGAGGATGTAAATATAGACATTAACATAATAATGTACAAATCGATTTAAATTTCTCTATTAAGTCTTATAAAACTTACCCGCGCGCGTAGTCAGTAAGCAAACGGAGACGGAGCACAAGGCATTTTAGAGAAAAATTCCAAAGGAGGATTCAATATGAAAAAAACCATTAAAAGATTGATTTCGATGCTTCTTGCGGCGGTTATGGTATTCTCATCTTCTGTGATTACTTCGTTCGCAAAGCAGAGCTCTGAGCCCGACCCGATGGCTTTTCTTACAAAATCTACAAGTATTACCGATGAGCACTTCTCTCAGGCGGGTTCAAGTAATGTTGTTTGGAACGACGATGAAAAAGCGTTCCGCTTTGACGGTAATGCGTATCTTAGTCTTAATAAGAATCCGTTAGCCAATGTTACGGATGAGTTTATGATTTCCATTGACGTTAAAAGTGAAGCCGACAGTAACTGGCAGAGAATTTATGATATTCATAACGGCTCTACCTCAAGAACCTTTGCGCTTAACGGCGGTAACAATGAAAAAGGCTCTTTGTTTATAAAAGCAGGCGGAGATGAATGCAGGTATAAGCCCACCTATGCGGGCGACAGCAGCAAGGGCTCCATGGGACAGGGCTTAAGCAGTAGCTGGGAGCTTGAGACTAATGTGTGGCATAATATAACTATCTATATGGATAAAGACGGTTATCTTTACTATTATGTTGACGGTCAGCTTCTGGATATGTTCAGCCGCGGATGTGCTACTGACGGAAGTCAGAGCAATGTGACGCCGGGCGATATTAAAGCTAATTTTGCAACTCTTAGTACGCTTTTTGTAGGTAAGTCAATTTATAATGACCCGTGCTTTAAAGGCTATATAAGAAACCTTCAGTTTTATGATTTTAATGACGGCGCCGTTGCGCTTAAAACTGCAATGTATTCTTATGAAGCAAAAATGAAGGACGGCAAGGTATATAAGAATTTAAGCGCGGCTTATACAAAATATCAGGAAGCTTCCGCAAGATATGACGCTTATTATTACGGCGAAGCAAATAATGGCGATTATATGCGTGAATCCGCATATAGCATTGACCACACCGGATTGGTTTTAAATACAGCTGCAATGCAGCCATGGGTTGCATACAGCGGAACTAAAGATGCGTATTTGAACACAATAGCTACCGGAAGTTACTCTAATATTCTTTATGCTTCAAGTGATGCAAATAATCCAATGAATAATTATAATTGTGCAAGCAGTGACTCAAGTATTAAGTCTCAAAAAACCGGTGGATTTTTGGGTATCGGTAATTATACACATACTGTATATCTTAAGGCTTTTTCACCAAAAGATGTTGTTATGTATTATAATGGTTCCACGGATAATATGTATTTTCCTGTAGCCGGTGAGTTCCATACAAGCAATGATAGTCATCGTGAATTGTCGGCAATTTATTATGCTTCAGCTTCAGTTTCAGGAAGCGGTAAACCTACTCAGGCAAAAATGTCAAATTTTGAACTGCGTGATGTATGGAAGGGATATCAAGCCGGTTGGAGCAGCAGTTATGGTATTAACTTTACTAATACTGTTAGTGGTACTAATACTGAATCCAATGATGCAAACTATTCAAACGGAATTTGTGCTATAGACTATACCGTCAAAACAAGCGGAAGCCAAATATATGTACATACATTGCCCAAAAACGACACTCATAGATTTTGGGTTAACAGGCTTTATTATACAGGCACTACCAATTACAGCGGTGCTAATACATCCTTACATATGGTAGTATATAATGCTGCTGCAGGTGACCAGGATAATATTACCGGTAAATATGCAACCTCTACGTCAACAACGAACATATATGTTGTTAATTATAATCAACTTATTCAAGCAATAAATAATAGTAATAACAAGAGTAAGGTTTCCGGTATTGATGTTAGAAATTATAGACAGGGCGGACTGTCAACGGCATTATCAACTTATGACGCTGCAACGGGATACAAGATTGAAAGCACGGACTATACTACTAATGCAGCAAATTATTATAGTGCAGCTCAAAGTAGCTGTTCAAGCTATGCTTCTTCTCTTGGCTCAATTACAACTCCTACTGCTGATAGCGGTGGTTATGAGGCAGTTAAAAATGCTATTGACAGCAGTAGAACTATAACTAATGTAACGGGTACTTACAGCGTTTGTGACGTTGTTAATGCTAACGGATATCTTGTTGATACTAATAATGACGGCAATATTGATTCAAATGACAGACAGCTTGCAGGTTATTCATCATTTTTAACTGCATACAATAATGCAAAAGATGCCATGGCAGCTCTTGCTAATGATACAAATTATTCCCGCACTTTAGGTGCTAATATTGCAAGCAATCTTAATACTGAATTTGCAAATTTAAGTTATATTTCCCTTAATGCACCAACTGTTTCGGGTAATACATATCTCGGTCCTAACGACATTATTACCGTAACGGATACAAATAGCGGCAATGCTACTTATAAATGGCAGTATAAAGTCGGAAACGGCTCCTGGACTGACGGCGGAAACCTCGGAACTTCCGGAGGAACCTTTGCTCCGTATGCAACGTCTGCGCTCGTATCAGCGGGTGCGGTTAATATCCGTGTTGTTTCAACAATAGGCTCCGCACATGAATATGATAACGTTAACGGCGTTCCCCATATTTATTTCAGTAAGCCTTCCGTTACAATAAACGGCACTGCCGTTACAAACAACCAAAAGGTTGCCCCGGGAACGGTAGTTGATTTTACTACCACCCAGTCAGGCGCAAACGGTAGTATCTCTTACAAGCTTGATAACGGCAGCTGGGTTCCCGGCAACAGCGTAACCTTATTTACGGGTAATACCGTAAGCGCAACAATTTCAGCTAAGGAAACTGCAAACGGTTCAACCTCTGAAATAACCTCACCGCTTACTGTTTACAGAAACCCCGTTGCTCCTTCTATTACTGCCGACGGTACGTATATTGATAGAGAACACGGCTTTACGGCTTCCGTAAATTCGTCCGATGCAGCAATTGCATCTCCCGCAACAACGCTTGAATACAGCTATGATAATTCTAACTGGTCGGCTTATTCGGGAAAGGTTATGCCCTATGCGGGTAATAGTAATACTAACGATGTTACGGTTTATGTTCGCGCAAAGAGAACCGTAAACAATATTGATTGTTATTCACCTGTTTCTACTCATACCTTTAAATTCCTTACAGCTCCTTCGGTATTAAACGCTCAGGGCGCTGCGCTTTCAAATAAAGATGAATTTGAAGCAAACCAGGGAATTACTATTAATTCAACTAACACCTCAAGCGGCTCGTTTGAGGTGAGCGTTGACGGCGGCGCATTTGCTCCCGTAACCTTGTCCGACGGAGTATATAAGCCCTTCTTCGGAAATACAGCGCTTAAGCATACTCTTTCGTTCAGACAGACAAGCGGCGAAGCAAATAACGGCTCGCTTTCTCCCGCAACTACTACTGTAACCGTATTAAGAAAGAATAACGGCGGTGCCGCTCTTTCGATGTACTGGGTTGCAGACAGCGATACTAATAAAGAAAATGTTTCAACCGAAAAATATGACGCACACGGTACGTTCTTCCTTACTGACGACCAGGTAAGCGCTTATTCGGGACAGCATATTTATTATACCGTTACTGTTGACGGAGAGCTTGTTAAGACTAGCGGAGTAACTCAGTTCTTCGGATATGATATTAATAACGGTATTGATTCCGACCATATTACAAACTTCCCGGATTATCCGAGTAAAACCTCGGTAGTCTTTAAGTTCTACGTAGTTGAGGATTCGGGTAAAACCGTATTTGCCCAGGGAACGTTTGTTAACAAGAATTATAACGATTTCCTGTTCCATGAAAGCTTTGACGAAGCTGAAAAAACTAATTCAACAACTCTTACTCTCAGCGGAAATAACGGAACTGCAACCGCAGCTACGGCAAATTCCTTTAGTGTTGAGGAGGGTGCAGGCTGGTCGGACGGAACGAACTCTCCCGACTGGAGAAATAATGTTCTTAAGATTGACGGTTCTGTTGCAACTGGTGCAGGTGCGGCGGCAGTAACTTTAGCGAACAATCCGTTTGCAAATCCCGCTGTAAAAGCAATGGCAACCTCTGACGGTATTACTATTTCGTTCTGGCGCTATGTTCCGGGCGATAAGTTTTCAAACAATGTCGGCGACTGGATGCCTGCGTTAACCTTCAGAAATCCGGGCGACGGTTATCATTACCTTGCTGTTACCGCAACGGGATTTACCTCCCGTTCAGACGGTGCGGTTGACGAAGATAACAGTAAGAATAAGTATATTGATATAAAGCCGAATGCTCAGGATAATACCCAGCACGCAACAGGCAACAGGCGTAATCGCTGGCTTAACATCGTAGTAACCGTTGACCCCAATAAGACAACGGATTCGGTTACGGTTTATACTAACGGAGAACCGCATCCGACAGAAATTACTGCAGGTACGGGCGGAAGCCAGGGTAATTATACCGGTAACAATAAGGCGCTTGCTCAGGATATTATTGATTTTGTAACAAGTAATACTACCAAGATGTCATTTGCAGATGGTCTTACTTATTGGAACCTCGGAGGAACTTCGCTTTATATTGACGATATCAGACTTTATACGGGCGTTAAAACTCAGCTTGATATCAATAATATGTATATTGACGAATACTCAGACGTTCAGAGTGATTTAACCTCAACCTCCCATGACCCGACAAACGTTACGGTTTATACTCTTGCAAGAGCGGTTCAGACCGACAGTAACGGAACAAAAGCAGCGGGCTCTAAGGTAGGTCAGGAGTTCATTGACTACTACGGACTTAACGCAAATAACCCGAGTGATGTAAGCGCAGTTGACGAATATTCCTTCGGTACCGGTATGACGGTTTACCACAAAAACAAGATAACCGGTAAATGGGATGTTCTCGGCGACAGCGCAGGCAGATGCGGTTATCAGAACCAGGAATTATTTGCTGACGCGTCGGGAAATACAGGTCCTTATACAACGACTATTTCCGCTGCGCTCAATGCGGCAACGGGCCCGGGCTCAGGTGCCGGCGCCGGATATCTCGTATGGGCTCCGCATGTTATGTATAACCTTACTACCGACCATTGGGTATACTACGGTTCTACATCTTCCTGGGGTGTTCAGAAATCCGCAATCTTTATGTGTGAAAATGTTGATAGCGATAACGTAACAGGCCCGTATAGATATAAACAGCTTATTTATACGTCGACCGCTCATCCTAACGCTATTGACGCGTGCGTATATTACGGACGCACGACAAACGGAAAGCCGAACAAGAGTAATCTTTATATGGCTTTCGGTTCTTGGGGCGGTGCAAACGCAATTGCTTCTAAGCTTCTTAACGCAAACGGTACCACAAATTCAGCAACTACTTATGACCAGATTATAGCTGCAGGTATAAGCGAAACCGCTTCCAGTGACGGCAGCTCAGCTGAGGGTGCATGGGTAACGTATGAAAACGGATATTATTACCTTTATGTATCCTACGGCCAGAATACCGGTTCGTATGCGGAACGTGTATTCCGTTCAACGTCGCCGAATACCGGCTTTGTTGACCTTGCAAATGTTCCTGCAACAAATACGGAAGACAAAATGAAGGGTAATCAGATTTTATCACCGTTTGATATGTCAAACTATGATTATACCTTTAAGTCAACAGGTCATAATTCAATTTATAAGACCGTTAATAACGCGGGTGAAATTGTAAGCGTTCATTCAGTCCATGCAAGACCTAACACTAATACTAACCATAACTGGGATGCAATACCGGATAATGCGCTTGCTACTTGTCAGAGCGAGGTTGACGGTAACATTAATCTTATTAACCAGGTTGCATATAACTCACTCGGCTGGCCGGTACTTATGCCTTATCAGTACGACGGTACCGACACCGTAACGGCAAATATCAAGGCTAAAGACCTTCAGGGCGTATATGCTGCCGATGACTTAAGAACTTATGTATCCGATACATGGGCTCCGCAGTATAACTATACAATCATTGCTGACGATGAAGACGAAAATGCTGCGTACGAATACGGTACCGACGAAGGCGGCGATACGTTTACCGACTATATCGTACTTTCAACGGCTCCTGACGGAACCCGCTGGGCTAACTACTATGCTAAGAAGAGCGATTATGACCCCAATAATCCGAACAATAATCTTGCATATTGCGGCGTAGTAGGTAAACACGGAGATGAAATCTGTATCTCCATGATTTGTCCGGAAGACAGAGAGCATACCTGGACATACAGAATCGGCGAAATTCCGGACGCAGCCGACGTTGAGTCACTCGGTAACAGCGTATCTATGGACGGCGTTATCTATACTCACTTAGCAAAGGATATGTATACTAAGTACGGTTACGAGATTTCGGATAACTTCAATTACGGCAAAGCCGGTTCAACGGGTGAAAGGTATACAACGATTACCTTAACCTATCCCGCAAAGATTGACACGTCTAACCCGACGGCAATATACTGCATGAGCGATGAAGAGCGTTGTAATAGCGGCGAATACTCGGGCGGTGACTTCAGGGTTATTCCGCTTAACAATAACCGTTGGTATGACGATTCCGGAAATTACTTTACCGATGACCAGGCGATTGACCTTGAAGGCGTGAGCGACCGCGACGGTTCAACGCTTCACAGGCTTTACGGCTTACAGGGTTATGTGTCTAACTACCATTTTGACAGCCAAACCGGTATATATGCCGATGAAGGCGTAACACTTATTGTAACCTATAATAACGTTGAAACGGGCGCTCAGTACAGCGAATTTGAATTCTGTTATGTAACGGCTAACCCCTCAATGGCTCATAGTATTGTAGGTTTAAGAAATAAGCGTTCCGGAGGTACGTTTACCGAAGAAATGCGTTTCGGACTTGCTTTGTTCTCAAGAATGGAGGGTTCCGAAGGCTCGGCAACGTCACTTGAACCTGTTGCTAAAAAGATTAATGCAACGGTTGACGGCAAAAATGAAACAACCGAACATTTCGGTACGGGTAACTTTAACTATCTGTACCAGTTCCCGGATACGGCGGATTCAATAAGTGATTCTCATTACTCGGGCGCTGATAACATTAATAATTCTTTTGTTAACTATAATTCAAAAGTCGGTACAAATTCCGGCTCATTCGGATTAGTTGAGCATTATAACGATGAGTCTGACGGTAAAGACACCGAAGACAACCGTGCTATGTTTACCGCTTCTGCAAATGTTGTTAATGCGGACTACTATATTGACTATTCGGATGATGAAAACAATCTTATAACGTACAGTAACGGCAAACCCACGGGTTATTCCTTTAACTTCTTTGTTTCCAATTTGTATTGGACCCCCCATGCTAATGCAAAGAATTATGACGGAACCGGTACGGACGCTGATTCTATTCACAGAGCAACGTCGTTTGTTAAAAACGGTACCGGTATTAATATGACCTCGAGCGTTGCGCCTATAATGAAGCATGCGTATAACGCAACGCGCGAAAATAATAAATACTATTATATTGCTCCAAACGGATATAATAGTGATGACGGTAATTACTTTAAGATTAATAATACCGGTATCCAAAACGGTAACGAGTGGCTTCTTAATCATCAGGGTATTGTTTCGGGAACTAATTATCAAACTGTTCTTAAAACTATGACCTCTGACGGAACCGCCGACTATTCTAAACTTACAAAAGCGTTTACATATGTTGACTCCGGTTATAATGAAACAGCCGGCTGGCAGGGAAGGCTTAACTTTACCGGAACTAAGTTCCAAAATGTAGAAAAAGAAACCGGTAATACAGCTGAAAGCGCTCATAACTTTGCTTTTGAACAGGGTCTTACCCTGAAGCTTGAGTGGCTTAACGGCTGGGGAGCATCCAGTGAGCAAACCTTCCATTATTACAATATCGGTGTAGCAACCTGTGATAAGGGTGCAGCAAGAACCTTTGCCAACAATTATATAAAGAGAAAGCTTGCTACAACCGAAGACCCGGAAACTCATAAGATTACCGTTAAGGTTGATTCGACGACCGGCGCTCCGATTTATCTTGACGAGGACGGCGAGGAAACAACCGATGTTGACGAAGCGGCAATCATTAACGCTCAAGAATATTCGGTAGATTCGTATAACGATTATATTGATTCTTTTGCTGAGCTTGAGTGGTTCGTTGAAAATCCGAAAAACACAATGTTTAAGGATTATGCGGATAGCGGTTCAAATGCTTCTACTAAGTATATTACCGCATATACCAATTCCGGCGACCCGATTTATATAACTTCAACAAGCGGTAAAAATATCTTCGGCGATTCTTCTAATAATACCGATATGGTTCAGGCTAAGCTTATTGACAACGTAATTAAGGCTTATGAAAACCTCTTCAGTATTGAGGATTATTCCGAAGCTGAGGAAGCGTATAACAAGATTGAAATAACTAATAACGATACTGTTATTAATCTTTACACGGACGAAGAAAAGGAAACGATTGACAAGACTTATTCAAAGGATAACTATACCGACGATAGTTGGGATAACTTTGTAAATCTTGTTAAGAATATCGATGAGGCGTTCGATTATGATAAGAGCGACACTCACGGTTCTCATGAATCCTCATGGAGAAACGTAACTATTCCGGGCGATGAATACAGAAAGCTTCGCAGTATTCTTGAAGACACAGAGTATTCATTAATGCCTAAGGTTGATACTCAGGACCTTGAAACGCTTATTACCTCAAAGACGGCTGACGTTAACGCGGGTATCTTCGTCGGCGAAAATAATTCTCAGCTCTATACTCCGTCAAGTCTGAACAGACTTAATGACAGAATTACTGTAGCTGAGGCGCTTGAAACACCCGCACAAACCGATGCTGACGCAACGTATACCGACAAGAGCGGTGTTTCGCATACATTTGATGTTGGTAAGTATGACGTTACGACGGTTCATGAGTACGAATTTGACGACGTAGTATTCTATGCTCAGGAATATGACCATACCGCATTTAATATTTCAAACTATAAGAATACCGGACATCCGTCAGCGGGACAGATTGCTATTTACGATGAGCTTAATGTCGGAAACGGCGTAGTCGGAGCAGGCGATAATCATTCGGTACTCGGCGGAATGGGACCTGAAGAGGTCGGCGATTACAGCGCATATGACGCAGCGCTTGAAAACCTTAAGTTCCAGGATATCGGTGCATTCAGCTCAGCATATCTGAGCAGCGCAGATTCAATATTCGCTAAGCTCCGTGCAAAGGGTGTAAACGCAACTACGCTTTCGTTCGGAGTAGGTGTGGAAACGCCTCAGGTAGTAACAACTCCGGCGTACGATTACGCGGGAAGTACAAAGGAAATTCCGTATGTAATTTATCAAGGTCAGGTAGTTAAGGACCTCAGCGACAGCGCAGGCGATATGGCTAAGCTCGACGCCGTAATCGCAGATATAGTTTCCGCTCTTAATACAGTAAACGCAGGAACAGAAAATGTAACTGCAAAGTATACGGTAACGTTCAAGATAAACACGGACGGACAGGACGGAACACCGAGTACAGTAGACTACTACTACGGAAGCAAGCAGACGTTTAATGCACAGGGCGCGTATAAGTGGACAATCGAATGTAACGGTACGACAATGACAACGCCGGGTGCAAATTCGTATACGTATTCGGTACAGGGAGAGGCAACAATAACAGCATATGTATCCTCAACGGCAACAGAGGGTAACATAAGGGTTAAGCTGTATGATGCGTATAAGAATCCTGTACAGGAATATACGGTAGCGAATGACGCAACAATCGAGCTTGGCTCGGGAGGAACGTTGTCAATAGCAGGAACAACAACGCATTCGGTAGATTACTATCCGTGCTACGTATTTAAGAACTGGCAG
>JAFSZK010000021.1 GCA_017458975.1 Eubacterium sp. | reverse complement strand
TAAAAACAAGCCTTCCCCTTGAGGGGAAGGTGGATTGCCGAAGGCAAGACGGATGAGGTGTAAGCTTTAAATGTTTTTGATTATTTCCACCTCATCAGTTTCGCTTTGCTCAACAGCTTCCCCTCAAGGGGAAGCCTTTTTATTTTTCAGATTCATTACAACATATTATACTCGCTGAATTATATTATATATGCTTGACTTATATTTCTTATAATGGTAAAATGTAAGTGCCAAATATTTTCACAAATTAATATGTCAACATTCGGGTACGCTAATTTTATCTCTTTTGATAAAAATGCATGCTCTAATTTGCGTATCCTTGTTGACGGAATATGTGAAAATGTTTGGCGACAGTTGAGCTTGCGTTTTTTGCGTACAGTCTCGGCTGTACGCATTTTTTATTTATTGTTTATGGAGGTATAATTATGGCTTTTAATTTCAAAGACGGTTTTAACAAATTTGCTGAATATGGCAACAAATTAAACAAGAGTGCAAACAATATTATCGGAAAAGATGTTTTTAATGAAATAAAGACAATAGAAGAACCTAAAACGTTTCCGTCATTAGATGCATTTCCGGAATATACTATTCCCGAGCCTGAACAATTTGAGTTCATAAAAGGTGAAAAAAGAACATTTAGTATTTCTGACAGCAGCGTTGTTTTTTCAGGAGAACTTGATTCTTGTTTCAAACTTCGTAAAGAAATCAGTAATTGTGCGGAATACTATGCACAGCGTTTTAAGTTTAAATATTGCAACTGTGTAAAAGATTTTGATACGTTTGCATATTATTTTGAAGATTTATATTTAGAGGGTTTAAAAGCTATGAGAGAGAGAACGTATGGTTTGCTTTTGCCCTTCGGTATATTTAATATAACTAAAGATAATTTTCTTTCTGCTCATATTGAAAGATATCATAAAGCTTATGAATCATATGCTATGCTTACGGGAGTTGAAAAAGCCAAAAATGAACAGGCAAGAAATTCCGGCAATGCTTTAGGCGGTGCTATTCAGATGCAGGGCGGTGGATTCGGAATGAAAGGCGCAATGAAAGGTATGGCACAAGCAGAAGCATTTAATCTCGGATTGGGTTTGTTAGGAAAATTAGCAGAACATCAAATGCGAATGACACAAGAAGAGAAAGCTGAAGTTTTTTCAAAGTTCAAACATGATGTATTATTCGATGAGGTTTTCTATGACTACAATCAAATGCTCTTAACTGTTGTGGCTTTGCTTTCTGATAATGGAATTATATCAGGTGTAAAAGTAACAAAAGACGAAGCATTTGAAACAACTATAACAAACCTGAATAACCCGATGTTTCCGCAAGACAGATTTGCGCAAGCAATCGCTTCATTAATTCAATCTTATCCGTTTGAAAAAGATAGTTATGATTTGTTAATGAGTAAGTTTTCGGATGAGAGTGATGCAAAACAGCTATACGATTATTATATGAATCTCTAATTGTTTCACATTTAATAAAAAAGGTAATTGAGTAATCTCAATTACCTTTTTATATTCGCTCAGATTTTATGTACTCTTTAAATTCAAACAGCGTTTCAAATTTTAAATCAATTATCTTTTTTATTTCGTCTTCCGCCTTATACAGGTCGGGAATATATACTACCTTACATCCGGCGCGGTGTGCCGAAAGAAGTCCGTTTTTTGAGTCTTCAACGGCGTAGCAGTCTTCCGCTCTTTTGCCGAGCGACTCAGCCGCCTTAAGGTAAATATCGGGCTCGGGCTTGCTCCTTTCAACCTTGTCGCCGCAAATAATAGCGTCAAAATAATGCGTAATGCCTGCGTCTTCAAGGTGGTGCATAACCGAATCCTCGCTTGACGATGAAGCAACGGCGGTTTTGTAGCCGTTTTTCTTAAGATATTTCAGCGTTTCAATAACTCCGTGCTTAAGCGGTACGGGGTTGTTTTTATAATATTCGTCAAGATACGCCTTGTAATGCGCCTGAAATATGTCGTTATTGAATTTATCGCCGAACTCTTTTTCAAAGATTTTAACGCTCTCCTCGCGCGTAATCCCGAGCGTTTTAAAAACCATATAGCCGACCTTACCGAGCCCGACTTCCTCCCCGATAGTATCCCACGCCTTTATTGCAAGCGATTCGGTATCAAAGAGAACGCCGTCCATATCAAAAATAACTGCCTTCATTTTTATTCCTCGTTTACAAAATAGAAATTGCTCTCCCACGCGGGAATATATTTTGAGTGGCGGAAGAACATTTTATAATCGGGATTTAATTCAAGTACCTTACGGGGCAGAGCAAATAAATCCTCGTTTCTGTGGTATGCGCAGATATAGAGCTTGGGACGGTGCTTTTTAATCGTTTTCTCGCCGCCCTCAAGCGCCCTCATTTCGCTGCCCTCAATATCCATTTTAATAAAGGTAAACGGCTTGTTAAGAGAGTCGATCGTAATAACCTCCACGCCGCTTCCCTCAACAGAAAGCCTTGAATTTCTGCCCGCCCTGTCGGAAAAAATAAGAGTGTCGCATTTATTCCATACGCCCTTATTTAAAAGGGTAATATTATCGAGCCCCTCGGTGTTTTTTTCAAGCTTTTTAAAGCTTTTTTTATCGGGCTCAAGGGCTGTAATATCGCGGTATTTTCCTTTCGTAGCGTTTAAAAATTCAGCGATAGTGTCGCCGTCGTACGCGCCGAGGTCGAGTATGCTTTCCTGAGAAGTCAGTTTTAAAATATCGGAATAAATCCTGTCTTTATCGGCAAAGGAATTAAGAAGATACGAAAGCCTCCCGCTAACCTTGTAATTTATAATATCAAGGTAAATGCGCTTACTTTCCTCATCCTCAAGATTATCATATACAAAATCAAAATCAGCGTCGTGCTCTTTTACAAATTCACGGTTAAACAGTCCGCCGCCCGCAACAGGAACGTCGGGTGCAAAAACACTGTGCTCAAGGTTAATCCTTCTTATATTGTCTATTACGTTGTCAAGCCTGCTTGCAAAACATAGCACGACGTTAAAATCATCGTACTTTTCGCAAATTTCTTTGTATTTAAGTACCTTGAAGCCGCGAAAGGAGTGACCTCTCACAAACTCGTCGGAAGCAAAAATATCGCTTACCGCAATACCGTAAAGGGAAAGGGTGTCCATTATCTTTTCAGCCCCGAGCCCCATACCGTAAAGTACAACGGGCTTTCCGTCGGCTTTAAGAAAATCCCATATGTTTTTTTCATTTATTCTTTCAATCATTTTATCACCGTAAATACTATAACATATATCGCAATACTTTACAAATAAAATAAAATATATTATAATAGCTTTAATTTGATTAAATATTAAGGAGGATGTTGCCATATGGCAAGCGGCCTGAAAAGGTTTTTCAGAAGAGAGGGTTCAACCGAGGACGAGATTAAACAGCTCGTTGACGAGGATGAGGGCGAGCTTGAAGTCTCTCAAAGAGAGATGATAAATAATATTTTTGAGTTTGACGATACAACCGCGGGGGATATTATGACCCACAGAACGGATATCGCCGCAGTACCCGATGACGGTACCCTGGGCGACGTTGCAAAGGCGGCTATCGAAAACGGATGCTCAAGGATTCCCGTATTCCATGAGGACCTCGACGATATACTCGGAATTATTTACGTTAAGGACCTGCTTAAATTTGTAGGAGTTGAAATTCCCGAAAGCGAAAAGCTCGGCGATTATATCCGCCAGCCGCTCTTTGTACCTAAAACAATTCCCTGCGGAAAGCTCTTTGCGCGTATGACCGAAACGAGGGTTCAGCTTGCAATCGTTGTTGACGAATACGGCGGAACCGCCGGACTGGTAACGCTTGAGGATATACTTGAAGAGCTTGTAGGCGAGATTGAGGACGAATACGACGAGGAAGAACAGAGTATTAAAAAGGTTAACGAAAAGACCTTTATTATTGAGGGTATAACCGATATTGAGGATTGCGAAGAGGAGCTTGGTATTAAGTTTCCCGAGGGGGATTTTGATACGCTTGCAGGCTTCGTTATCAGCCGTCTCGGCTTTGTTCCTACCGGTAAGGAAAAGGCAAGCACCCGTTACGAGGGCGTGGAATTTACGGTTCTCAGAGTTGAGGACAGAAGAATAGAGAAGATTAAAGCCGAAATTATCGGCGGAAAGGAAAATAATTGACGGAACAGGTAATTACTCTTGACGCTATGGAGCAGGTGGTATCCCTATTCGGCTCCTTTGATGAAAATATAAAAATGGTTGAAAGGGAATACAGCGTATCCATCGTATCCCGGGGAAGCGACCTTAAGGTTATGGGAGACCCCGAAAACGTATCAAAGGCGGTAAGAGCCATAGACGCGCTTGTGGTATATATCAATAAAGGCGAGGCGCTGACCGAACAGAACGTGCGCTATGTGCTCTCCCTTGTAAACGAGGGTAATGAGGACAAGCTTTCCTCAATGACAACCGACTCAATCTGTATAACCTCAAGGGGAAGAACGGTTAAGCCCAAAACCCTCGGACAGAGGAAATATACCGAAGCTATAAACGATAATACAATCGTTTTCGG
>JAFSZK010000020.1 GCA_017458975.1 Eubacterium sp. | reverse complement strand
GCAGGGAATTTTGTAATACATTTATGAACTAAAATTACTTTGTCAAAACTGCTATGCATCCTAAAATCAGCAGTTTTTTTGTCAGAACAAAGCACAAATGTCCGTTTGGGCTGACGCCCTAACGGACATTTTAATGTAGTTATGGCGGAAAAGATGCGATTTTTGGACTAACCTTCGTTATCGCACCTCGCCTTATGACCGAGATTTCTATTTTAATCTGAAACATAACATTGTCATATCGTCAAACTGGTCCTGACCGTCAACAAATCCGTCAACCGATTCCTTAACCTTTTTAACCAGCTCATTTGAACTGATTGAGTCCGCGTTATCAAAGCATTTGAGTAAACGCTCCTCGCCGAAAAGTTCGAGCTTATTATTAGTTGCTTCGGTTACTCCGTCGGTATAAAGATAAACCATATCGCCCTTATTAAGCGTAATGCTGTTTTCTTTATAAGCTATACCCTCAAGTCCTGCAAGAACAAATCCTCCCTTGGTCTTAAGATATTCGGCTTCTCCGTTAATAACCGTAATTGGGGGATTGTGACCGCCGCATACATAAGTAAGCTCGCCGCTTACTAAATCAAGAATACCTACCCATATTGTAACGAACATATCGGCTTCGTTTCCTGCGCAAAGCGTGTTATTTGCCGCCTCAACTGCAAAAGAGAGCTTTTCGTTATTTCTTATGGCGTTTTGAAGGGTGTTCTTTGAGTTTGCCATAAACAGCGCCGCGGGAATTCCTTTTCCCGAAACGTCGCCTATAACAAAGGCAATCCTGTCCTTATCAACAAAAAATACGTCGTAAAAATCGCCGCCAACTTCTTTTGCTGCCTCCATAGACGCGCTTACGTCAAGCTCGCTTCTTCCGGGATATTCCTCGGTAATGTTTGGCAGGAGGGAGTGCTGAATAACGTTTGCAACCTCAAGCTCTGATTGTAATCGGTTTCTTTCAAGAACAATATTGCGCTGACGCTCAGTATAGGACATAATACTTGTCATCATTACAAAGCCGAGCGCGTTTACAACAATAAAGGGAACGGCAATCTGAGTAACGATTGAAAATGCGGTCTCAAACGGCTTTACCATAATAAGCACAACGCATAAATGGAACGCTTCCATTAACGTGCTTATAATAAGAGCCCGGTACGGCTTTATAATGGATTCGTGTTTTATTTTTGAAATAAAGCCGCACATCAAGCCGATACAGCAGGTTGCAACGACGCACGCCTGAGCCGTAATACCTCCCATTGTAAGTCGGTGTATACCTGCGATAAGTCCGGCTATAAGTCCGCCGACGGGACCGCCGAGAAAGCCTGCAAGCATAGGACCTATATCGCGTACCGAAATAACAGCGCCCCTGAGGTCAAAGCCTGCGATATTGCCGTAAATACCGAACGCGCCGCCGATTATTCCGGAAAATATTGCATATTTCCATCGGCTGTTCTGTTTATTCATCCATTTGGAAATAATATCGCTGCTGCCGAAAAAAGCCGCAATAATCAATATAACGGCAAGCGTGCCAATCATTTTTGAAAAAAGAGTATACATTTCACTCATAATAACACCCGAGCTTTTAAAAATATATCGGTATTATATCATAATTCTTAATAAAAGTCATTACTTTTCATTAATTGTTTAATTTATTAAAAATACTCTTGCATTTAGTTTATTGATATGTTATAATAACGTGCGTTGTTAAACAATATATGATCCACTAGCTCAGATGGCAGAGCACTTGACTTTTAATCAAGGTGTCCGGGGTTCGATTCCCCGGTGGGTCACCAAAATAAAAGAACACAGCTTTTGCTGTGTTCTTTTATTTCTGAATGAAATTCAGCGGGGATGAGAAACGAAACACCGTTTGTCACGACCGCAGGGAGCGAGAAACGGGAGAAACAGTCCGGTGGACTGTTTCGTTGTTGAGAGGAGATTCCCCGGTGGGTCACAAAATACTGACTGCTGCCTTACAACTGTCTGTCCCAACTTTTGGACTGTCTTTAACTCCTTATTGCCTTTTGTATCCTCTTGATTTACAATTAAGATGTAAGAAATACATATGAATATCAGGAGGAAAAATTATGAAAAATGTAAAGCTTATTTTAAAATGGATTTTCTTATCACTCTTAACTCTTAGCGTGGGCTTCGGCGCAATCGCAATACCGTTTAAAATGTTAGATTTAAGCGGAAATGCAGTAAGATATTTCTTTATTGCCGAAATCTCCGTGTACTTTGTTTTTTCAATGCTTTTTCTTGTTCGTCAGCAAAAGGAAAGGGAGAGAAAGGCTAAGGAAAAGAGACTCAGACTTGAAAGAAGAAAAAGATTTGAAAAGGCTCAGGAAGAATATTACTCCCTCGCCGCATAATTAATAAACCGAAGGGGAGGGTCTGTGCTCTCCCGCTTTTTTTATTTATATACTTGAATTATATATTATTTGTGATATACTTATAATTAAATATTTTAAGGGAGGTAGAATAATGCATAAAAAGATTAAAGAGATTGCTCTTTGTTCAATGCTTGCGGCTATGATTTTTGTTTTAACTCTCTTTGTGAAATTCCCGCTCGGCTCGGGTTACGTTCATCTTGGCGACGCGCTTTTGTATATAGGTTGCGTGCTTTTCAATTCGCCCTACGTTCTTATTGCGGGCGCGCTCGGTGAAGGCTTTGCCGATATCGCGGGCGGCTATACAATGTATTTCCCCGCAACCGCAATAATCAAAGTGCTCGTTGCCGTGCCGCTTCTTATTGTTAAAAGCGATAAGCTTCTTTCGCTCAAAGCGGTACTTATGACAATCCCGTCGGGTATTATAACCGTGGGCGGATATTTCATAGCGGACTATATTATAGCAAGAAACTACGCCGTTGCCGATATCCCCGGTAACGTTATTCAGGCTGCTGCAAGCACGGTTATCTTTATCATTTTAGCCGCCGCGCTTGACAGAGTTAAAATCAAAGACAAAATAAGTATTAATTAAAGGTAGAATATGGCTGATATTATTTATACCCTTGACGGGGGAACGTATCTTAATATAACCAACAAATGCCCTTGTAACTGCGCTTTCTGTATACGCTCCAAAGGTCAGGCAGTCGGCAGCGCAAAGCGGCTCTGGTTTGAAAGAGAACCCGATTTTGAAGAAATTAAAAACGCAATAGACGCTTATGATTTTAAGAGCATTGACTCTGCGGTTTTCTGCGGTTACGGCGAACCCACAAACGCGCTTGAAAACCTTCTCAAAGCCGCTGATTACATTAAGTCAATCAATCCTGAAATCAAGCTGCGCGTTAATACAAACGGTCTTTCGGACTTGATTAACGAAAAACCGACGGCTCAGCTTATTTGCAAAAGCATTGATATTATTTCAATCTCGCTCAACGAAGTCAATAGCGACAAGTACGATAAAATCACCCGCAACCGCTTTCAGGGCAAAGCCTTTGACGCAATGTTAAGGTTTGCAAGGGACTGCGTAGAGTGCGGTAATGAGGTTCATATGACTGTCGTTGACGTTATCGGAGAAGATGAAATTGAAAAGGCAAGAAGAATTTGTGAGGATATAGGCGCAATCTTCATTGTCCGTTCCTTTGAAAGAGGAAGATAAAGGGAGAATATTATGACTATAAGAGAAATTCAGCAGGAAATTTTAAAACTGAAAAAGGAAAAGGATATTTGTATTTTAGCCCATTGCTATCAGACGCCTGAAATTCTTGAGGTTGCCGACTTTACGGGTGACAGCTTCGGGCTTTCCGTTTCCGCTTCAAAGGTTGAGAATAAAACCGTTATTATGTGCGGCGTGCGCTTTATGGCTGAAACCTGTAAAATCCTTTCACCCGAAAAAAAGATTATTCTTTCTAATCCGAGCGCGGGCTGCCCAATGGCTGAAATGATGG
>JAFSZK010000019.1 GCA_017458975.1 Eubacterium sp. | reverse complement strand
TTAAATATGCACATGATTATAATTCGTATAATACAATAATTCAAAATAGCGGTTCAACAGGTTTTGAAAGAGTTACATATAATCAAGTTGTTAATGCTAATCGTTCCGCAAGAAGCAGTAATATTTCGAGAAATCAAACAAGAGAAAACATAACCTACAACACAACTGAGAAAAATAGGTTAATCGCCTTTGCTAATTCAAATGACAACAACGATATTCTTGAATGGGATTTAACAGATCCGTCAACATGGGAAGAAATTACTTGGGACAGTAACGGCAATGTAACGGAAATAGATTTTACATATAAATGGCTTGAAGGCTCGCTAAATGTTTCGGGATTTACAAATCTTACAAAGTTAAATCTTTACGCAAATGTGCTAACTTCAATCAATGTTGATAATTGCACGGCTTTAACAAATCTTGATTGCAGCTATAATCCTTTATCAAACGGAATAGATTTAAGTGATTGTACTTCATTAACTGAACTATATTGTGACGGTTGCGGATTGAATAATTTATCAATTGCTGATTTGACGGATTTGGAAAAGCTGTCCTGCTCGTTTAACAACCTTACAACCCTTGATTTTTCCTTGAATACAGAGCTTGAATATCTTGTCTGCAGCTATAATTATCTTGATACGCATAGTGGCGCGAGCGGAACCCTTTACAATAGTCTGATTGCTTTGAGAAATAACGGAGTATATGTAAACTATTATCCGCAAGCAGTTCCCGATAATGCAATGTTTAATTCGAGCGAATTAAACACACTTAGATCCTTTGCTTTAACTGAAAACAATAACGACGCACTTGATTGGCTTGACGAAAACAATAACATTGATACGGACAAACTTCAAAACAATGTTCTTTTTGAATATGACGGAAATGAATACAGAATTGTTGCAATAGACATATCTGACATTGATGTAACCGGAAGTCTTAATTTAACTGCTTTTACAAAGCTTGAAGAGCTTTATTGTGAAAGTACAAATCTTAATTCTCTTGATATTGGCGGTTGTGTTTCTCTTGAGGTTTTATCCTGTTACGACGGTAATATTGAAACGCTGACGCTACCAATCAATATAGCAAGTTCAAATAGTCCTTTGTACAGCCTTGACTGTGAGTATAACCATATTGACACAACAATATTTACACAAAGCATTATCGATAGCATTGAAGCAAAAGAGGATTATATTCTTGAATACGAAAATCAAAAATGGGACGATGACAGCGCGCTTGCTGCTGCAATTCAATATGCTCAAACATTTAACGAAGAGGACTATTCCGAAAGCTCTTTTGGCGTTCTTTCCGAGCTGCTTGAAGTTTATGAGCATTACGAAAATATGCTGTTAACTCAAGATGATATTGACGATATTGTTGCAGAAATTCTTACTGCAATTAATAATCTTGAACCTTATCTCAAATTAAGAGTAAGCGGCGATGATGTAACAATTTCAACTGTATATGATAATGAAACACATAACAGGAAAAGTTATTCATTATTGTTCGGTAAATCTGTAACCGTTACAGCCGCACCTGAACAGGGCTACAGCTTTATAGGTTGGTTTGATAACGATAATTTGAGATATGTAACAAACAACAGTCAATATTCATTTGTTCTTAAAACAAATACTAATCTTGTAGCTAAATGTAAGCCCGTAAATACTGTAACGCTAACATATAAAAGCTATTCGGGACAAATAGTTGAGCAGTATTCAAAGACCACTGATGAGTGGGGCGATTATACTACGCTGAACAGCCTTGACCCCGAAATCCCTTACCGATACGGATACAGCGGCGGAAGGTGGGATTATGTCCCCTTAACAGCATTAACTCAACTTCAAGCAGGAAATGATGTTGAAATATCGGCAACATATGATACAGGCGGAGCAACACTTCCGTCAATACCGTTTAATCAATCAACTACTGAGCCTGCAACAAGTTTAACGCTTGATGAAACAACTAATCCGCTTATACCGACGTTAGTGTTTGCGTTTGATATTCCCGACGACTGCGACGTTCGTGAAATAGGCATAGCGGCTTGTATTAAGCGCGCAAGCTCTTTTAATCCCGACGATTATGTTTTAACGATTGATAATAAAACAACGGCATATAAATATGTTATGGGAAATGATAGCGGAAGATATATCCTTAATCTTAAGGGTATGACAAACCGCTATAACAGGGCGTACAGAGGATATGTAATCTATTACGACGAGCACGGCAGATACAGAATAGTTTATTCAAATCAGGAAAATATAAACCATAACGCTCCAAACAATAACCGAGGAGACAATTTAAGTGCTTCGGACAATTCGGATGACGGAAGAATTGAAAACTCCGACGGCGGAAGGGATTAAAAAAACGGAAGGTGAAACGCCTTCCGTTTTATAATTAAGAATTACGAATTAGGTTTGTCGCTTCGCTATTTATAAGCTTTACATTTAGAATAATAACTAACCGATACTTGATATAATTTTTATAATTTGATATAATATTATGATATAATAAGCAAAGGAGATGATACTGTGAAATCGCATTCTGTTAAGCTTATGCTTGCTTTTTTATGTGTTATGGTAATAGTATCGTCTCTTTTTTTTGTTGTTAAGCCTTATGAGGTTAAGGACAGCGGAAATAAGTTTAATTCTCAGCTTTCCGAGATGTATAGAAAGTACACCCCAAGCAATAAAAACTATGATACCGGTAAAAACCCCTTTGCGCTTAAAAGGCTTTGCGTAAGCGAATATAACGGAAAAAGGTACGGCGCTGCAGCCGTTGCCTACGATAAAGAAAACGACTTTGCCGTTCTCCAGTACGAAACAGAGGAGGAGGCAAAGAAGGCTGTATTTGATATGGAAAAGGACGGCGTTATTGCCGAGCCCGACGGCGTCGTTAAGCTTGATACTTCCGACAAGGGAGTTATGTATCCGCAGGCAAGTCAGGCTCTCGGCACGACTCAGTATATTAATAATATCGCAATGGATACCGAGGAAACCGTTGTTGCGGTTATTGATACCGGCGTTATGTATGACCATTCGGCAATTTCAGACCGTTTTTATTCAACCGGTCTTGATTTATCCGAGGACGGAAATAATAACGCATATTACGATACTGATATGGCGGGTGAGAACTATTACCACTCAACCGCAGTATGCGGCGTTATTGCGGATAATACACCCGATAATGTAAAAATACTTCCTATTAAGGTTGTGTCTTTCAATATGACAACCGCATATTCCTCAACTATGGTAAGCGCTATATATAATGCAATAAGAAACGGCGCCTCGGTAATCAATATCTCAATGTCCGCTTCAACACTTCCCGAGGCTTTTGAAGCCGCTGTTAACAGCGCATATAAAAATAACGTTATTGTTTGCGCAAGTATCGGCAATGAATCTTCGTTAGTTGATAATAAATATCCTGCTTGCTGTGAAAAGGCGTTTGGAATCAGCGCGCTCGAATCCGATTTTCAGACTCTCGCAAGCTTTTCAAATTACTCCTCCTATGTGGATTTTACCGCTCCGGGAAGAAAGATTAATTCAACCTACGTTTCATCCGACGGTCCCTCGTTTGCCACCTTCAGCGGAACTTCGTTTTCTACTCCCTATGTTGCCGCGATATGTTCCGAAATAAGGAGTATAAATAAGGATTTAAGCTGTGATGAGGTTTACGGTATTATTAAAGAAAACTGTGTTGATTTGGGTATCAGCGGCTTTGATGAATCGTACGGCTGGGGTATGCCCGATGTGTCGGATATTACATATACGGATAATGACAGCTATTCCTATTCAATTCCTCAGGGCGTTTTAAATATAACTAAAAGTAACGATTACGAAAAAGGCGAGGCTCCGTGGAAGCTTTTTGCAAAGCATCTGAAACAGGTTAATATTGCCTCCGATATAAAATCCGTGGGAAACTATATGTTTTACGGTATGGAAAAAGCCGAATTTAATATGCCCGACACCTTTGAAAGCGTAGGTATCGGAACCTTTTCTAAGTGTATGAGTCTTGAAAGTATGACCTTTGATATTGACGTTCAGAGTATTGGAAACTACGCTTTTTCGGGAATTGACGGCTTTGTAATAAAGGGCTATCGAAATACGCCCGCCGAAGAATACGCATTGAGAGAGAATATCCGATTTGTAAAACTTGGTTGTAAGCACGAATTTGTTTACGATGTTTATGAGCCGACAAGCTATCACCAGGGCTATTCTATTAATACCTGTTTAATCTGTAATGAAACCGAAATCGGACCGTACAGACCCTCAAGAATTCTTGACAGCGGAAGCTGCGGCGAAAATTTGACCTATACGGTATATGAAAACGGAAAGCTCTTTATAAGCGGCGAAGGCGATATGACTGAATACTTTTCGGTTAAATCACCGTTTTACAACTATAGGGATATTATAAAGGTTCTTGACATCGGCGAAGGAGTTAAAAGCATCTCTCCCTTTGCTTTTTACGGCTGTAATTCAATTACTAAAATTAAATGCGCGCTTAATAATAATTACCTTAAAACCGATGGCGTCGGCGTTGTTGAAAGAGGTACTAACCGCCTAGTTTTTCTTGCAGCAAAGGGACTTTATAATATGCCCGAGGAGATAACGGGCTTTGACGCAAGCGCGTTTATTATTGCCAATAAAACGGTAATTCATCCAAACAGTAAGTACCGTATTGAGGATAATATTATTTATGACTTAAATGATGATATTGTTGTTGCTCTTCCTAATTACAGCGAAAGAGTGCTTAATATAGACAGAAAGCTTAAAATATATCCCTATGCCTTTTTGTTCTGCTCATATCCCGAGGTAGTCGATACGAAGCAGCTTAACGTTGAAGCGGGCTCGTATTCACTTGGCTTTACATATTCGCTGAATATAAGAAGACATAATATGACCTTTAAGCTCGGAACTAAATCAAAGCTCTTTATGTATGCAATAAATAATGGCTTTAATATTGAATACTACGATTTGGGAATTGCCGGAAATGATATTTCCTGGCTTTGGGACGACGAGAACGAGGCTTTGATTTTCAGCGGAACCGGCGATATGAATACCTATAGCTCCGTTGAAGAGGTCCCGTGGGCAGACTATCTTGAAAGTGTTAAAAAGATAGTAATTGACGAAAGAATTACCTCGCTTTCGCCCTGGGCGTTTTACTGCACAGAACAGCTTGAAGAGCTTTCAATTCCGATTTCAATCAAGCCATTTGAGGACGATACAACCTTTGACGGAGCGTATTATATTAAAAAGCTTACGCTTACCCTCGGCAGTGGATACAGCGGTGATTATGTAACCGACGAGGGAACTCATATCTACCGTAATACACCGTGGTTTATGAGCCGTAAATCAATTAACAGCTATACTATTGACCCGAGGGTTAAATATATCGGACGCGAAATGTTCCGTAACTCGCTGTTTATTACCACTGTTAGTTTTGATTCTCTTGAAGAGGTTGCCGAGGACGCTTTTTTGGCGTGTACTAATATGACAACCTTTAAGAATAAATGCAAAACGACTGTTTATCATCCTTACAGCGTATTTTCGTACAGCCTGAGCGGTAATCACGGTATCTATGCTAATAAAACAATGTACGGTTATAACGACTCGACTACTAAGGATTATTCAAGCGAAAATGCAATTACCTTTGTTACCTACGGCTGCTCTCACTCAAGAAGTGTACAAGAGGTTGCAAGGGACGGATACTCCTGTTGTAAGGACAGGATTATTTACCGTTGTAACGATTGCGGCAGTGAGTTTAACGCATACGAAAATTCGGGAGCCGGACATACGGTGAGCATTAACGTCAAAACAACAAAGGCGCAGGTGCTTGAAGGCGCCGTTGTAACATTGGATGGCGGTTATAACGCTGTTTGCGACGCTGAGGGAAATGCGCTTATAAGCGGAGTATACTGCGGTAATTATACGCTGAGAGCATATCTCTATAATAAGGAAATATATTCGTGTAATATAACCGTTAATTATGAAGACGTTACAAAAGCCGTAACCGTTAGATATGCCGATTTTGTACGTGACGGAGTTATAAACGCAAAGGATTACGCTTATTCTCTTAAGCACGGCTATAATGATATTGATATGTTTGATTACGGAGTAATTGAGGATGAAAACTAAAATATTAGTGAGCGCATGCCTATTGGGCGAAAACTGTAAATACAGCGGCGGTAATAATAAAAACGAAAAGGTTATTGCGCTGAAAGAATACTTTGATTTAATTCCCGTGTGCCCCGAATACTTCGGCGGTCTGCCGATTCCGCGTGAGCCGAGCGAAATAAGAGGGGAGAAGGTCTTTTCAAGAACCGGCAAGGATTTAACAAATGAGTTTTTAACCGGAGCACAGCATACTCTTTACATTGCAAAAGAGAAAAATACTCCTGCAGCGGTGCTTAAAGAACGCTCGCCGTCCTGCGGCTTCGGTAAGATTTATGACGGTACTTTCAGCGGTACTCTTACCGAAGGAAACGGACTTACCGCCGACTTGCTTTTTAAAAATGATATACAGATTTTCGGCGAAAACAGTGTTAATAAATTATTAGATTTATATACATAATTTTCGGTTGACATTGTTTTAATACTATTTTATAATTGTACTATATCAGATTAGAGGTGTGTTATATGAAAAAAATATTAGCGATTATCTTAACCGTACTTATTGCCGCTTCGGTAATTCTTACCTTTACCTTTAAGAATAACCAAAGGGTGGATAATGATAAGAGTAAAACCGAGGTTACCGCAATCGGAAGGGTTGAAGAAATTACCGTAGATACCGCTAAAATCAAGGGAAGCGACGCTATTGCTCTTATTAAGAGCTATTCCGATGACGAGCTTGGGTTAAGCGAGGATATAAGAAAACAGTGCGACTTTATGGTTAAAGGTCAGGGCGTCAGGCTCAACGGAGATTATTATATCGAGGTTATTGCAACCGTAAAGAGCTCAAAGAAAAATTCTGACGGTAAAGAGGTATACTCCTTTGACAATAAAGGCGTTTACTATATCCGATATGACGGTAAAGAGGTCCTTAAAAAGGATATGAAAAGCGGTGAAACCTCAAAGCTTAAGGTTAAAGAGGTTCCCTCAACAACAATAGCAAATCACGAAACAACCAAAGCAAAATAACGGAGTGATAATATGAAAAAAAAGCATTTATTATACGCAGGACTTGCCGCAGCAGGAATCGGCGCTCTTGCCGTATATTCATATCTCGACGTAATGTATAAAGAAACAATTCCCGAGGGTCCCGCAAAAAAGCTTCAGAAGCTTACCGATAACGGCGATTTGGAGGAACTTCATCAGTATACAATTAAAAGTAACGAGTGGAACGACGCTCAGGATGTTGAGGTAATTGACCACGTTAATATTAAGGGTAACGCTCTTAAAGGTTACTTGCTTCCCGCTGAAAACCCAAGCAATGTATTTGTAATGTTTGCTCACGGTTACCGAAGCGACCACCGCGGCGACCCGGCAAACTTTATGCGTTACTATCACGAAAAGGGATATAATTTTTTCTCTTGCGACCATGTTGCTTCGGGTAACAGTCAGGGTAATTTTGTCGGCTTTGACTATTTTGAAAGCCAGGATATGCTTGAGTGGATTGATTATTTAATTTCACGCTTCGGCGAGGATATAAAGATTATTCTTCACGGCGTATCAATGGGCGGCGCAACCGTTTGTAAAATGGCTGATAAAATCCCGCCACAGGTTAAGCTTATTATTGCCGACTGTCCGTTTACAAGCGCAATTGACGAATTTGAGTGCGTTGCTGCCGATGCAGGCTTAAAGCATACCGCTCCTTATGCCGTTAAAGCCTTTAACGCGCTTAATAAACGTCTTGCCGGTTATGACCTTAACGATACCGATGTAAGATACAGCGTTAAAAACTCAAGAGCGCCAATGCTCTTTGTTCACGGCGGAAGCGATACCTTCGTTCCTACTGCGATGGGTAAGGAGCTTTACAACCTTTGTAATACCGAAAAGGACTTATTTATCGTAGATAAAGCAAAACACGCCGAAAGCATTGTTCAGGATACCGAAGGTTATCTTGCAAAGCTCGACGAGTTTATTCCTAAATATCTATAAATAAAAGACGGCTCGGGGGCGCCCCTCAACCGTCTTTTTTTATTCGTTTATTAAGTTCATTTTCAATCTTATTTAGCTTTCTTTTTGTCGTATAGCCAAGCTCTACGGTTGCAACGCTGCCGTCGTCAAGGGTAAGAATAAGCGACGAATATCTTTCCACATAATTCTTTTTTAAGGATGATTTTGTATCCTTATGTGAAGCGACGTCAATAATATTCTTATAATAATAAGTATTATTCTTATCCAGTCCCGTAAATTCTACGCTCTTTTCCTTAAAGAGTACGCCGTTTAAGAATAATTCAATTGTTGTTTTAATTGCAACAATAATATTTGTAAAGGTAATAATTATAAGAATAACCGTTATAACTGAGGTCTTATGCTCAACGCTCTTAAAAGCAAGCACAAGAAGAAATATTGCCCCTAAATCAAGTAAAGCGATTATAACTGTCGTCATCGGCGATATTATTCTTATCATTTTATTTTTCATAAAATCTTTCCTTTATCGGGTTTTCAGCAGTAAATTCCTTTTCGTTTAAATAGTTAAGCTCGCCCGCGTCAGAAGTAAATGCAAAGCGAAGCTTGTAGGAATACAGCTCCTGTTTAAAGCGTCCGTGGCGCCTTCCGTACTTTCCGTCGTTCAAAAGCGGATGACCTATTGAAGCAAGGTGGGCTCTTATCTGGTGTGTTCTGCCGGTTATCAGCTCTATTTCAACAAGGCTGAGTCCGTCTTTGTAATCAAGCACTTTGTACCTTGTAACAATTTTCTTTGCGCCGTCCTCGGGTGTAGAAATAACCTTAACCGTATTTTTTCTCTCATCCTTAATAAGATAACCTTCAAGCGTATCGCTTTCTTTCTCAAACTCTCCTTCGGCAATCGTGAGATAGTATTTTTCAATCTCACGGTTTTTAACTTTATCCGAAAGTATTTTAAGCGCGTAATAGTTTTTTACTCCAATTACAATTCCGCCCGTGTTGCGGTCAATCCTGTTAACAAGCGCGGGGGAGAAGGAGTTTTCGTTTTCGGGATTCCACTCGCCCTTTTCATAAAGATATCTTTTAAGACAGGCAACAAGGTTGTTAACGTATTCCTTACCGTCGGGATGACAAAGCATACCCTGCTTTTTATTTAAAAGAATTATATTATCGTCCTCGTAAATAATATCAATACCCTTTGGCGCTTTGAGAAAATCAAAGTGCTTTTTCTTTTCGATAAGTAAATCGTCGTTTAAATAAAGCTCAATAATATCGCCCTCGTTAATAATCTGCTCGGGAGCGCATCTTTTTTTATTTACCTTGATATTCTTTTTTCTTATTTGTTTAAACATCATCGACTTCGGAAGACTCTCAAAGCTTTTTTGTAAAAACTTATCAAGCCTTTGACCGCTGTCGTTTGCTTTTACTTCAATTCTTTTCATACGGTTATTATAAATGAATAATATATTCCTGTCAATTGACAAGGTGATTTTATTATTGTATAATACTATGAATATACTTTTTTATCAAAAAATTTTGGGTGGCATATTATGGATAAATTTAAACTTGTAAGTAAATTTAATCCCACCGGCGACCAGCCGGAAGCTATCAGCGCTCTTGCCGAGGGCGTTTTTAGAGGCGATAAAGAACAGACCTTAATGGGCGTAACGGGCTCGGGTAAAACCTTCACAATGGCTAATATTATTGAAAAGGTAAACAGACCGACTCTCGTTCTTGCTCATAATAAAACCCTTGCCGCCCAGCTGTGCAGCGAGTTCAGGGAGTTCTTTCCGGAAAACGCTGTTGAGTATTTTGTTTCATATTATGATTATTATCAGCCCGAGGCATATGTTCCGACAACGGATACCTATATCGAAAAGGACTCGGCAGTAAATGACGAAATAGACAAGCTCCGTCACAGCGCTGCTTCCGCTTTAAGCGAAAGAAGGGACGTAATCATAGTTGCTTCGGTTTCCTGTATCTATTCTATCGGCGACCCCGTTGACTATAAGAATATGGTTATCTCTCTTCGTCAGGGTATGCAAAAGGAACGCGACGAGCTGATTGCAAAGCTTGTTGAAATTCAGTATGAAAGAAATGATATAAACTTTATAAGAAATAAGTTCAGAGTACGCGGCGACACGGTTGAAATCTTTCCTGCGGGAAGTAACGGAAATGCAATACGCGTTGAATTTTTCGGTGATGAAATTGACCGTATAAGTGAAATTAATCCGCTTACCGGTAAGGTGGAGGGAATACTTAGTCATGCCGCTGTTTATCCCGCTTCTCTCTATGTTGTAGGTCAGGAAAAGCTCAAACGCGCAATGGACGAAATATATAATGAAATGGTTGAAAGAGTTGCTTACTTTGAGGAAAAAGGAAAGCTTCTTGAAGCCCAGAGAATACGCGAAAGAACAATGAACGACCTTGAAATGCTTCAGGAAACGGGCTTTTGTAAGGGTATTGAGAACTACTCAAGAATTATGGCAGGACGCGCGCCGGGTGCGGCTCCGTTTACGCTTCTCGATTATTTTCCCGATGACTTTCTTCTTTTCGTTGACGAAAGCCACGTTATGCTTCCTCAGGTACACGGTATGTACGGCGGCGACCATTCGAGAAAAAAGAGTCTTATTGAATACGGCTTCAGACTTCCGAGCGCATTTGATAACCGTCCGCTGACCTTTGACGAGTTTTATTCAAAGATTAATCAGGTTATATTCACCTCGGCAACTCCCGGTGAATTTGAAAAGGATAAGTCAACTCAGGTTGTTGAACAGGTAATAAGACCTACGGGACTTCTTGACCCGAATATTACAGTAAAGCCGACTGACGACCAAATGGACGACCTCGTGTCCGAAATAAATATAAGAACCGAGCGCGGCGAAAGAGTGCTTGTTACAACGCTTACCAAGAAAATGGCTGAGGACCTGACGGCTTACCTTGAAGGCTTCGGAGTTAAGGTAAGATATATGCACCACGATATAGATACTATCGAGCGTATGGAAATTATAAGAGACCTAAGACTCGGTAACTTTGACGTTCTCGTAGGTATTAATCTGTTACGCGAGGGTCTTGATATTCCCGAGGTGTCCCTTGTAGCAATTCTTGACGCGGATAAAGAGGGCTTTTTAAGAAGCGAGACCTCCCTTGTTCAGACAATCGGAAGAGCGGCTCGTAATGAAAACGGCGAAGTAATAATGTATGCCGACTCGGTTACTCCTTCAATGGAAAGAGCAATAAGTGAAACAATGCGACGCCGTTCTATTCAGCAGGCGTATAACGAAAAGCACGGTATTAAACCTCAGACAATTAAAAAGGACGTACTGGATATTATTGAAATTACAAGTAAGGATAATATTGACAAGAGTATCCGTATGACTGCAAGAGAGCGTAAGGTTATGATTGAAAAGCTCACGCGCGAAATGAAGGAAGCAGCCCGTATGCTTGAATTTGAGCATGCCGCCTTCCTGCGAGATAAAATCAAAGAGCTAAAAGGTGAAGATTAATGATTAAAAATATTACCGTTAAGGGTGCAAGAGAGCACAATTTAAAGAATATTGATATTGAAATACCAAGGGACAAGCTGGTGGTTTTTACCGGTCTTTCAGGCTCGGGTAAGTCCTCGCTTGCGTTTGATACAATTTACGCAGAGGGTCAGAGAAGGTATGTGGAAAGTCTTTCATCATACGCGAGAATGTTTCTCGGACAAATGGAAAAGCCCGATGTTGACTACATTGAGGGTCTTTCTCCCGCTATATCTATTGACCAGAAAACAACAAGCAAAAACCCGCGCTCAACCGTCGGAACCGTAACCGAAATATATGATTATCTCCGACTTTTGTGGGCAAGAATCGGAGTTCCTCACTGTCCGGTCTGCAAAAGGGAAATAACCCAGCAGACTGTTGACCAGATTGTTGACCGCGTGCTTGAACTTCCCGAAAGAACCAAGCTTCGTATTATGGCGCCGATAGCAAGGGGCAAGAAGGGCGAATTTGTTAAAGAGCTTGAGTCCGCTCAGAAGCAGGGCTTTGTAAGAGTAAGAATTGACGGAAATGATTACGACCTTTCCGAGGAAATAAAGCTTAATAAAAATATTAAGCATAATATTGAGGTTATAGTTGACCGCCTTGTAATTAAAGAGGGTATTAAATCCCGTCTCGGCGACAGTATTGAAACCGCAACAAGGCTCGGCGAGGGCGTTGTTCTGATTAACATTATCGAAGAAAACGGTGAAAGGGAAGAGCTCTTTTCGCTGAATTACGCGTGTCCCGAACACGGTGCAGCTATTGAGGAAATGAGTCCTCGTATGTTTTCGTTTAATAATCCTTTCGGCGCATGTAAAAAATGCGACGGCCTCGGTACTTTTAAAGAAATAGACGAGGATTTAATTATTCCCGATAAAAAGCTTTCAATTAATCAGGGAGCTATCAAGGCGAGCGGCTGGAACGTAGCCGAGGGCTCCTCGATTGCAAGAATGTATCTTGAAGCGCTTGCAAACGAATATAACTTCTCACTTGATATGCCCGTTGAAATGCTCGGCGAAGAAGCTCTGAAAGTTATACTTTACGGTACAAACGGTAAAAAGCTAAAGATGAAGCGCGTTACTTCTTACGGCTCGGGTACTTATAACAGCGAATTTGAAGGAATTATCAGCAATTTGCAACGAAGGTATATTGAAACCTCGTCCGATTGGGCAAGAACCGAAATTGAAAGCGTTATGCGTGAATGTAAGTGCGGCGAGTGCGGCGGTGCAAGACTTAAGCCGGAAGCGCTTTCGGTAACAGTCGGAGGTATGAATATTTACGAATTTACAAAAATGAGCATAAGCGATGAGCTTGATTTTATTAATAATCTAAAACTTACCGAAAAGGAACAGTTAATCGGAAATCTTGTTATAAAAGAGATTAAAGAAAGGCTGACCTTCCTTAATTCCGTAGGACTCGACTATCTGAATCTATCAAGAGAGAGCGCAACCCTTTCAGGCGGTGAGGCGCAAAGAATCAGACTCGCAACCCAGATAGGCTCATCCCTTATGGGAGTGCTTTATATCCTCGACGAGCCTTCAATAGGGCTACATCAAAGAGATAACGAAAAGCTGCTTGATACTCTCAGACATCTGCGCGACCTCGGTAATACTCTTATTGTTGTTGAACACGATGAGGATACTATGAGAGCAGCCGACTTTCTTGTTGATATCGGACCCGGAGCGGGAATTCACGGAGGCGAGCTTATTGCCGCCGGCACTCCAGAGGACGTGATGAATTGCGAAAAATCAGTGACGGGTCAGTATTTAAGCGGTAAAAGAAGTATTCCCGTTCCGGATAAACGAAGGGAAGGCAATTCCAAGAAGCTAACCGTGTACGGAGCTGAGGAAAATAATCTTAAGAAGATTGATGTTGTATTTCCTCTCGGAAAATTTATTGCCGTTACGGGAGTATCGGGCTCGGGTAAAAGCTCTCTTGTAAATGAAATACTTTATAAGAGCCTTGCAAATAAGCTCAATCACGCCAAAAAACATACGGGTAAGTTCAGCTCAATGAAAGGCGTTGACGCGCTTGATAAGGTTATCAATATTGACCAGTCGCCGATAGGAAGAACACCGCGTTCAAATCCCGCAACCTATACCGGAGTATTTAACGATATACGCGACTTGTATTCTCAGACGAGCGAAGCTAAAAAGAGGGGCTTCAAACCAAACAGATTTTCATTTAATGTAAAAGGCGGACGCTGTGAAGCCTGTCAGGGCGACGGTATTGTCAAAATTGAGATGCATTTTCTTGCCGACGTATATGTACCTTGTGAGGTTTGTTCGGGAAGAAGATATAACCGTGAAACGCTTGAGGTTACCTTCAGAGGAAAAAACATTTATGACGTACTTGAAATGACAGTCGACGAAGCTATTGAATTTTTCGAGGCTCAGCCGAAAATCCTCAAAAAGCTGAAAACGCTTTCTGACGTAGGTCTCGGCTATATTAAACTCGGCCAGCCTGCAACAACGCTCTCGGGCGGCGAGGCTCAAAGAGTTAAGCTTGCAACCGAGCTTTCAAAGCGTTCAACGGGAAAGACAATCTATATTCTTGACGAGCCGACAACGGGACTTCATTCTGCGGATGTATCAAAATTGCTCGATGTTTTGAATATGCTTGCCGATAAGGGAAATACGGTTGTTGTTATTGAACATAACCTTGACGTTATTAAGTGTGCAGACCATATAATTGACCTCGGACCCGAAGGCGGAAACGGCGGCGGAATGATTGTTGCCGAGGGTACTCCCGAGGAGGTTGCAAAGGTTAAAAAATCTTACACCGGTCAGTACCTCAAAAAGTGCCTTAAAGGTTAGATATAGTCGTTAATTTTTTAGCAATTAAAAATATCATACTATATATTGTGGTGGTTACAATTAAGTTACAAAAATAGTTTAATTGTAACCATTATTTAATTGAGAAGTCTAATACGTTTTGATATTATATGTAAGATAAATGTTTAAGGAGAGAGAATTATGGAGAGAAAAGTCGTTATTTTTGACCATCCGCTTATTCAGCATAAGCTCAGTATTCTTCGTGATAAAAGAACAAGAACTATGGACTTCCGTGCTCTTGTTGATGAGATTGCAATGCTTATGATGTTTGAGGCAACAAGGGACTTACCTCTTGAGGATATTAAGGTTGAAACTCCCTGCGGTATTGCTGACTGCAAACAGATTTCAGGAAGAAAGCTTGCTTTTGTTCCGATTCTCCGTGCAGGTCTCGGTATGGTTGACGGTTGTATTAAAATGGTACCTGCCGCTCGTATCGGTCATATCGGTCTTTACAGAGATGAAACTACTCTTCAGCCCGTTGAGTATTACTGTAAGCTTCCTAAGGACATTGAAAGAAGATATGTATACGTAGTAGACCCGATGCTTGCAACGGGCGGTTCTGCTATTGACGCTATCGGACAAATTAAAAAGAGAAATCCCAAGAAGATTATCTTTATGTGTCTTATTGCCGCTCCCGAAGGACTTGCGGCTTTAAAAGAGGCTCATCCCGACGTTGATATTTATTGTGCGGGTATGGATGACCATCTTAATGAAAACGGTTATATCGTTCCCGGTCTCGGTGACGCTGGTGATAGAATATTCGGCACTAAATAAGCCGAATATTTTATTATATAATTATGTAGTAAAATATATGGAGGAAGAATAATGAAACTTACTTATGACATCAAAGATAAGCCAAAATTTCATCAGCTTATCGTATTTGCGTTCCAGCAGCTTCTTGCTATTCTTGCTGCTACTATCGCTGTACCGTCAATCGTTAACGGCGTTACAGGAAGTGAAATGTCACAGTCTGCCGCTCTTTTCGGCGCAGGCGTAGGTACAATTGTTTACTTACTTTTCACTAAGTTCAGAAGCCCCGTATTCCTTGGTTCGTCCTTTGCGTTCCTCGGCTCGATGTTTGCGGCATTCAGCGGCGCTGTATCTGCTGCAGCAGGATATGCAGGCTTCATCATCGGTGCTGTTTTTGCAGGACTTGTTTATGTGGTTATTGCAATTATTGTTAAGGTTGCAGGCGTAAAATGGATTGACAAGCTTATGCCCGCTGTTGTTATCGGTCCCACCGTTTCAATTATCGGACTTTCACTTGCAGGAAACGCAGTAGGCGATATGCTTTCCCTTGCCGAAAAGAATGACAGCGGAAACTTCGTAATGGGTACTCACGGCTGGCTTGGCTTTATTTGCGCTCTTATTACTCTTTTCGTAGTAATGATTTGCTCAGTATTCGGTAAGAAAATGGCTAAGCTCATTCCGTTTATTATCGGTATCCTTGCAGGCTACGCCGTTGCAGCAATTCTTACCGTAATCGGTACAAAGACAAATAATGCAGATTTAATTATCATTGATTTCAGTGTATTTAAGGGTATGCAGATTTTTGCGGTTCCCGACTTTACATTTGTTAAGGGCTTAAAGGGCTTTGCTGAAATCGACGCTAAGTATATTGCAACTGTTGCCGTTGCATATGTGCCTGTTGCTTTCGTAGTTTTTGCTGAGCATATTGCAGACCATAAGAACCTTTCATCCGTTGTTAATAAAGAACTCCTTGAGGACCCCGGTCTTCACAGAACGCTTCTCGGTGACGGTATCGGCTCAATGGCTGGCGCATTCTTCGGCGGTTGTCCGAATACTACATACGGTGAATCGGTAGGCTGCGTAGCTATTACCGGTAACGCTTCAATCGTTACTATTC
>JAFSZK010000018.1 GCA_017458975.1 Eubacterium sp. | reverse complement strand
CCGAAGGTCATCTGGGTCAGATCGTTGGTACCGAAGCAGAAGAAGTCAGCTTCCTTAGCAATCTCGTCAGCTGTAAGAGCAGCACGCGGGATTTCAATCATAGTACCAACTTCATATTTCATATCAGCGCCTGCAGCAGCGATTTCAGCGTCTGCAGTTTCAACAACCATATCCTTAACATACTTTAACTCTTTAGCGTCGCATGAAAGAGGAATCATGATTTCGGGAACCATATCCCATTCGGGATGAGCCTTCTTTACATTGATTGCAGCGCGGATAACAGCCTTGGTCTGCATCTTAGCGATTTCGGGATATGTTACCGCAAGACGGAGTCCTCTGTGACCCATCATCGGGTTGAACTCGTGAAGTCCGTCGATAATAGCCTTGATTGTTTCAACGCTCTTGTTCTTAGCCTTAGCAAGCTTTTCGATATCAGCCTCTTCGGTAGGAACAAACTCGTGGAGCGGCGGGTCAAGGAAACGGATTGTTACGGGGCAGCCTTCAAGAGCTTCGTAAAGCTGTTCAAAGTCGCTCTGCTGATAAGGAAGAATCTTATCAAGAGCAGCCTCTCTGTCCTCAACCTTTGTTGAACAAATCATTTCACGGAAAGCAGCAATTCTGTCTTCCTCAAAGAACATATGCTCTGTACGGCAAAGACCGATACCCTCTGCGCCGAGCTCTCTTGCCTTCTTAGCGTCAGCAGGAGTATCTGCGTTAGTTCTGACTTTAAGAGTTCTGAACTTGTCAGCCCAAGCCATAATTCTTCCGAAGGTACCTGCAATCTCAGCGTCCTTAGTAGCGATAACGCCTTCGTAGATGTTACCGGTTGAACCGTCGATTGAAATATAGTCGCCCTCGTGGAATTCTTTACCTGCAAGAGTGAATACCTTGTTGTCCTCGTCCATTACGATTTCGGAGCAACCGGATACACAGCAAGTACCCATACCGCGGGCAACAACGGCAGCGTGTGAAGTCATACCGCCGCGAACTGTAAGAATACCCTGGGAAGCCTTCATACCCGTAATATCTTCGGGTGAAGTCTCAAGACGAACAAGAACTACCTTTTCGCCGTTGTTATTCCAAGCCTCTGCGTCCTCAGCAGTAAATACAACCTTACCGCAAGCAGCGCCGGGAGAAGCTCCGAGGCCCTTGCCGATAGGAGTTGCAGCCTTAAGAGCGGCAGCGTCAAACTGGGGATGGAGAAGTGTATCAAGGTTACGCGGGTCAATCATTGCAACAGCTTCTTCTTCAGTTCTCATGCCCTCGTCAACAAGGTCGCAGGCAATCTGAAGAGCAGCCTGAGCAGTTCTCTTACCGTTTCTTGTCTGAAGCATATAGAGTTTACCGTGCTCTACGGTGAATTCCATATCCTGCATATCTCTGTAGTGGTTCTCAAGAATTGAGCAAACCTTTGTGAACTCAGCGAAAGCTTCGGGGAATTTCTGTTCCATTTCGCTGATGTGCATAGGTGTACGAACACCTGCAACAACGTCCTCGCCCTGTGCGTTTGTAAGGAACTCACCAAAGAGACCCTTTGCGCCTGTAGCGGGGTCACGGGTAAATGCAACGCCGGTACCGCAATCGTCACCCATATTACCGAATGCCATTGCCTGTACGTTTACTGCAGTACCCCATGAATAAGGAATATCGTTATCACGACGGTATACGTTAGCACGCGGGTTATCCCATGAACGGAATACAGCCTTAACTGCGCCCATGAGCTGCTCTTTCGGGTCGCTCGGGAAATCAGCGCCGATTTTAGCCTTATATTCAGCCTTGAACTGTTCAGCAAGCTCTTTAAGGTCTTCAGCCGTAAGCTCAACGTCCTGAGTAACGCCTCTTGCTTCCTTCATTTCGTCGATAAGCTGTTCAAAATACTTTTTACCAACTTCCATAACTACGTCGGAATACATCTGGATGAATCTTCTGTAGCAGTCATAAGCCCAACGCGGGTTGCCTAACTTTTCAGCCATAACCTCAACAACCTCTTCGTTAAGACCAAGGTTGAGGATTGTATCCATCATACCCGGCATTGAAGCGCGAGCGCCTGAACGAACAGATACGAGAAGCGGGTTCTCCTTATCGCCGAACTTTTTGCCGTTGATTTCTTCCATCTTTACGATGTACTCTTCAATCTCAGCAACAATCTTGTCGTTGATTTCTCTGCCGTCCTCATAGTACTGAGTACAAGCCTCTGTTGTGATTGTGAATCCCTGCGGAACAGGAAGACCAATGTTTGTCATCTCAGCAAGGTTTGCACCCTTACCGCCGAGAAGTTCTCTCATGTTGGCATTACCCTCAGAAAACAGGTAACAATACTTCTTCGCCATTGAGAATTACCTCCTAAAATAATTTACTTTGCAAAATAAATTTTTACATTTTTCAATGCGACTATATAATAACACAGCAATATATAAATATCAAACATTTTTCGCCTTTTTATGTAATGTTAATCAAAATAGGTTGAAAAATTTTTTATTTTGGTGCATAATTATATAAAATAAACATTTTAAACTAATACTGATTGGAGAATAGATTATGAAATGTGCAATAATTCTTGCCGGCGGCAAGGGTACGCGTATGAAAAGTGAAAAGCCAAAAGTAATGTGCGAGGTGCTTTTTGAGCCCATGCTCTATTACGTTATTTCGGCTGTAAAGGAAGCGGGCGTTGAGGACATCTGCGTAATCACGGGCTATGAGCACGGGGTTGTCGAGGAGTATCTTGACAAGCTTGATAAGAATATCAAAACCGCGCTTCAGTCGCCCCAGCTCGGTACGGGACATGCCGTTATGCAGGCAAGACATTTTATTAACTCCCACACCGGCGACGATATTTTAATTATGAACGGCGACGGTCCGCTGATTGACGCGGAAACGATTTCAAAATCGTACAAATATCATAAAAACAACAATAACGCCATCACCCTTCTTTCGGCGGTGGTTGACGACCCGTTCGGACTCGGACGTATCAAGCGCGATAAAAACGGAACTCTCCTTCGCATTGTTGAGGAAAAGGACGCAAGCGACGAGGAAAAACAGATTGACGAGGTTTGCTCGGGTATGTACTGGTTCAAGGGCGGCGCTCTTCTTCACGCGATTGACAATATCACAAACGACAATGCTCAAAAGGAATACTACCTTACCGATACCCTTGAAATTCTTATTAAAAAGGGCGAAAACAAGGGTGCCTATATCGCTCAGAACAGCGAGGTTATTCTCGGCGCAAACGACCGCGTTCAGCTCAATAATCTCAATACGATAATGAGAAGGAATATAAATAACGCCCATATGATTAACGGCGTTGATATTCCCTGTACCGACGGCGTTATGATTGGTAAAAACGTAAAAATCGGAAATTCAACTCAGATTTTACCTAATACAATCATTATCGGCGACAGCGAAATCGGCGAAAACTGCGTAATCGGACCTAACTGCTTTATCAATAATGCAAAAATTGCCGACGGTGTTATTCTTGATAACTGCAAGGTTCTCGATTCCGAAATCGAAGAGGGCGTTGACTGCGGTCCCTTTGTTAAAATCAGAGCCAACTCCGTACTTAAAAAGAACGTTCACATCGGCAACTTTGTTGAGGTTAAAAACTCAATTGTCGGCGAAGGAACCAAGTCGGCTCATCTTACCTATATCGGCGACAGCGACGTCGGCTCAAACGTTAATTTCGGATGCGGTACGGTTACTTGTAATTACGACGGAAAAACCAAATCCCGTTGCTCAATCGGAAACGACGCGTTTATCGGATGCAATACAAACCTTATTGCGCCCGTTGAAGTCGGCGAAAGAGCATATATCGCCGCAGGCTCAACGATTACAAGCGATATTCCGACCGACGCGCTTTCGGTTGCAAGAGCAAAACAGGTTAATAAAGAGGGCTGGGTAAAAATTAAAAAGCCCTATAAGGAAAAGAAAAAATAAATGAATAAATCTAATAAAAAAGCGCTTTGCAGCGTACTTGCGCTTGTAATTATTCTTTCTGCTTTATGCGCCTGTTCAAACATTAAGGGCGTATTTAAAAAAGAGGATACGACGGTATCAACGAGCGAAACCACAACCGTTACCGTACCTACAAGCACAACCGAAACCACAACCGAAAATCTGAAAACGACGTTCAGGGAGGCGTATACCCAAAACGTATATCCCGCTCTGGAAAAGGACTCCTCGGGTAAGTTTTCGCATAAGATTTCGGAATACTCAACCTATTTTAATACGGGCGACGTTTCCCGCTCTTCAAATATCCGCCACGCCGCTGCAAGCATAAACGGTCTTGTTATCCCGAGCGGCGGCTCGTTCAGCTTTAACCAGAACGTTGGAAAACGCACGGGCCCTGCGGGTTATGACGAGGCTCACGTTATCCGCGACGGCGAGCTTGTTGACGGTATGGGAGGCGGTGTTTGCCAGGTAAGTACAACTATCTTTGAAGCCGTTTTAAGAGCAAATGTTAAAATCCTCGAGAGGCACAACCACTCGCTTAAGGTCGGCTACGTTCCGCTCGGCGGCGACGCAACCGTAAGCTTCGGCAGCCAGGATTTAAAATTCAGAAACACTCTCGGCTGTGACATAAAGCTTTCAATGAAATGCTCGGGCGGTAAGCTTACCTGCGCTGTATATTCGGCAAAAAAGGTTGACGTAGGTAACATAAATATCAGTATTAAACCGGACGGCGCGGGCGGTATGGATTTTGTTTTAACCCGAAGCGTAAACGGCAAGGTTAATTATTCAACCAAGAGCCACTATGACGAACAGAAAACCACCGCCGCGTCAACAACAAAAAAGCGTTAAGAGGTTAATATGAAAGAAAAAACAAAAAAGCAAAAAGTATTATCCGTAATCGGTAAAATAATTTGTATACTTCTTGCAGTTATTCTTGCTTTCGGAGTGTTAAATACTATGTATTATCCAAAATATAAAAAGTCCCGCCCCTCCTTTGATATTTCGTCCCGTCAAAGCGACGACTCAATTTCGGTTATGAGCGTTAACGTAAGAACCTGGAGCCCGACCGACACGGGCAAAAAAAGCTGGTTTTACAGAGCGGATTTGGTTATTAAAAACATTGAAGCCAACGCTCCCGACATTATCGGCTTTCAGGAAGTAACCCATATGCATTATAACTATCTTACCTCCTGTCTCAAGGGCTATGATAACGTTATCGAGTACCGTGATACAAGCGCGTTTACCGAGGGTTGTCCCGTATTCTATAACACCTCAAAATTCACCCTTGAGGACAAGGGCTCTTTCTGGCTGAGCGAAACGCCCGAAAAAATGAGCAAGGACTGGGGCGCAGCCTGCTACCGCATATGCTCCTATGTTATTTTAAAGGAGAATTCAACGGGTAAAAAGCTGGTTGTTTTCAACACCCATCTCGACCATATAAGCGACCTTGCAAGGATTAACGGAATTAACGTTGTGCTTGATAAAATAAAGCAATTCGGCTCCCTCCCGAGTATAATCATGGGTGATTTCAACTGCAAGGAGGACTCCGAAACATATAAGGCGGCTACCGACAGCTTCCTTGACGCAAAGTATGAAACCGCCAATCCGCAAAAGGGCTCTACATACCAGGGCTTCGGCAAGGAGCTTGACGGAGAGAATATTGATTACTTTATGATTTCAAAAACGGGAATAAAGGTAAACAGCTATAAAATAGTTGATACCACCTATGACGGAGTTTATCCGAGCGACCACTTCCCGATTTATACAAACATTTCATTAACTTAACGAAGGTGACAAAAATGAAAAGAGTATTGAGTGTTATACTTAGTTTAATTATGCTTGCTTCCCTTGCGCCGCTTTACGTATATGCTGAGGGCGAACAAAGCGGAAGCTATGAGGATAAGATGACCTGGTCTTATTCCGAAGACACCAAAACGCTCAGAATCAACTGTGACGGAGAGCTGGATTTTCCGTATAATATCAAGTACGAAGAATTCTACGATATGGGTGAGCTTCAAAAAATGTTCATCTACAAGGAATACCCCTGGCATGTCGGAGGCTTTTACAAAAAGGTTGAGCATGTTGAACTGAGCGGAAATATTACCGCAATAGGCGAGTACGTTTTTTACGGGTTCTCTAATCTTTCGGAAATTACAATTCCCGAAACCGTAACAAGACTCGGACAAGGCGTCTTTAACAATTGCAGCAAGATAACTCAGCTTGTTGTTCCCGACGGAGTCAAGTCAATCGGTGAAGCAGCTTTTGCAAATATGAACGCTCTTAAAAGCATAAAGCTGCCCGACGGACTTGAAGACCTCGGCGGCTATGCGTTTTCTTATACGAGGGCGCTGACGGATTTGACGCTTCCCGAAAACATCACCCGCATCGGACCGAAGCTTTTCGGCTCATTTGTGAGCTATGCAATAGACAACGGAATCGCACACTCCGAGGGCGGCGTAATATATATCGGAAAATATGCCCTTGAGTGTACAAGTCATTCAGAAAACGTTGTAATAAAGGAAGGCACTCAGCTTATCGCTGATAAACTTTTCCTCTTTGCAAGCGACAGCGGCTTTACAATTACGCTTCCTCAGTCGCTGAGATATATCGGAGCCGAAGCGTTCAAGTATTCGCGAGCGACGGAAATAGTAATTCCCGACGGTGTTGTTTCAATCGGCGAAGGCGCGTTCAGCGGAGTTAAGCTCAAACGCGTAAATATTCCTTCAAGCTTAAAGGTTATTGAAAAACAGGTTTTTTACAACACTGACCTTGAAGGCGTAACTATTCCCAAGGGAATAACAAGAATAGCCGCCGACGCGTTTGACGGCGCTCCGCTCAAAGCAATCAGCGTTGACAGGAACAATGCAAATTACTGCTCCGTAGGCGGAGTACTGTTTAACAAAAACAAAACGAGCCTTATTATCTATCCTAAGGCAAAAGAGGGTAAGCACTACAGTATACCGAATACGGTAACTACGCTTTACACCTCCTTTGACGGAAAGCTTGAAACGGTAGCGTTCCCCAAGAGTGTTAAAAACTGTTATAAGAGAATAAGAAAAACGATATACTATTTCGGAACGGAAGAGGAGTTTAATAAGATTAATATTCCACCGAAAAACCCTTATGACTATTATGACAGAATTACCGTAAAATGCTGTAAAGCAAAGCTTTCCAAGACCAAGTACACTTACAACGGCAAGGTGCAAACCCCGAAAATCAAGGTTTACGACCCTGCGGGAAATCTTTTAAAAGAGAAAAAGGACTATACCGTAAAGCTTCCTAAGGGAAGAAAGAAGATAAATTTCTACACGGTTAAAATTACTTTAAAGGGCAGGTTTAAGGGCTCATATAAGCTTACTTACCGTATCGCACCAAAGGGTACTCAGATTACAAAGCTAAAGCCCGGAACGGCAAAGCTTACCGCAAAATGGAAGAAACAGCCTAAAAGCATTTCGGGCTATGAGGTACAGTTTTGCGATAATTCTGATTTCAGCAAGGGCTGGGCAAGATTTAAGAAAACGTATACCGTTAAAAAGAACAAGACCTCAACAACCGCAAAGGACCTTTCGGTTGACAAAACCTATTACGTAAGGGTAAGAACCTTTAAAACAGTAAATAAAAAAAGAGTTTACTCCTCATGGAGCAAAGCTCAAAAAGCAAAAGTTAAATCACCCTATTAAAAAATAAACCGCAGGAAAGGGGCACCCCTGAACCTGCGGTTTGTTTTATTATTCAACTGTAATGATATCGGAAAAGCCCGTAATATCAAATACCTCTTTTACAATCTCATTAACTCCGATTACCTTTAAAGTACCCTTGCCGCCCATAATCTTCTGAGCAGAAAGAATAACTCTGAGTCCTGCAGAAGAAATGTATTCAAGCTTTGAGAAATCAAATGTGAGCTCGCTTACTCCGTCAAGCTCATTTTTTATAACGGTTTCAAGCTCGGGAGCGGTAGTCGTTTCAAGTCTGCCTTCAACTTCTAAAATAACGGAAGAACCGTTTTGCACTTTATCAATAGTCATATTTATCTCCTCAATTAAATCTTTTTATAAACAACCATTTCAACCGTATTGTCGGCAATACCGATTTCGATTTCGTCGGCTATATTTGCAAAGATTGATTTTTCAAATTCGTCCCAGGACTCCGTGCCCTTGCTTACAGCCTTATATCTGTTTAAAGACCATGTATTTGCCGCTACGATTGACATATTTCTTGCAACTGCCGCAGCCTCGGCTGTTGAAAGGTTTTTGCTGTCCCAACCCGAAGCATATTCAGCGGGAAGCTCGCCCTCGGTAGGCTCAATAATACGGTTAAACAAATCGCGGATTTTACCCATAACGCCTTTTGCGGCAATATTTTCGCCGCTTGTAGAGGTAGCTAAAAGCTTTTTACGCATTTTGGTATTCATTGAGGTTTCCGCTTTAAGGTGAAAACAGAACTCCTTGTCCTCGTCCTCAATCCAGAAATCTGCTTCATGCTCGCCGGTAAGTGCCTGAAGCATACCCATCATTTCCTCGGTTAAAAGAAGAAGATGAATAGAATCCTGCTTTGAAAGTGATTTATAGGTTGCTACCGCCTCGGTCTGCTTTAAAGCTTCGGCAATACCAACGCCTTCACTGGTAACATGAATTACATCTGATTTCATAATTTGCCTCTCTTTCAGATTTTTTAACCGCAAAACAAGATTACGGTATTATAAATTATTTCATTTTTATTTTATACTTTTTAAAAGAATAAGTCAAGTTAATAATCATACAGGCAATTATTTGATTATTCGCTTATTTATGCGCGCCACTGATATTTTTCCATATCAACCCGCCCGTCGATAAACTCAACTCCCTCGTTTTCAAGAAGCATAATCTGTACATTTTTTCCGCCGAATGCAAAAGCGCTTGACGGCTCGCCGAAACGGTTTACAACCCGAAAACAGGGTATGCCTTCGGGGTCGGGGTTGTTATGAAGCGCATAGCCCACCACGCGGCTCCATTTATGATTGCCTGCCAGAGCGGCAACCTGTCCGTAGGTTGCAACCCTGCCGTAGGGTATTTGCTTTACCACTTCATATATTTTCTCAAAGCTGTTCATTTTTCTCTTTATCCCTGACAGAAAGCGGAATATCGCCCTTAACATATGTTTCCCATACGTCGAGTCGGTCCTTTTCGTCAATCCTTCTTATAACCTTTGCGGGAACGCCGCCGACAATACAGTTATCGGGAACGTCCTTGGTAACAACCGCGCCTGCTGCAACTATGCAGTTTTCGCCGACTGTAACTCCGCCAGAGATTACTGCGCCCGAACATATCCAGCTGTTCTTTTTAATGGTAATCGGCTTTGAATATTCAAGGTCGTGATACCCGTCCGGATAATCTTTAAATATTCTTTCCTCGGCAAGATACGGGTGCATCGGCGTTGCAAGAATTACGTTTGCGCCGAGCCATACAAAATCCTCAAGTATAATCGGAGAAACGTCAAGGAAGGTGCTGTTATAATTCACAAAGCAACCGAAGCCGACCTTGATATTAACCCCGTATTCACAGTAAAACGGAGCAAAAACGGTAAGCTCCTTTCCCTTTGAGGAGGGTATCAGCTTTTTTAAAAGTCTCTGTTTTCTCGTATAGAGCCAGAGCGGTGTGCGGTTAAACATATCGCAAAGAACCATGCCCCTCGTGTGCGGCTTGATTAAATCCCTGCTCGCTGCGTTATACAGCTTCCCCGCCACCATTTTGTCAAATTCGTTAGCACTCTTCTTCATAATATCTCCTGTTCTGTACTTTGGGTTTTCTGCCTATTAAATTATATATCAACTAAGAACAAAAAACAAGAAAAGGCTGATAAAGGCGAGGTGCGATAACGAAGGTTAGTCCAAAAATCGCACCTCGCCTAAAAAGTCAGCCTTTTCGTTATTCGATTGTTTCAATCAGAAAGCTTACGGGGCGAAAGCCGTCGTTACACGAAATCATAGCAGATTTCGGGTTTTTCATCCAGCCGTCGTAAAAATTCCCGCCGCCTCTTGCAAGCTCGCTTACAAACGGCAAAACAATCCCCCACGCTTCGCCGCAAAAGCCCTCGGGCTTTTCACAGTTTTCAATAATAAACTCGTCCCCAAGCGTCATATCGCATGCGTGTTCAATCGGGTTTTCATACTCTTCAATCAGGTCGGTATGCACCGTCCGCGCCATAACCTTAATTCTAATCTTTTTCATATTGCTCCCACTCTCAGCAAAGGATAACTCACTCCGTTTGCTACAAGTTTCTGAGAAACGGTCTCGAAATTTGCCTTCGGCTTTAGTCTGTGTCAAGTTTCTACGCAACAGTCCCCCGGACTGTTGCTCCCAACTCAAAGATTTGGAGAAACGGTCTCGAAATTTGCCTTCGGCAAATTTCTCACTCCCACTCTGCAATAAAACTCTGTTTCTAAACTTTTTTGTTTAGAAATTTTATCTCTTTTTATTCCTGATTATTTGATTTATCCATATTATTCATCGTTGCCGATATACTGTTATCATTTTGTTATCAATCTTGATAACAGCAAATCAATTAAGCAATTCTTGTTCATTTATGTACTGTATTTCTAGCTTATTAAAATTGCTGTCATCTTTATATTTTTCTATAATCTCGTCCATTTGAATTTTTGTTTGTTCCAGCGTTTGGGTGTTAGAAATAAATATTAAATAGTAATTTATATTGCGATTTCGGTCTTTTCCATACTTTTCTCCATATTCAAAAAACCTAAAAACTATCATTTTCAAAACACCTATCGGTAGAGGAGTAGTGTTGCATTTTATCTCATACAAAGAGTCGTTGTTACCATATCGCGATACGGCAATTGCATCATATTCGTAATTATCAGCTCTCACATTTCTTTCAATAATATGACGTCTTTTAAAAGGAACAGTCAAATACTTATTAAAGTATGCTGTTTCAAGTTTCATATATCGACTAACTGAATTTGTTGCCGTTTGTGAAACAATGTGGTCTGTGCTCTCTGACAGTTCTTTAATTTCTCTTTCTGCTTTCTCAGCAACTTCTGATTCGTCAAGGTGTTCAATGTTAAATTCACGTTCTATTCGTTCCGTCTCAACTATTTTGTCATAATCTTTTTGAACCTTTTTCCACCCGCTCAAACCTATACATGTCAGATAGATTCCTAGCAAAACTAGTGCCGCCATAATTATAAAAAAGAGCACAATAAATGCTTTATTGTTAACTATTTTTAGAAATCTATATTGAAATGTTAATGCTTCCATTGAGTAATTGGACAGGCTTTTATAATCATTTGCACTGATTAATTGAACATCTTTCTTAAACAAATATGCGATAATACCAAACGGTAACACAATGCATGTAATTCCAATTGAAACAAAAAACTTATGTAAGCTGTCATATTCTAATTTGTTCATAAAATCTCCAAAACAAAAAACACTATTATCAAATAAGCTGCTGATTGTTATCAATAATGCAATAATATATAACTATTATAGCAAATATTTTTTGTAATCTCAATAGAAAAACGGATTGATTTTTAGGGAACATTAATGTATAATACATTTATAAATGTTCCCTAAGGAGTAAATTATGGAAAACAATTTTGAAACAATTCAGGAATTGCTTAGAGAAAAAGCGGACTATCAGGCAAGATTAAAACTAATTGCTTATGACGGTACACCGGAGATTAAAGAGGTCAATGGTAAAAAATACCTTTATGTCAGAAAGAGAGTTGGCAGCAGAGTCACATCAACCTATGTTGATATATATTCCGATGAGCTGTATCAACTGTTGCTCCGCAGTAACAGAGAGGCAAAGGAATTACGCAAAAGTATACGCAAAGCTGACAAATTGTTGGCTGAATTAGGTTTTTCGTCAGATGAACTTCCCGAAAGAGTAATTCTCAATCTTGATTTTGCAAGAGCAAATATGAAAGCCAATATTTACTCGCAGGCGGTTTTAGAGGGCGTGGCAACCTCTTTTCCTCAAACCGAAGAAATAATTGACAACGGAAAAGTTAACGGAGTCACTGCTTCTGATGTGCAAAAAATACTAAACCTCAAACACGCTTGGGAATTTATCCTCGACAACGATGTAATTCAATGTGAAAGCAATTACCATATTCTCTGCCACATTGCCAAGCTCGTGAATGAAGGCTTTTACAACGAAGGAGGAAGAATCAGAGGTGTGCCCGTAACCATTGGCGGAACTAGCTATATTCCGCCGCTTCCCATTGAAACAATTGTTATGGAAAACATTGATGAAATCGTCAACAATAACGCTGAACCGATTGATAATGCAATTTCGTTATGCCTTTATACAATGAAAACACAAATCTTCAACGACGGCAACAAGCGTGCAGCAGTTATTTTTGCCAACCATTATCTGATTTCTAAAGGAGAAGGATTTATTGCTATACCTGAAGATGATGTGCCGGAATTCAAAAGACTTTTGGTTTCTTATTATGAGGATAAAGATAACGGCGAAATTTATAATTTTATAAAAACGAACTGTTGGAGAACTTTCTAATACAATTATGAAAAAAACAATTGCAATTATAGATGATGATATTTATATCGGAGATATGTTAACGGAAATGCTGACTACTGAAGGATATTCCGTTCTTCGTGCTTATTCAGGCACTGAAGCATTATATCTCCTCTCGCAGAATAATACGATTTTTGTAACTCTTTGCCGACTCCAATTTCTGCGGTTCGGGGAGTGTATATTCTTTTTCGAACTCCTCATCGGTTGATAATACCATTACCGTTTCAATCGTTTTTTCAAGGTTGTCAGCAGTCTCTTTTAGTTCCTCAACCTTGCCTTCGAGCTCGGCTAATTCCTTGCTTCGCTGTTCCTTTTTGTACTCCAACACGGAAAGGTGCTCGCGGTTGTTTCCTTGATTCTCCCACTCAACGCCATGCCATTGCATAGCATAACTTAGCGCTTCTTTTTCGGATTGCAGCCATGCCATTGTTTCCGTATCACTCCTGCCGGAACCGACAAATCCTTGCTCCTCCAGCGCCTTTTTCATAGATACACGGGTATCTAAACCACGGGTGCTTCGGGTAGTGTACGGGATAAAATCAATGTGCAAATGGGGTGTTGCTTCATCCATATGGAGTACTTCATTAAAAACGAACAGGTTTGGATTTCGTTCCTCAAACCGTCGTAAATAGTCCTCTAAAATTCGTTTAGCAACGGCTTCGTTTGGGGTACCTATACCCATATCATCACGGTTACCAACCTGCACGATTATCTCGTAAAAGGGCTTTTCCTGTTTGCTTTTTTGAATGTGTTCAAGGTAATTATTAATCTTCCTATCAGCTCTTTTTTGCTTATTATTGTATCTCTCTAATGCTTCATCAAAGAGGATATGATAGGCTTCTTCGAGAGGAATATTTTTGTATTCCACATTGTTTTTTGTTCGTTCTCTGTCAACATTATCGGCAATAAATTTTCGGTTGTTATGCTTCAAAACGCCCTTGCCGAGTTCAATGCTGATACTAGATAAATACATATTTTTCACCTGTCTTTCATAGTTTTAATTTGTCTTCGTAAAATTCGAGATTTCTCGGTTCTGTTACTCTTGCCAAGAGTAACGCAATGGCACTTTTGACACTTACGTATCAAAAGTGCATTGCGCTCTGGCGAGGCAAAGACAACTCGAACTTACAAAGACAACCGTATTATTGATTTGACATCGGCGAAAAGATTGTTTATACTATGATTGCTATACATAGCATGGCTGTCCGTATCTGCGCCAACAGATACATCAAGGACAGTCATTTTCTTTTTCGCCTTTCATTCCGTAAAGGGTTCGGTTAATTAAACAGATAATGTCAAGCAATTCTTCGGAGGGTGTTTCACCCTGCAATGCTTTCAACTCTTGCAGCACTTCTTCAAGCTGTCGCTTCAGGGCGATATACACCCTCGGATTACCTTGTACAATTATCTCCTTTTCAAGAGCACGGCTGATGAGGTATTCCTGCTTGGTTAACCCTGAGAGTTTTACTCGGACGTCCAGCTCTTCATTCTCCTTCGGCGACATACGAAACGCTACCGTTTTGCTTCGCCATCTTCCTTTACGGTCATAATTCTTTTCAGACATACTAAGCACTCCTTTCTAACTCGAGCTTGTCTGCCATCTCGTCCTGCCGTGACGGAAACATGTGAGCATAGTGGTAAGTTATCTCTATGCTTTCGTGTCCTAACCTGTCGGCAATCTCTACTGCGGAGAAACCCATATTGATGAGTAGCGAGACATGCGAGTGTCTTAAATCATGAATCCTGATTTTCGGAACGCCCGCCTTTCTGCTGCCTTCTCTCATTGCTCGGTATAGCGCACTCTTTGAAAGAGGAAACATTCTGTCGTCGCTCTCTACTCCATAGAGCATCGCAAGGTAGTCCATCATCTCATCGCAGAGAAACTTTGGCAGCCGTATCGTTCTGATACTCTTCTGCGTTTTCGGCTCGGTAATCACATCCTTACCGTCAATCCGCTGATAACTCTTGTTGATTCTTACCGTCTGCCGTTTGAAATCAAAGTCAGAGGGAGTCAGCGCCAGTAGCTCGCCTTCACGGATTCCGCACCAGTAGAGCATTTCAAATGCGTAGTAGTGCATAGGCGATTCCATCATCACTTCCGAAAACTTTTTGTACTGTTCCTTCGTCCAGATTTGCATTTCTCTGTCGCTCTCCTTTTTGCCCATCGCTCCGGCTTTCCTTGCCGGGTTCTCTTTCAGTCCGTAATACTTCACAGCGTAATTCAGAATCGCGCTGATTTGATTATGGATTGTTTTCAGATAGGTTTGAGAAAACGGCTTTCCGTTCTCGTCCTTCATATTCATCAATTCATTCTGCCAAGCGATAATATCAGTCGCTTTGATTTCGTTGATTCTTTTCTCTCCGAAATAAGGCAGGATTTTTGTTTTAATGATATGCTTTTTGCTGTTAACGGTATTGAGTTTCAGTCTCCCGCTGATTCCTTCAAAATACAAATCCACAAAGGAATTCATAGTCATATTGCAGGCTCCATGCAGTTTGATTAACTGCTCGCGTTCCCACGCCTTTGCGTCGCGCTGAGTAGGAAAGCCTCGCTTTTGCGTTTGCTTGCGTTCGCCCGTCCAATCAGTGTATCGGAATATGGCTCGCCAGGTGTTTGTCTTTGCGTCCTTGTACACAGGCATTATTTTTCACCTCCTTCGTAGTCAAGTCTTTCATAAAAGTATTTTCGGTTCACTCTGCCGGCTACAACAATCTTTCCTTTTTCGGCAAGCTCGTTGTTTAATTGTTTCATTATCTTATACGCATATGACTCTGAAACACCCAGCACTGCGGCAACCTCATCAACTCTCATGAAGATAGTGCTATTGTCCATCGCATCGCCTCCTTTCAAGTTTTTTTCAGTTTGCCGGTCTACCCAAATTAAGTCCACCCCTCTCTAGCGGTGTTGTCTCGCTCGCTGCATTTTACAGGTCGTGGCGCAGTTGTTAATCCAGCCGGTCATTTAGTTTTACTCTTTTTGTTATAGTTTCGCTATAACCGTAACATATATGTTACGGTTTTTATATTAGCATACATTATTTTCTTTGTCAAGCGTTTTCTTAACATTTTTGATAAACTTATTGACATATCGTAACAAATATGATACAGTAATGACGAGGTGAACAAAAATGGCTATTAGCGAAAGAATACGATTTATCAGAAAAAAGCGTAATATGACGCAGAAATATGTTGGTACGGTGCTCGGCTTCGGCGAGAAGAACGCCGATTCCCGTATTGCGCAATATGAAAACGGAAGAAGAGAACCGAGAGAGGATGTCCTTGAGGAAATCGCCAAGATTTTGGGCGTATCCACCGACGCGCTTGATAACCCCAATCTTGATACATACAACCGCTTAATGCATACCCTATTTGCGATTGAGGATATATACGGATTAACGATTGACAGAATAGGCGGCAAGCTCTGCCTTGTAGCAGACGAAAGCAGACCGGAATGCTTTACCAATCTTTTCTCCCGTCTTAATGAATGGAACGAAATGAAGGAAAAGTTGAAGGATGGCAAGATTGACGAAATCCAATATGACAACTGGCGTTACAACTACCCGACGCGCTTTGTGGAAATCAAACCGAGTCAAGAGCTCAGCGATATGCTTGTTGCAGAGTACAATAAGAATCATAAGAAAAAGAAATAAAGAGAAAAGGCTAATTGATTACAGAAAATCAATTAGCCTTTTGTTGTGTTTATTTAGGATAATTCACTCGTGTTGCCATTTTGTTGCCAAAAGCAAATTCAAAACAGCGAAAAGCGAGTGTTTATGCGCCTTTCAGGACTTGGGATAATTATTCCCACTCGATTGTGGCAGACGGTTTCGGCGTAAGGTCAAAGAGGACGCGGTTTACGTTTTCAACCTCGTTTGTGATTCGGTTTGTTATATGCTCAAGGAGAACGAACGGTACGTTTTCAACCGTTGCGGTAATAGCGTCTTTTGTATTTACCGCTCTGATAATTACGGGGTAAGCAAAGGTTCTCTTTCCGTCCTTAATGCCGACTCCCTTGAAATCGGGAATCGCGGTAAAGTATTGCCATACCTTGCCCTCAAGACCGTTCTTTGCAAATTCTTCTCTTAAAATAGCGTCGCTCTCTCTTACCGCTTCAAGTCTGTCACGGGTGATAGCGCCAAGGCATCTTACGCCGAGTCCGGGACCCGGGAAGGGCTGGCGGTAAACCATATTATCGGGAAGTCCGAGCGCCTTGCCGACAACTCTTACCTCGTCCTTATAGAGGAGCTTAACGGGCTCAACGAGCTCAAACTGTAAGTCCTCGGGAAGTCCGCCTACGTTATGGTGGGCCTTAACGCCGTCGTCGGATTCAAGAATATCGGGATAAATTGTACCCTGGGCAAGGAACTCAATTCCGTCAAGCTTTCTTGCTTCCTCTTCAAATACTCTTATAAATTCCGCGCCTATTATCTTTCTCTTCTTCTCGGGCTCCGCAACGCCTGCAAGCTTGTCAAGAAAACGGTCAACGGCGTCAACATAGACAAGGTTGGCGTCCATCTGATTTCTGAACACCTCAATAACCTGCTCGGGCTCTCCCTTACGGAGTAAGCCGTGGTTTACGTGAACGCAGACAAGCTGTTTTCCGATAGCTTTGATAAGGAGCGCGGCAACAACCGACGAGTCAACGCCGCCTGAAAGCGCAAGAAGCACCTTCTTGTCGCCAATCTGATTCTTAAGAGCCGCAATCTGCTCGTCAATAAAGGCATTTGCAAGCTCGGGAGTTGTAATTCTTTCCATAGTTTCGGGTCTTTTATTCGGGTCCATAATCGTATCTCCTTTTCATTTTTTAATATTATATCAAACGCTTTGGGCGTAGTCAATAACTCTTATTTTATTTCGTTAATATATCGTCTTATTTCTTCCTCGGCTCGTTTTACCTCTTCAAGAAATTCACGCGAGGACACGCGAAGCGCACCTCCGCCGAGGATAATAAGCTGCTCGAGCGCGTCCGAGGTCACAACGCGCACCTTGTTGTTTTTTGCAAGCTTATGCGAGGTCTTTTCAATATACATATCCGCCGTTTCCGCTTCCTTTGTATATACAATATTTATATTATCTATTCTTTCAACCTCGCGTTCACCCTTAACCTTATAAGCGTCAAACACAAGAATAACCTCACATTTTTTATAGCCCTGATAGTTACACAAAATATTGATAAGCGTGTTTCTTGCGCCCTCAATATTATCCTCGCCGAGCTTTCTTAAATGCTCCCAAGAGTAAATAACGTTATATCCGTCAACAAGTAGGTATTCGTCCCCGTCATATTTCGGCTTGTATATTTTTTCTTTCGGCGTTTTTGACTTTTCGGTAAGGTTGAAATGCGCCTCGGCGGGATTGCTTCGGTTTTTTATCGGTCCGTACGTGTTCTCAAAAATCTGCATAAGCTCCTTGTCAAGTGCAAAGAGGTCGTCTTTATTTTTAAAGGAGGAAACGGATTTTTTCTCTTTGGGGGCAAAGCTGTTCTTAGGCGCTGAAAGCGCGCTTTGAAGATGCATATGGCTTTTAACCTCGTCCCACCTAACGTTGTATCCCGCACCGTGAGAACAGAAAACCGAATCGGCTGTGTTTTCAATATCCGCGTCGGGATTATATCCGATTTTCTGAATAACCTCCTCGGCATTGTGGCATTTTTCATAGCCCTTTAAAACACAGGAAAGCTTGCCGAGTCCGTGAGTATATTGCATAACCTCGGTAGAATAATCACATATTTCCGATACGGGGGCGCAACCCGTTAAAACGGTAAATTCTCCCCTCGTTTCGGGTTGCTCAAAGGAGCCCGACATACGCTGAATATCGGCAATCGCCCTGCCCGTGTTCTCGCTTGGTATTTCAAGGGTGAATTTGTAAACCGGCTCAAGCAAAACGCATTTTGCCGAGCGTAAGGCGTGCCTTACCGCACGGTAGGTTGCCTGGCGGAAATCGCCGCCCTCGGTGTGCTTGGGATGTGCCCTGCCCGAGGCGAGCGATATTTCCATATCAGTAATCGGCGAACCCGTAAGAACGCCGATATGCGTTTTTTCATAAAGATGGGTAAGTATTAATCTTTGCCAGTTCTTATCGAGCAGGTCCTCCTTGCAGTCGCTTTTAAAGACAAGTCCGCTGTCGCGCTTTCCGGGCTTCAATACGAGGTGTACCTCGGCATAATGACGAAGCGGCTCGAAATGTCCGACTCCCTCTGCGGTGCTCTCAATAGTTTCCTTGTAAATTATATTACCCTTGCCGAAATCGACCTCATTTTTGAAGCGCTCCTTCATAAGCGCACGCAGTACCTCAAGCTGTATTTCGCCCATAAGCTGAAGCTGAATTTCGCCGAGTCTTTCGTTCCATACAACCTTCAAAGTCGGGTCCTCGTCCTCAAGGGTTTTCATGTTTTTCAAAACGGTATGTGCGTCAGCAGAGTCAAGAATATTAACCGAATAGGTTAAAACAGGCTCTAAAACGGGCAGCTCACCGTCGTTTTCAAAGCCGAGACCGTCTCCGGTTTTTGCAAAGGTAATGCCCGTAACCGCACAAATTGTTCCCGCTTTAACCTCGTTTTCAGAGGTGAACTTTTCTCCTGAATAAATCCTTATTTGGTTTACCTTTTCTGCGTTAATATTCCTTTTACTTTCAAGGATATCCCTTACCCTGAGCGCGCCGCCCGTAATCTTCATATGAGTAAGACGAGCGCCCTGATAGTCCTCGGAAATCTTATAAACTCTTGCGCCGAAGGTATCTTTATATTCGGGGGCTTCGGTATATTTACAAAGGCCTTCAAGAAGCTCCTCAACGCCTTTTAATTTCAAAGCCGAACCGAAAAAGCACGGGAAGGCGGCACGCGTCTTAATTGCTTTTAATACATCCCTTTTGTCAAGCCTTTCGTTTTCGGTATACTTTGATAAAAGCTCCTCGCTGCAAAGCGCAAGGCTCTCGTCAAGCTCCGCCTTTTCACAGGAAAAATCGACGCAGCCGTCGCTGAGCTTTTCTTTTAGAGCGCTCATTATCAGCTCCTTGTTCGCCGAATCGAGGTCCATTTTGTTTACAAATATAAAACAGGGAACGCGGTATTTTTTAAGCAGCTCCCAAAGCGTTCTTGTATGGCTCTGAATTCCGCTTGCGCCGCTTATAACAAGAATGGCATAGTCAAGCACCTGGAGCGTGCGCTCGGTTTCAGCGGAAAAATCAACATGCCCCGGCGTGTCAAGAAGCGTAAATTCGGTATCGCCGTAATTCAGCACCGCCTGTTTTGAGAAAATAGTAATTCCTCTTTCGCGCTCAAGGGAGAAGGTATCAAGAAAAGAGTCGCCGCGGTCAACACGCCCGAGCTTTGAAATATTACCCGAAATATAGAGCATCGCTTCCGAAAGCGTAGTTTTTCCCGAGTCAACATGCGCAAGCACGCCGACGGTTATTTTCTTCATATCCTCACCCCTTTTCTCTTTTTATATTATTATATCAAACTCCCGCCAAAAGGCAAGAGCAGGCTTGTGTCCAAACTTTGGGACTGTAAAAAGGTTGTTGTTGAAAAACGCACTGCAATATGGTACATTGGTCTTGACAGGGAAGCTAAGTCCTTTCTTTTGACAAAATATTTTTCATTTTGGATTTGTTCATAACTTACCTTTCTACTCTTTATAAACTCAACACTCTTTTTGCTTCCCTGTCTGACGAGGTGATAATATGTTCTTAATCAAGGCATTGTTTTATATTATTTTCTTCCCCTTTATTATTCTTTATAAACTCCTTTTCTGGTGGCTGCCGAGCGCACCCGACAGCTACGAAACCAATGATGAAGAGTGGCTTTTCTGGAAAGGCCACGGTCACGACTGGTAAAATTAACAGCGCCGACTTGTTTCGGCGCTGTTTTTATTTTTTATGTTTTTATTTTTTATAAGTATCCCTTGCTTTTTTTGGGATAGATTGAAAACGGAAGCTTGCGCTCATATCCGCCGTGCTCCGTAAAGTGGATGTTTTCCTCCCTCATTGCTTCACAGAATGCATCGTAAAATTTATGACGCGAATTAAGCTCCATAAAGGTAATGAAAAACTTATCCCGCAAAGCGTTAACCTCTACCATTAAATGACCGTCTGTAATACAGTGGGTTCGCTCAATATAGTTCTCCAGTCCGTACCAGTCTTCACGCCCTACATAACTTATAAGAAACGTTCCGAAGGGCGGTTTTGTATACGGTGAGTGAGTCATCGCATAAACTCTCTTGTTCAAAAATCCGTTTTGTCGGTCAATACCCTCTTTTGACTCACATGCAGCCTTAAAGGTTTTAACGCTGTATTCGGGCTGCATCTGCATATACATAACGCTTCTTGTTACCGTGCTCAGATATTCGATATCCTTGTTTTCAAGCTTCTCGCGCGGATAGTAAACCGACATTAACCGAACCATATCGTGATAGGTTTCGGGACATCCTACGTCAGCGCGGTAATTACAAAGGATATTTCCTCTTATCGCCTTTGCAACCTTTGGCGAAGTTACCTTGCAGACTGCTCTGAACATCAGAGAAGCAAGAATGGAGTTAGGACTTCCGTCGTTGCTTCTTGCATATTTCATAAAGTCGTTTGCTTCAATTTCAAGCTCATAGTATTTAAGCGCTTTTCCGGGGGCGATTACCGCGTGTCTTGCATAATCGAGAGCAGGAACGTAAACGGTATCGGTATTAATCTTGCCCAAAGGCTCCGCGTCCTCAAGAGCTTCCGGGTCGGGAAATGCGGTTTCGCCCTCTGTTAAAGGAGTGTCGGCGGTTTTGATGTTTCCTTTTTCAAGCTCAACGCCGAAGGCCTCTTTAACATAATGCCACAGCGTGCTCTTTACCCAGAACATCATTCCACAGCCTCCGCAAAGACCGTGGTGCATATTAAAATAAATAATATTTTCCTTATAGCTGATGCTGCAAAGATGATAGTTAACTTCCTTTGTTGCGAAGCGGACGTGTCTGTTGCCCTCGGGTCCTACATAAAGCGGACGGCTGTTATGCCTGAACTCTATTTCGCCATTAGGAAGAATATTAACCTCTTTTGCGTAGTAGGGAAAACGCTTAAAGGCAATCTGCGCCGCCTTATTCAGCGCTTCGGCGTCAACCCTGTTTTTCATTACGCATTTAAGGCGTATATTATATGTAATAAATTTACCTGACTCATAAAGCAGATAGCTGTCGGGATTTTGCTTCATAAATGCTTGCCTCTTTTTCACACAGTTATAAAATAATTATATAACGTTTGTACGGTTTTTTCAATAAGATTTGTTGTTATTTTGCGTTTTTCTGACGTCTGATAATATATGAAATTGCTTTTGTTGCGCGAACTATATATTTACCGACATTTCCTTTAATTCCGCTCATAAGGGGCGAACGAACTTTTACGTTTTCGAGTTTGTTATCCACCGAGTGAATAAAAACATTTTCACCGTTAAACGGCGAAAGAGGTCCGTCGTTGCCAAGCGCAAATGCTCCGTCAGAAAAGGCCAGAAGTTCCGACAGGTTTTTGCGTTCAATCATACTGCCCTCAAACGGCATTAAACACAAAACGGCTCTCTCACGGCTTCCGTTATACGAAGGCGCAAGGCTTTTACCTTGAGGCGCAATAAGAGTATATGTCCGGGGAATCCTGTCGTTTGAACGATTCAGATGATGGCGCTGCTTTCCGAAATATGTACCAAACGGGTTCATACTTACGCTGCCGTCTGCTTTGAGTCTCATCGGACAGTATGCCATCGACGAAAGCACGTTCCTCGCATTGGCAACGGCAAGACCCGTTTCGCCGTCGGTAAGTCCTATAAAGCCGGCAGACAGCTGATTGTTAAAAGAATCAAGGGTTCGGTTTTTCTCGTCAGCTTCACCGTATGATGCGGTGTCAAAAACAGAAATATCCCCCTCAAAGTTTCGCTTTATTACCGAAACGCCTTTGCTGTTGTTGAAGTTCAGCTCAAACGGTACAGCTTCCTGCCATTTCATATCGGTATATCTTCCGAGGGTTGAATTTTCGGTTGAAATTGAGTCGCGCTCCGGGGTATAAGGATAATCAACGTCGGTAATAACGAATATACCGCGCATTACCTCTGAGGTAAAAAAGCGATAAGAGAAACGACCCTGTTTAAGCGCTTCGGGAATGTTAATTATTCCGCTGAGCTCAATACATTCACCGCCGATTATTTTGCCCTTTTCAAGGCTTTCGCATTTAAAATCATACCGCGTTGAGTTATATGTAAGATATGAAGAAATGAACTCCTCGCCGCCGATATTTTTTTCGTTATGGGTAAGCCATTTGATTTTCATATTGTCCGAAAACGAAAGCTTTGTTTTTCCGCTTTCAAGAGTAAGCGAAAGCGACTTATTATCATATTCGGCTTCCTTGGCTGTGATTTTGTATTCGTCCTTGATTTCACTGAATTTCAGAATTACAAAAACGCTGTTATCGTCGACGGGTATTACGGTTTGCGCTTCAAGTCCCTTTGCTTCAATTTTAACCCCTGAAGCCGAAGCGCACGCAAGCTGCACGCAGAGGATATTGCTTTTTGCCGTATTTTTAAGCGTGAGCGCACCGTCTTTAATGCAGGCGGAGTCATTAAGCCTTTTGGCAAGAGCGTTTGCCGCTTCCTCGCGCTGAATGTTGAGAACCGGAGTAGCCAGCCCGAAATGGGTTGTCGAAAGGAGTTTGACCCTGTTAAGAAAGTCATCTCCGTTATTCATAACCCTGCCTGCAGTACGGCTGCGTTCAATAGCCGTCCAGATTTTTCGGTTGTACGGCTTTTCCGCCCAGGACGCGTAGCCCGTAAAATTACCGTCGGCAGTGTCCTGCGTAAATGCGATTGTTCCGACGGGCTTATGGGTTTTAAGATATCCTCCGGGCGTGTCAAAAGCAACGTAATCAAGGTCGCCCACCTCTTTTACCAATCCGTGTATGCCGTCGGTATTGGCAAGGCGGTTTCCTATTATCGGAAGGTCAAGACTTTCCCAGAAAATTGCGTCGGCGTCCATATTGATAAAGAGGAATAAATCCCGCTTTATTTCACCGCTTTCCTGCTTTAAATGTAAATCCTTTACCCATGCTCTCAGACAACCTGCATCACAAACGTCGGCGTTTGAATAGGTCGGAATAACGGTCAGTCCCTCTCCTTTATATTCAAAGGTGAGAGGATTAAACGCCTTTTCGTCGTCAAGAAGCGGAATCAGGGTTTTGAACGCGTCAAAGGGTACGCAGGAATAATAAAGACAAAGCGCTTTTACTCCGAGTTTGTTATATGTATTTACCTGAGAGGGAGAAAACATAACCTCCTGCGGTCGTACTATCATTTCGCACTCGCCGAAAATGTCCTTCAGGCCGGAGCCCTGAGGATTACTTACAGCGAGATTAATCGAAGCGCAAAGCTCGTCCTTTTCCATTGCTCCGAGAGCTCCGTTTGTGTAGCCCATAATTATGTTTTCATCGCCGTATTCTTTAACCCTGCGCTTCATACCCTCAATTATATCGGGCGCATATTCGGGCAGGATTTTTTCAAGGGAAAAGAAATTTTCGCTGTCCCATGTTCCCTTTACGGGAATGCCCTCCTTGTTGAGCGCGTCAAGAGTTGAGATGATTTTTCGTATAATACGAATATCCGAGCCGAAGCCATGCGCGTCATTAGTGTCTCCCCTGTAGGAGTGGTAGCAGTTTACGTGAAAGCCGTATGCAATATGTATTTTATAAGCCATTGCTTACCTCCGAATCAGTTATAGTTACATATTATCAAAAAAAGCCCTCAAACGCAATGTTGAAATGTTTTAATAAATTATATATAATGAAAGAGAACAAACTATATGGGAGGGAATAATATGCTTAAAGAATCTTTAGTGTTTGCCTGTGAGCCTAAAGCGGACGAGGAACAGATTAAGGTTACAGGTGATGTTCGTATTACCTATCTTACTTCAAGGCTTCTGAGAGTTGAAAGCGCGCCGTTCTGCGATAAAGCGAGCTATGCGGTATGGTATCGGAAATTTCCCTCGGGCAGGCTTGACATAACTAAAAAGGGCTCGGTCATTACGGCTGAAACCGAGGATATTATTCTTACCGTAAAAAACAAAAAGCCCTACAGCGTTTTCTTTAAAGACGCTGAAAAAACCGAGGTTTTCTCAAAGCAGAAAAACCTTGGCGGTACGTACAGAACGCTTGACAACACAAGCGGAAGAATCCCCCTTGAAAACGGATTTATTACCGAGGGCGGAGCGTATCTTTTTGACGATGGAAAAAGTATTCTTTTGGACGAAAACGGAGAATTTACTCCGAGAGACGGCGGGAACGATTACTACGCCTTCGCCTACGGTAAGGACTATCGCGGCGCAATGAACGCCTTTTATGCCATAAGCGGTAAAACTCCTATTGTTCCGCGCTTTGCGCTCGGCGTATGGTGGAGCAGATACCACGCGTATACCCAGGAGGAATACCTTTCTCTGATGGACAGATTCGAGAAAGAGGAAATTCCGCTCACCGTTGCAACCGTTGACATGGACTGGCACTGGGTTGATATCAAAAAACAGTTCAGAACAAACGAAAGAGGCTGGACGGGTTATTCGTGGAACACCAATCTCTTCCCCGATTACAAGGCATTTTTAAAGGAGCTTAAAGAAAAAAATCTTCATATAACTCTCAATCTTCATCCCGCCGACGGAGTAAGATATTTTGACGATATGTATGAAGAAATGGCAAGGGCTAACGGTATTGACCCGAAAACGAAGGAGCCCGTTAAGTTCAGATGCGGTGACAGTAATTTCTGGAACAGCTATTTTGATATTTTACATAAGCCATATGAAAAAGACGGCGTTGACTTCTGGTGGATAGACTGGCAACAGGGTAAAAGCAGCGACGTCCCCGGCCTCGACCCGCTTCCCGCGCTTAACCACTACCATTATCTTGACAATGCCGAAAACGGCGATATTCCGCTTATTCTTTCACGCTACGGCGGGGTCGGCTCCCACAGATATCCCCTCGGCTTTTCGGGCGATACCGCTATTAAGTGGGAGGTTCTCGACTTTCAGCCCTGCTTTACAAATACCGCGGCAAACGCGGCGTACTGCTGGTGGAGCCATGATATAGGCGGTCACCACAAGGGCTACCGCGACGACGATTTATATCTTCGCTGGATAGAGTATGCAACCTTCTCGCCGATTCTGCGCCTTCACTCAACTGCAATTGAATTTCTCGGCAAGGAGCCGTGGAAGTACCGTCAGGACGTATATTTAAGCTCAAAGGAGTGGCTGAATTTCAGACACAGGCTTATCCCTTATATTTACACCGCCGACCGAAGATGTCACGGCGAGAATATTCCTCTTTGTGAGCCGATGTATTATTCGTATCCCGAAGAAGAGGAGGCTTACAATGTACCAAACCAGTTTAAGTTCGGAAGCGAGCTTATTGTATGCCCGATTACCTCGCCCCAAAACAAAGAGCTCGGAAAAGGCAGCGTTGAAGCGTGGCTTCCCGAGGGCGAATACACCGATATATTTACGCTTGAAAAGTATTCGGGCGCTCAAAGAATTACTCTTAACCGCGAGCTTTATACAATTCCCGTGCTGGCAAAGGCGGGCGCTGTAATTCCGATGTCGGGCGACAAAGGTAATTCAAGCGCAAATCCCGAGCTTCTTGAGGTATGGGTATTTAAGGGAAATAATACCTATACGATGCTCGAGGATAACGGCAAAACCGACTTTGAGGAGCACACGGCAAAAACCGTTTTTGAAAACATCTACGATGAAGAAACAGATACCGTTACTCTTAAAATACATACCGAAGGCGACCTCGGAGTTATCCCCTCAAGGCGTAAATACAAAATCGTATTCAGGGATATTGACACCCCCGACGTGGAGGTTAAGATGCTTAAAAAAGGCAATACGGTAAGCGTTGAAAATCCGAAAGCCCCCGAAAAGGAAAGCTACCGCGAGAGGATAATTAATATTATGTCGCGCTGGAACGAAACGACGGCTAAAAAGAGCATTGCTTACAAGCCCTTTGAGGGACTTGAGGATAAAAATTCGCTTTGGAGAGCGCTCTACAACGCGAAGCTGCCGACCGCTGTTTCCGACAGAATAAAGGAAATACTTTCACAATAAAAAAGAAGGGCGACGCCCTTCTTTTTTTATGCCGTAACGGTTTTTTCGTAAAGGGAAAGAATTTCGTCAAGGTGCTGATAGTTTTCCTTTTGTATCAGCAGCTTTTTAGCGTCCTGATATGGCTTTGAAGCGCGGTAGTATACCGAGTTTTTATTCGTTGCCTCTTTAATTCTTTCCTTTGTTTTTGCCTGCTCAAAGCGCAGTGCTTTGAGTTCTTTTCTGAGCTTTGCGGCAGCTGCGGAATCCTTGCTTTCCCTTGCCGCTTTAAGATTGTCAAGCGCGTCTGCAATTCTGCGCTCCGTTTCATCCTCCCGCTCGAACAGGGTGTGAAAAACGCTGCTGTCAAATTCCTTAATACCGTTTGGGAAATACTTTTTAACCGCTTTTTTTGCAGCTTTGAAATTTGAAACCTGCATAAGCGCCGTTCTGCGCCTTTCCTTTTCGGTATCGGTGCCTTTCGGCATAGCCTTTGCCTGCGCCTTTGTCAGGGTAAAGCTGTCAAGGTAGCCGTTAAGCCCCGCTTCGCAGATTTTCTTTGCGTTTTCAACGCGCGTTTTTCCGTATTCGGTATCAAATATATTAAGCTCATCCATAACGATTTTTGCAATTTCTATTTTTTCGTTTTCCTCGCGCAGGAGCTTTTTCTCTTTTTTATCGGCTTTTTCGGGGATTTGGGTAACCTGTCTGCCTGCAGCTTCCTTAGCCTCGTTGATTATTTCAACCGCTTCAATAAGCGCCTCGTCCGAAAGCACGTCGTTTCCGTAATCCTCAAACAGCGCGCGGATTTTAAGCACCCTTACCATAGCCTTCTGCTTTGTTTCGGTTAAATCGTAGAAGAAAAACGGAATTGCGTTAAGAACAGCGCCGACTAAGGAAGCGATTACAAGAACGCTGCTTATCTTAATAAAGTATTCCTGGTTATACAGCACGTCGTAAACGTTTGACGCACTGTAGCCGAGCGACACTGCAACCTCCCGATTCAGACCGGAGCGCTCATAAATCGCGGGCAGTACAAAGCCCGTTGAAAGAGTTATAACGTTACCGATTAATCCCACGGCGGCGAACATTCCGTCAATTCTTTCGCCCGTTATGTACTGCTGGTAATCGCGTATATCTGCGTTGACACTGGGGTTTAGCAGGTGGCCGAGCGAGGTTATGAACTGGTTTACAAAGGTACATCCGAGCAGCAGCCAGATAATGTACGCCGAGCCCGTCATCCTTACAATGGGAAGCATAAGGGCAATGAAGAACACGTTTAAGACGTTGGTGAAAACGAGTATCTTTTTCTTGCCGTATTTTCTTATAACGAAGGGGGCGACGACGTTGTTCCAGAAGGATGCGTTGCCCGCGATTGCAACTATAACCGAATACTGCGCCGCCGTGCAGGCGTGCTGATAGTTATACATCCAGCCGAGTATGCTGTTGAACGAGCCTTCAAGGAAACCGAGCCAGCCCGCAAGCGATATAATCCAGAAATACTTGTTCCTTGCAACGGCGCGGAACGCGTCGGTAAACTTAACCTGAATAACGTGGGTTTTCGCCTGAACGATTTTTTCCTCTGTATTGACATATACCAGAAGCGAAATCATAAAGCCGACTATAAGCATAGGAGGGAAAAGCACACGGTAAATTTTTAAGTTGTAAAGCGTGTCCTGGCCTGTTATCAGCCTTGCAACAATAGGCAGGAAAATGCTTGCAACGGAAGGCGAAGAGTTTTCAATAATTGATTTTATTGAAAGCACATCGGAGCGCTCAATGCTGTTGGGGGAAAGTACGTTGATAAGGCTGTCGCCCGCGTCAATGTAAAAATTGTAGAAAAACTGAAAGCCTATGTTGAATGCGAGAACAACGGCGCATTTTGTAAACAGGCTCATATTTTCATATGGCATCCAGATAAACAGTATGCCGAGCAATACGGTGGGAATGCCCATTGAAATAATGTAAGGACGGTATTTTCCCTTCATGCTGCGCGTGTTGTCAATCATTTTTGCCCTGAGGGCGGTCAGCGGAAAGCCCGAAAGCACGCTGATTATGTAAATGACGTAAAGCGCCTTGGGGTCAATTCCTATAGTGTTGCCTATAAGGGTATTGCCGACCGCAATTATCATCTGTGAAATACAGTAAACTATGAACTTTATACCCATGCCGCCGAAGGAGAGGGAGGCAATTTCTTTAAAGCTCATATATCTTCCCTTGGGCGGAACCTTCCAGTAGCGCCTGAAATCTATGAGGAGGGATTTTACTTTACTAATAACTTTCATATCATTTTCCTTTTTCAAATATAAAGGTGTTAACTGATTCCGGCGTGATTTCTGCCCTGCCGTCTTCAAGTTTGTATTCGGCTAAGCTATCCTTTTTATCCGTAACAACCTGAACGGTATTTTCGGGGAAGGATAACGCCTTGCTGTTTTTTCCGTCATTAATGACTATTATAACGGTTTTTCCGTCCTTTTTAAAGCCGAGGGTTTTAAGCGATTTATCTTCGCAGTCCGTTTTAAACCTTATCGCTCCGTAAGGAATATACTTTGAAAAGTTGCCCGTTACATAGTACCTTTTCGTCATCTCATAGCTTTTATCCTCAAGGTTTATGTATATGAGCCCGTCGCAGTAATCAACCTCGGATACGGCTATCCAGTGCTGCCACGAGGTAACGTTTAAAATTGAAATATCCTCATATATTATCTTCGCCGTTTCAAGCGCGGAGTTCATTCCCTTGTCCCTTTTTCCCCTCATATGAGTCCATTCGCTGATTCTCACGGGAAGCAAGGGATACTTTTTGTCAAGCCACCTTCTGTACCTTTTCAGATAATCGGTTCTTTTGAAAAAAGGCAGATTTACGGGATGAAGAAAATATGAGTGTAAATCAACTCCGTCAACTCTTTCCCTTACGCCTTCATATTTCATAAGGGCGCGCGTGTAGCTTTTGTTATACCAGCGGATGTCGCCGTTTTCAAGCCCCGAAAGCAGCACGCCGTCAAGCGCACTGCGTTTTTCGGCTTCTTCGGCAAACACCCTTAACACCTCCGCGCAGCTTTTCGGCGAGTAGTGACAGCCCTCCTGGCCGCCTTTCCATGCCCACAGCGGCTCATTAATGGGAGATATGTATTTTACGGGTATTCCCTCGTTTATAAAATGCTCGGTAACGTCAAGAACGTATTTTGCAAAAGGGGCGTAGTTCTTTTTGCTGAGGTTCTCTTTAAACGCCTTGCTGCAGTGGGAAAGTCCGTTCTCCGTCAGCCGTTCAGTAGGGGAATTGACGAAGAATATCACCTCGTCGGCTCCATCCTTAACCGCCTGCCTGAGCATGTAAACGGCGTTTTTATCCTTATCAAAATCGTAAACGCCTTCTGCCGTTTCAAAGCATTCCGCACGGCGCAGCGGGTTATCAATATTGCCCCTGCCGGATTCCTTTGAGCCTGCTCCGAGGTTGTACCTGTATGTGCGCAGACCGATGCCCTCGGTTTTGCTGAAAAGAAGGCGCGATATCCTGTCCCTTACGGAAACGGCGGAGCTTTCATCCATCTGCTCCCAGCTGCCGACCTCCTGCGCCCACCACGCGCCGCTTGCGCCGAAGCCCTCGAAGGTCTGATATTCACAGTTATAGTCAAGCTGAATTCTCATATTACTCAATTGCCGCCTTTTCTGTATTTGCAGCTAAAATTTTATCGTAAATCTCTTTTTCAAACTTGCGTTTTCTTTCAAACTGCGGCTGAGGATGAACAGAAAGCTTCATAAGCAAAAATTCCTTTCCGAAATTCTGTTTTCATTTTACCACAAAAAGCAAAATGTGTAAAGGAAAGAGCTAATTTAGATATTATTTATTTTTATTGACATCGCCGTAAAATTGGAATATTATGAAGTTGACTATACAAATTTGAAGAAATGTAACAACAATTAGAAAAAACCAACATATTTTGTCTAATAAATACGGAGGGCGATTATGGAAAAGATTATTATTGACAGCTCAAAATGTATCGGATGCGGAAAATGCGTAAAGGACTGCGTTGCCTCGGCATTGTATATTGAAAACGGAAAAGCAAAGGTAAGGGACGGTTGTATCGAGTGCGCTCACTGCTTTTCAATATGTCCCGTCGGCGCGGTTGATATGCCCTCCTACGATACCGCCTCTTGCGGCGAGGTTGTATCCATGAGTGAAATTGATTCCGATTTCTTCCTGTCCGCAATGAAAAGCAGGCGTACGGTAAGACAGTTTAAGGATATCCCGGTTGAGCAGGAAAAGCTTGATAAAACACTTGAAGCGGGAAGATATGCTCCGACCGGCGCAAACTCACAGAACGTTTCATATACAATTCTTAATTCAAAAAGAGACGAGATTGAAAAGGAGTGTGTTAAACTTTTCAGAGCGGGCGTTAATATCGGCTCAAAGTTTACAAAGCTCCTTAAAAACACAGAGATTAATGACACCTTTTTCTTTAAGGGCGCTCCGCTTGTAATAGTCGTTTCAGCGCACGACAGCGTAAACGGAACTCTCGCAAGCGCGTATATGGAGCTTATGGCAAACAGCCTCGGACTCGGCGTTCTTTACAGTGGCTTTTTCTGCGGACTTGCAAAGCTTGACCCGAAGCTGAAAGCTATGCTTAAGCTCCCGAAGGGCCACAAGGTTGTAACCTGTATGATAATGGGCTATCCCGATGTTGAATATAAGCGCATAGCTCCGCGAAAGCCGATTAAGCTTAAAGAAGTTTAGGGTGATAATCCCCGACAGAAAACAGGATATAGCTTCCGTATTGTTGAATTTACGGCGGTTTTATGATATGCTCTTTAAAAGGAGATGACGGTATGAAAGCGCAGAAAATTATTATCAATAAAAAACGGAACGCCGTAATGACGGCATATCTTCAAAAAACTCTCGGCGAGTTTTCAAATATTGAAAAGCGCCCTGCAATTATTATTCTTCCCGGAGGAGCGTATGAGTTCTGCTCGGACAGAGAGGCTGACCCCGTTGCGCTCGTTTATCTTAAAGCGGGCTTTCAGGCGTTTGTTCTTCGTTATTCCGTAGGCGAACATAAAGCGTGGAGAAACCCTCTTGACGACTATGAAAAAGCATATAAGCTGATTTACGAAAATAGCGACGAGTGGGGCGTTGATAAAAACAAAATTGCCGTTATCGGCTTTTCGGCGGGCGGTCATCTTGCGGGCTGCGCCGCGACTGTTTCAGATTGTAAGCCGGCGGCTGCAATCCTCGGTTATGCCGTCTTAAACCGAAAGACCGCGGGCTTTTACAGCACCGAAGCGCCCGACGTTACAAAGAGCGTTGATAAAAGCACCTGCCCCTGCTTCGTTTTTGCAAGCAGGAACGACAAAACAGTGCCTGTTGAAAACACAATTCAGATGATTGACGCGCTTAATAAAAACGGCGTTCCCTACGAGTGCCATATTTACAGCGACGCGCCGCACGGCTTTTCCGTTGCCGACGAAACGGTAAACGCAAGGGAAATGAAAATGTGCTCGCGTACTCCGAACTGGACTTATGACAGCGTTGAGTGGCTAAAAGAAATACTGAAATAAAAAAGCACTGATTATTCAGTGCTCTTTTTATCGTTATTTCGGTTAATGAAGTATACAATTACGTTTGCGAGAACAACCGCAAGATTGAGAAAGTAAACGGCAAGAACATAATTATATGTACCGCTTACGAGCTTTGCTCCTATTCCGCATATATAGCCTGCGGTTATTAAAAGAAGAAATTTGAGGCTCGTTGATTTCGCCGTTTTCGCTTTTATGTTTTTAACTAAATTAATCGGCCATGAAAGTCCGAAGCAGATAAGCATAGCCGTTTCAAGAATATTTGACATAATAACACCCCTTGTAAAATCGTTACAATAACTATACACATATATCAGAGCTTTTGCAATACTTTATTGGAAAATACTCCTTGCGCTCCTTGATTTTCAGCGCCCGATATGATAAAATATTATAATCAATTTATTAAAAACGATTGTTCTAAAAGGAGAACTTATTATGAAAAAATACGCCATTGCAACAGTAACCAGCATGGGTCTGAGGATTACTCCCCAGGACCGTATGGCTGTTCAGAACAGTAATCTGTTTTATTTACAGTCAACCTCGGCTGAGAGTAACGTTTTAAACGTAGCCTCCTCTCTCGGAAGAGAGTGCCTCGTAATGACAAAATTCGTTGAGGGCTCGCCGATGGCTGAGTTTATTAAACGCCAGCTTCGCGCACGGAACATCCGCTTTGAAGGAAAGGACGTACCGCAGGGCGGACCCTGGGGCTACCGCCATCAGTTCAATATTGCGGATTCGGGCTTCGGTCTCAGAGCTCCGAGAGTATGGAACGACCGCGCCGGAGAAATCGGAAGGACTCTTTCAGCCGACGATTTTGACCTTGAAAGAATTTTCGGCGAGGAGGGCGTTAGCATTCTTCACCTTTCGGGCTTAATTGCCGCAATGAGTGAGGAAACTACAAAATGCTGTCTTGAGGTTGCAAGGGTTGCCAAGAAATACGAAACCCTCGTAAGCTTTGACCTTAACTACCGCGCAACCTTCTGGAAGGGACGCGAGGAAGAATTAAGCCGCGCCTTCCACGAAATCGCGTCGGTTGCCGATATTCTTGTAGGAAACGAGGAGGACTTCCAGCTCTGCCTCGGCTTCAAAGGTCCCGAGGCGGGCGGCAAGGAGCTTTCTTCAAAAATTGAACGCTTTAAGGCAATGATAGACCAGGTAAGAGAAAAATACCCGCAGGCAAGAGCATACGCAACTACCCTGCGCCAGGTTGTTTCCGCTAACGAGCACCTTTGGGGCGCAATCCTTTGGGCGGACGGCGAGTGGTATGTTGAAGAGCCGAGAGAAATTCAGGTTATGGACAGAATCGGCGGCGGCGACGGCTTCTCGGGCGGTCTCCTTTACGGCGTTCTTAACGGCTGGACTCCCGATAAATGGCTTCAGTTCGGCTGGGCAAGCGGAGCGCTCGCGGCAAGCAGCTTAAACGATTATGCAGAACCTGCCGACGAAAAGCAGGTCTGGGATATTTATAAGGGCAACGCCCGAGTACAAAGATAAGGAGAAACGGATATGAAAAAAGCAGATATCGGATTAATCGGTCTCGCCGTAATGGGCGAAAATCTCGTAATGAATATGGAGTCAAAGGGCTTCACCGTTGCGGTTTATAACCGCACGACCTCAAAGGTTGATAATTTTATAAACGGTCGCGCCGAAGGTAAAAACATTATCGGCTGTCACTCTCTTGAGGAGCTTGTTGAAAATCTTGAAAAGCCCCGCAAGGTGTTTATGATGATTAAGGCGGGTCCCTCCGTTGACGCAATGATTGATACACTTCTTCCTCTTCTTGAGGACGGAGACATTATTATTGACGGCGGTAACTCCCATTTCCCCGATACTATAAGAAGAACCGAATACGTTGAATCAAAGGGCAAGCTCTATATCGGTACCGGCGTTTCCGGCGGCGAAGAGGGTGCGCTCAAGGGTCCGAGCATGATGCCCGGCGGCTCCCCCGAAGCATGGCAATACGTTAAGCCGATTTTACAGGGCATTTGCGCAAAGGTTGAAAACGGTGAGCCCTGCTGCGACTGGGTTGGCGAAAACGGTGCGGGTCACTTTGTAAAAATGGTTCACAACGGCATTGAATACGGCGATATGCAGCTTATTTGCGAAGCATATCAGCTTATGCGCGACCTTCTCGGTATGAGCTATGATGAAATGCACGAAACATTTAAGAAGTGGAACGAAACCGAGCTTGACAGCTACCTTATTGAAATTACCCGCGATATTCTTGCATACAAGGACGAGGACGGCTCGCCCCTTGCCGAAAAAATACTCGACACGGCAGGCCAGAAGGGTACAGGTAAATGGACGGGTATCGCCGCTCTTGACGAAGGCGTACCGCTTACTCTTATCGGCGAGGCTGTTTTCTCAAGATGTCTTTCGGCAATGAAAGAAGAGCGCGTTGAGGCGTCAAAGGTATTTGGCAGAAAAATTCCCGCTTTTGAGGGCGACAAGGCTGAAATGGTTGAAGCAATCCGCAAGGCTCTCTTTGCTTCAAAGATTATTTCCTACGCTCAGGGCTATACCCTTATGCGTACCGCGGCAGCTCATTACGGCTGGAATCTCAACTACGGCGGAATTGCGCTAATGTGGCGCGGCGGATGTATCATCCGCTCGGTATTCCTCGGTAAGATTAAGGAAGCTTATGACGCAAATCCCGAGCTTAAAAACCTTATTCTTGACCCGTATTTCAAGGCTACAATCGAAGAGCTTGTTCCCGCTTGGCGCAAGGTTGCCGCTGCGGCTGTTCAATACGGAGTTCCCGCTCCCGCCATGACCTCCGCGCTTAGCTACTTTGACGGTTATACAACCGAGCGCCTTCCCGCTAATCTCTTACAGGCACAGCGCGACTACTTCGGCGCTCACACCTATGAAAGAGTTGACGCTAAGAGAGGCGAGTTCTTCCATACTAACTGGACGGGTCACGGCGGCGACACCGCGGCTTCAACATACAATGCATAATATAAAACTGATTGCTTTGGACCTTGACGGTACGCTTCTCGGCTCCGATAAGCAACTCTCAAAAGAGGACGAAGCTGCTCTTAAAGCGGCAGCCGCTAAGGGAATTGAAATAGTCCCCGCAACGGGGCGTTTCTACCGCGGTATGCCGAAAATTATACGGGAGCTCCCGTATGTAAACTACGTAATTTCGGTTAACGGCGCTCAGGTTTACGACGTTTCAAAGAATAAAACCGTATGCTCTTCGGAAATTCCGTGGGAGCGCGCCGTTTCGGTTATGGAGCGACTTGATGAAATCGACGTAATTTACGATTGCTACCAGGACGGCTGGGGCTGGATGACGAAAAGGCTTTACGATAAAGCGGAGGAATATGCCGCAAATATCCACAGCCTTAAAATGATAAAAGAGCTTCGCTCCCCCGTTTCTGAGCTTAAGGCGTATCTCAGGGAGCGTGCTCTCGGCGTGCAAAAAATTCAGGTTTTCTTTAAGGATATGGAGCTTCGCGCCGAAATACTGAAATCTTTACCAAAAGAGTTCCCCGACCTCGTTGTTACAACCTCAATAGTTAATAATATTGAGATTAACAGCCGTGAGGCAACAAAAGGCGTTGCGCTTAAAAAGCTTGCTCAGTATCTTAATATTTCCGCCCCTCAGACTATGGCTTTCGGCGACGACACTAACGATATTACCATGCTCAGGCAAGCGGGTATCGGCGTTGCAATGGGCAACGCATACGACGAGGTTAAAAAAGAAGCGGACTACGTAACCGACGACTGCAACAGCGGCGGAGTGGCACACGCGATAAAGCATTTTTTGGAGATTAAATGATGCAGGATATTTATTTAATTGCAAAAACGGATAACGGCTTAACGCAGGAGGAAATAAAAACCGCCCTTTTGAAATCGCTTGAAGGACGGACGCTGAAAAAGGTTCTTATTCTTCCTCCCGATTTTACCCGCTTCCACTCGGGCGCGGGTTATATAACAAACGTTTATTATCATACGCTGAGCGAAAAGGGAGTACAGGTTGATATTCTTCCCGCTCTCGGCACCCACGTTGCCGTAACGAAGGAGCAGTGGACGGCGATGTTCGGCGATATTCCGTATGATAAAATGCTCGTTCACAACTGGCGCACGGACGTTGTTAAGCTCGGCGAAGTTCCCAAAAGCTTCCTTTCTGAGATTACCGAAGGACTTTGGGACGAGTCCGTAACGGCTGAGGTTAATAAGCTTGTTATGGACGAAAGCTACGACCTTATTATCTCCCCCGGTCAGGTTGTGCCCCACGAGGTTATCGGTATGGCTAACCACTCGAAAAACCTCTTTGTCGGCGTCGGCGGAAGCGAGATGATTAATAAATCCCACATGGTCGGCGCAGTCTACGGTATGGAGCGTATGATGGGTAAGGATTATACCCCCGTGCGAAGAGTGTTTGACTACGGTATGGAGCATTTTCTGAACGAGCGTCCGATTATGTTTGTACTTACCGTAACAACAGCTCCCGGCGGAAATATTCATACCCACGGGCTCTTTATCGGCGAAGGCAGGGACTGCCTTACAAACGCGGTAAAGCTTGCTCAAAAGAAGAACATTGACTTTGTTGAACACGGTCTTAAAAAATGCGTAGTATATCTTGACCCCTCTGAATTTAAAAGCACCTGGCTCGGCAACAAGGCGGTTTACCGAACAAGAATGGCGATGGCTGACGGCGGAGAGTTAATTATCCTTGCTCCCGGCGTTGAGCGCTTCGGCGAGGACGACAAGGTTGACGAGCTTATAAGAAAATACGGCTACCGCGGCAGGCTTCAAACTCTCGAAGAGTTCAAAAAGCCCGAAAACACCGACCTTCGCGAAAATATGGGGGCGGCGGCTCATCTTATTCACGGCTCGTCGGACGGAAGATTTACCATTACCTACGCCGTAAAGGAAATTACTAAAGAGGAGATTTCCTCGGTTGGTTTCAACGCGGCGGACTATGACGAAACGGCAAAAAAATACGACCCCGAAAAACTGAAATACGGTTATAACGAGGTTGACGGCGAGGAAATTTATTATATTCCGAATCCTGCGCTCGGTCTTTGGATTAACCGCGAAAAATTTGAAGAATAAATTAAAAGGCAACGGAGCGTTCCGTTGCCTTCGGTTTTTATTTGGGCTGTATTGCGGTATATTCCGTTACGTTTAAAACGGTTTCGCCGTCAATCTGCGCTGCGCAGGGGCGTGAGAATTTAACTTTAATCTCGTTGCCCGTGAATACCTTTACAATATCCGTTTTTGCCAGATGCTCGCCCTTGAAAATTGACGGAAAAGCCATAAGCGCTTTGATTTTCGACTTGCAGTGATAAACAACAAGGGTCAGCTTATCGGAGGCGCGGTCCTGGTTCGGAGCCATGTCCATACCGCCGCCGTAAAACTTGCCTTTCATAGTCGGCGCAATCCACACGTTGTCAAATTCGTGCTTCTCTCCGTCAACCGTAACCTCGGCGTGACAGGGCTTAAAGTGGAAAAGCAGTCCCTTAATCGCAATTCCCGAATAATTAATTTCCTCCTGCGGATTGGTCTGCTTAATCTCATCCGCAACCTCACAGCAGTAGCCGTCGATTCCGAAGCCCATATTGTTTATAAAGAGCTTTTCAAGTCCGTTAACGTATACAGTCGGGAGCTTTTCAAGATAGGGGTTGATAAGCACCTCCTGGCCTGCTTCCTTATTAATATCGTGAAGAAAATCATTACCCGTTCCGCACCCGAAAAGGTAAATATTGTTTTTAATCTCAACGTCCTTTACTGCGTTGATAAAATAATTTAACGTACCGTCGCCGCCGACAAGAACGACCTCGTCCTCCGCTTTGAGCTTGCCGAGATAATCGGGATAATCAATTCCAACTGCGTCGATAAGCTCGGTTCCTGCCGGAACGACGGGTTTGATTCCGTTATTTGCTTTTGAATTATAAAGATAGTATTTCATAAATTTCCCTCCGTTTTATAAAAGTCCTAAAACAATCAGAAACTCTCCGATTGAGTATGTCAGCATTACTATAAAATGGGTTTTCATCCGGCTCTCCTTGTTAAAGCGAACAAAGAAAAGCGACGAATCCGAAACAAAGAACAACGCTGCGCCGATTGCCGTAGTAATCGTTGCCGCCGTAGGATTGCTTACACATCTGAAAATAGCAAAGCAGTTCATTGCGCCGTTGATAAGCAGGTATAAAAACATCGGATAAAACAGCGCTTTAGGAAGATGGGGCTTGAGCTTTGAGAAAATAAAGCCGACCGTTACAATAAAGAATACCGCCAAAAGTGCAATCAGCCAAACGGGAATTGAGGCGAAAACAATATCCCTGCAATATCCCGCTATAAAGAACGCGTGACTGACCATAAAGGCGATTCCGCCCGCTGTGAACCACTTTACGCCCTTGGGAATAAGAAGAACGTCCCCGAGCCAGCTGAATATCAGGGCTAAAATGATAAACAAGACAACATTTCTCGCCATAAGAACATAAAAGCCGAGCAGGGATAAAAGTATAAACGGTTTTGTAACGTTTCTCAGCTTGTCGTTTTTCTTAAGCGACGCATAAAGATGTATTGCGGTTGATATAATAAATACCGCCAAAAATGCATAACCGGCGTAATCCATAAAGCACCTCCTGCCTGAATCAATTAATCTTTAACTAAATAATACCACAAAAAGCCGATAATAACAATACAAAGCTGTTTGAAAAAAAGGAAATCAAATTCTGATAAAAACACATAAACAACAAAAGCCCCTTGGGGGCGCCCGTTATAAAGAAGTTTGAGCACGGCAAATTATGCCGTGCTCGTTTACTATTTCTTTGTTGTTACCTTTTTCTTTGCGCTCCACGAGGAGTAAATCTTTTTACCGTTAATCGTCTTGTATGCACGAATTTGTACATAGTAGGTCTTTTTAGCTTTAAGTTTACTTACCTTCTTACTTGTTACTGACTTCTTAACGTTTACGGTCTTTGAGGATTTCATATTGCTTTCAAGCGAATACCTTATTTGATAACCGTCAATGCCGTTTATCTTTACCCATTTAGCCGAGAATGCCTTTTTTGCCTTCGTCACCTTGCTGAGTTTAGGCGACTTAAGTTTGGCGACTGATTTTTGAGCTTTCAGAATTTTCCCGCATACCGAGCATTTACTGCCCGCTGTTTTACCGGTTGCTTTAAATGTTGCAGAAACAGCCTTAACAGCAATGGCCTTATGTCCTGTTGCAAAGGTGAAATCGGTTTTTACCGTATCGCCGCAGATCGAGCACATCTTTTCGGTATAGCCATTTTCGGTGCAGGTTGGGGCAACAACCCTTGAAATATATTGGTGAATATGCTGTCCCGCTTCGGGTGCAGTCTGCTCTTTTGTTCCCCATACGGCATAAAGCGTTGTGTTTTCATCAATCCAGATGCTGTCCCCTGCCTCGTAATCCGCAAAGGCGGAATCCTTTTCCTCTGACCAGCCAAGGAAGATTAAACCGCTCTTAGTGAGCGCATATGACGGAATTTGTACCTCTGAACCGTAACTGATATTATCAATATTATTTAAAGTTCCGCTTCCGCCGTTTGCGTTAAAGCCGAGCGAATAGGTGTTAATCTGCCAGTGGGCGTAAAGCGTGCGGTTGCCCTGTGTTGTAACAATTGTTGAGGAGGTCACCCTGCTGCCGCCGTCCTTTTCCGTATACCAGCCGAGGAAGGTATAGCCATCGCGTTCGGGAGTTGCAAGAGTGCCGTAGGTGCTGTTTAAGCGAACGGTTTTAATTTCACTGCTTACGTCTCCGCCGTTTGCGTCGTAATCGACCTCGTAATCAGGCGAATTAACCGTTACGTTAAGATTTAAGCTCCACTGATAGAAGTGAACCGTTACGGTCTGACTGCCGATTTTATACGGGTCATAACCGCCGATTACAATATCATCTGATACATAGTGATGAACATTAGCATTATGGCTGTAATTTGACTGAAGAATTACGCCGTCATAGTCGAATTCTTCGCCGTATTCATAAACAGTTTTCGGCGTTTGTTTGAATGTAAATCCCGTACAGTATTTTACTGCTTGAAAATCGTTATATGTAATTCTTTGTACACAATAACTAGATAACATATTACAATCGCTATCATAAATGTTAGGGCTTCCTGTTGTGTTGTTAATATAAGCTGTAGTGTTTTCCTGAAATATGGGTCCATTAACTATACCGTCAGCATTAACATCCGCAAAGAACTTTTGGGTATTAGAAATAGATTGATAATTGTCTACATAACGTCTTATTGTAGTTGAGTCAGTTCCATTAATCTTTCCGTTATAGTCAACATCTCCAAATAACCTTGTAGCGCTTTCGCTCCACATCGCGTACAGTGTGATGTTTTTATCAATCGGAGCACTCATATTTTTATAATAATTTCCTGTTGGTCCAAAGTCATTTCTCTCGCTTGAATCATACCAACCTATAAAATATGCATTATCCTTTGTCGGGTCTTTTGCCGAGAGCGCTTCATACTTATAGTGAGCATAAAGGGTTGTGTTAGCTTTGAAAGCACCGTTTGTACTGTAAATTTTTCCCACACTGTCGTACCAATAGTCGAATACTTTGTTGTATTCCGTCTTTGAACCGCTTGTAAGCGTTCCGCCATTCGCATCGAATGTAACTGTATGAGAATCGTTATATGTAGGTTTCGTTGAGGGCATATTTACCATTCCGTAAATATCGGTTTTAACACTTGACGGTGCACCGCTACCGCCGTTTGCGTTAAAGCTGACAGTATATCCGCCCGTTGTAAAGGTTCTGGTTGCACTTTTCTGACGGCTGTTTTTATCGTTGTATGGAACGGCATAAACCGTTACGCTGTATGCGCCGTAGCTATTGATTTTAAAGGAATAGCTGTTAGCGTTAACGTTGCCCGCACTACCCGTTGCGCCGGCGTAAATCTGCTTGCCCGTTGTTGTGTTTGTTACAATTACCCAATACTGATAAAAATCGGTATTGCTTACGGTTTTGGTCCAGCTGATATTAACCGTATCGCCGTAGTTGAAGTTTGTTTTATTAAGCGTAATTGTAGGCGTTGTCATATTGCCGTTGCTTGTTGAACCACCCGGGAAATTCGGCTTAATAAAGCCCCACAGGTGATAGCCGTTTCCGCGGTTATACGGATAGGTTACCTTATGCGTTTTATGGTCTGTACTGCCATACTGTTCAACAGTTGTCATATTATAGGAATCGGCGTTAATAACAATAGCGATATGGCCGTATTTTCCGCCCTTCCAGCCAACGTCATATACAGCTATATCACCCGGCTCGGGCACAACACCTGCTGCGTTCTGTACTCTTTTCCAGCCGCTCGGCAGGGAGTTATAAGCATAAGCACAGGCATTGCCGCCGGGAGTAGATGTGCCGAGATAGTTATAGTATGCCGCCATTAAATCTACGCACTGTGCGCCGTAAACGCCGTCCCAGTCGATTGACTGACCTACCTTTGAATTAGCCCAGCTTACCGCGTTACTGCGGGTAACGCTTGTTGCGCTTGCTGTTATTGAGCTGAAAGGAATTGCGCTTAACAGCATAATAAATGATAAAACGATTGATAGTGTTTTTTTCATATCTTTTCCTCCTTTGATATAACAAATAAAAAAGCGCAGCAAAGAGCTGCGCAAAAAACGCATAACTCATAGCTGCGAAACCAATTTGAACAATAACTCGTTAAAGCACGTCAAATAAAAGAGTATGCATTTTTATCAAAAGAGATAAAAATAGCGTGCCTCTTCGAGTTAAAAATTATTCAATTGGTTTCGCAATTGTATTTTATCATTATTATAAATATAAGTCAAGAATTATGTCGCTGGCTGCAGCGAGCATAGGATTTGTTCTGCCACGAATCCGAAAAAGAAAACAGACCGAAAGAGAATCGGTCTGTCATTAATGAAATATTGCAGGCAATATGAAATAATTTGCAAAGCAAATTGTGAAATATCTCGCTTTGCTCGATGTGAAATTAAATTAATCCTACATACGCCGCAGGCGTATTTCATTGCGAAGCAATTTCATATTCTTTAAGAATATTTCACTAATCCGCAAGGATTAGTTTAATTGGGAGACCTTCCTTACGGAAGGCCCCCCAAGGGGCTTTTGTTGTTTATTCGCTCAGAAGCTTTGTAACCATTTTCAGATTTTCGCGTATTTTGAGTTGCTGAGGGCATTTTGCTTCGCACGCGCCGCAGTCGACACATTTATCAAAGGTCTTGCCGTCCTTTTTAACGTATTCCCTCATCATATGCTTTGCGTGCTCCTTTAAGCCGTATACATTGTAGTAGGTATACATTTCAAAAAGCTTCGGAATATCTATCTCCGCCGGACAGGGCTGACAATACTTACAACCCGTGCAGTAAAGCTCGGAGAATTTCTTTATTTCCTCAATCGCCCTGCCGAGCTGCTTCCACTCCTCCTCGGAAAACGCCGTATTGTCGGAGGCAACCTTAATATTCTTGCGAACCATATCAATATTCTGCATACCCGAAAGCGCGCAGTTAAGATTTGGATTGCCGAGACAGAATTTAAACGCCAGCTCATATGTAGCAATAGCGGGCTTACCCGTTAACTTATTGTAAAGGTCGGTCGGCGCGGAGAGTCTTCCGCCGCCCACGGGACCCATAGCTATCGTACCGAGTCCCTTTTCGTGAACATATTTAATCATTTCCTCGTTGGAGCGGTCGAGAAGGTTATACTGACACAGCATTGACTCCATTTTTACTCCTTCTTTTTCAGAGGTGTCAACTATGTACTTAATCACGCTCGCCTCGTCGTGGAACGAAAAGGAAATATGGCGTATAAGCCCCTCCTCTTTTGCCTTTGCCGCCGTTTCAAGAAGGTTGTTTTTTAATATCAAACGGTCAAATTTATCGCGGTTAATTCCCCAAAAATGATAAAAATCAATATGGTCGGTGTCAAGGCGTGTAAGACTTCTTTCAAGCAGCCTTCTGTACTTATCGGGCGTTAAGTCCGCGTCCATGGGAACCTTGGTTGAAATAAGTATCTTATCTCTGAACGCCTTTACCGCGTGACCGACGGCGGCCTCGCTGTTGTGGTTACAGTAATGAGGCGCGGTATCAAAATAATTTACCCCGTTTTCAAAGGCAAATAAAAGCATTTCGTCAACCTTATCCTGATTAACAAAGTGCTTGTCGCCCTCCTCGTATTCGGGAAAGCGCATACATCCGAAACCGAGAGCCGAAATCCTTTCGCCCGTTTTTCCGAAATCACGGTAATTCATAAAACTCCCCTTTCTTCAAAAGGAAATATACAAAGCTTAATAATTGTATGGTATCAAAGATAACGAGCATTGTCAACCAATCATTAAACGATTTAAGCAGCAACACCAAAAAGACCGCTGATATTCAGCGGTCTTTCTTTTATGCCGCATGACCCGGACGGGAATTTCCTGTTCTATCGGCTTGCGCCGATGTGACCCGGACGGGAATTTCCTCTCGCGGACAGAAGGTCCACCGGACCTTCTTCCTGTTTTTACCCAGCAGCAAGCTGCACGGTAAAAACAGAAGCT
>JAFSZK010000017.1 GCA_017458975.1 Eubacterium sp. | reverse complement strand
CTTTGCCGTATAAATTGCTTTTTCGTCGGTATCCTTATAGAGTCCGAGCATCATCTGAAGCCCAAGCTCAAAACCGTATTCCTTAATCAAAGCGCAAGCCCGTCTTACGTCCTCTGCGGTATGACCGCGAAGGTTTGCGCTGAGCACCTCGTCGTCCATACTCTGGGCTCCGAGCTCAATTGCGCTTACGCCCTTTTCTTTAAGTAAATCAAGAATTTCTTTGTCGATAAAATCCGGTCTTGTTGAAATTCTTATGCCCTTGATTCTCTCGTTTTCAAGATAGGGCTGTACCGCATTTAAAAGAGAAAGCATTTCCTTTCTCGGTATTGCGGTAAACGAGCCTCCGAAAAAGGCGATTTCGTATTCATAGCCCGTCCTTTTCAAAGCGGTTTCAACCGAGGCTTTAACCTCTTTTTCACTCGGTATTCCCTTTTGACCCGTAATCGTTTTCTGATTACAGAAAGAGCATTTTTGAGGACATCCGAGGAAAGGAACGAAAATACTTATATTCCCCTTTTTCATATTTCAACTCCCATAAGTTCGAGAGCCTGTCTCGCCGCGTCCTGTTCGGCGCTTTTTTTACTTGTACCGACTCCTCGTCCGACTACATTTGAATTAACGTATAATTCAACCTCATAGGTTTTTGCGTGGTCGGGACCGTGCTCGGCAACTAATTTATATTGGAATTTCTCGTCCGGATTTTGCTGAATAATAATCTGGAACAGCGATTTATAATCCTTAAAATTCGATTTAGGAGATTTTATTTCCAGCTGCAGGAACGGAAGTACAAAGCGTTTTGCCTCCTCCATACCGCCGTCAAGATAAATTGCGGCAATAATGGCTTCAAAAGCATCCTCAAGCACCGCGCCCTGATTCTGAACCTCATATTGCGCCGCGCCCTTGCCCATAATAAGGTAATCACCGAGGTTAATCATTTTTGCAAACTGGGAAAGAGTATAGGTGCAAACAATGGAGGACCTTGTTTTTGTAAGCTCGCCCTCGTCGGAGGAGGGATATTTCTCAAAAAGGTACTCGGCTGAAATTATACTCAGAACCGCGTCTCCGAGAAATTCAAGCCTTTCGTTACTCCTGCCCTTTTTTGTTTCGTTGGCATAGCTCGAATGAGTAAGCGCCTCGGTAAGAAGCTTTTTGTTCTTAAAGGTATATTCAATTTTCTTTTCAAGAAGCGATAAATCTGCCATAACCTTTAAATTCCTAAATCATTAAGCGCTCTTTCGGCAAGAGCCGCATAGCGCTCCTTTTTGTTTTTAATTTTGGGCTCAATCGGAGGAAGCACTCCGAAGTTTGCGCCCATGGGCTGAAAATTCTCAACGCTTTCGTCACTGATATATTCGGAAAGCGCACCAATCATCGTTGTATTTTTAAGTATCAGAGCCGCCTCTTTTCTTGCGCGTCTTACGGCGTTTATTCCCGCCATAATACCCGAAGCGGCTGATTCCATATAGCCCTCAACTCCCGTAATCTGACCCGCAAAGAAAATTTTTTCATTGCTTCTCAGGGAATAATCGGCGTTTAAGAGCCTCGGCGAATTGATAAAAGAGTTTCTGTGCATAACCCCGTAGCGTACAAACTCCGCATTTTCAAGTCCGGGTATCATTGAAAAGACTCTTTTCTGCTCGCCGAATTTTAAATTCGTCTGAAATCCGACAAGATTAAACATTGTACCCTTTGAATTCTCACGTCTTAACTGAACGCAGGCGTAGGGCCGTTTTCCTGTTTTAGGGTCAATAAGTCCGACGGGCTTCATTGGTCCGAAGCGAGGGGCGTCAAAGCCGCGCTTGGCAAGCTTTTCAATCGGCATACAGCCCTCGTATACGTCAAAGTCGTGAACGACCGCGCCCTCAGCGTTAACAAGCTCGTTAATGAAGCTTTCGTATTCAGGCTTATCAAACGGACAGTTTATATAATCGTCCTCTCCTCCGCGCTCGTATCTTGAAGCGCCGAAGGCTTTTGAGAAGTCAACGCTGTCGGCGGTAACAATCGGCGCCGCAGCGTCATAGAACGAAAGATAGTCGCCGCAAATACGGGATATTTCCCCGCTCAGCTTACCGTCGGTCAGAGGTCCCGTAGCGATAATGATTATTTCATCGCTTTCAGGCTCAATTTTTTCATAAATCCTGTGCTTAACGGTTATATTCGGGTGAGAGATAATCTTATCGGTAACTGCTTTTGAAAAAAGATTTCTGTCAACCGCAAGCGCTCCTCCCGCCGGAACCGCGCATTCTCTTGCAAGCGGTACCGTAAGCGAGCCGAGACGCGCCATTTCCTCCTTTAAAAGTCCCGCCGCGCTTTCAAGACGCGACGCCTTTAAGGAGTTGGAGCAGACAAGCTCTGCAAAATATTCACTTTTATGCGCAGGAGAATATTTTACGGGCTTCATTTCGATTAGCGTAACCTTTTCGCCTGACTCGGCAATCTGCCACGCAGCCTCGCTCCCTGCAAGCCCTGCTCCGATAACGGTAAATCTCATAACAGTATATTATTTCTTTTTCGACGGCTTTACGGTATAGCCGCAGCCCTCTGTATCGGGACAGTAAAGAACATTGCCTTTCTTTTTGAACAGGGATTTTCCGCATTCCGGACAAACCTCGTCGCTCGGCACGTCCCATGTCATAAAGTTACAATCGGGGTAATTTGAACAACCGTAAAAGGAGGTTCCCTTTCTTGTTTTCTTTTCGATTACATCGCCGCCGCATTCGGGACATTTTGCAGTCGTTTTGAAAACAAGCGGCTTTGTATTCTTACATTCGGGATAGCCCGGGCACGCAAGGAATTTTCCGAAGCGTCCGACTTTTACTACCATATTGCGTCCGCACTTATCGCAGATTTCGTCGGTTTCCTCTTCCTTAAGCTTAATCTTTACGCCCTGCATTTCCTTTTTTGCATTTTCGAGCGGCGCTTCAAACTCTTCATAATAGAGCCTAATCATATCAATATAATCCTTGTCGCCCGAGTCAATTTTATCAAGGTCATCCTCCATTTTAGAGGTATACTTAACGTTTACAATATTCGGAAGCTTATCCTTAAGAAGATTTGTAACGGCCTCGCCGAGCTCGGTTGGTACAAACTGCTTGCCCTGGAGCTTAACATATTCCTTTGAGAGAATGGTAGAGGTAATTGTTACATAAGTGGACGGTCTTCCCACTCCGTTTTCTTCAAGCGCTTTAGTAAGAGAAGCCTCGGTATATCTTGCGGGGGGCTGGGTAAAATGCTGATTACCCGCAATTGATTTGAGCTTAAGCACGTCGCCCTCTTTCATAGGCGGAAGCGGCGCCTGGGCGCTGTTATTTGTCGGGTCGTCGCTCTTTTCTTCATATAAAGCGGTAAAGCCTTCAAACTTAACGCTGTAACCTGTTGCGTTAAAGATATATCCGTTTGCGTCAATTTCAACCTTTAAGGTTTCCTGATGGCATGCCTCCATAAGAGAAGCTATAAAGCGCTCCCAGATAAGCTTATAAAGCTTATACTGGTCGGAGGTAAGCGAGCCCTTAACCATTTCAGGAGTTACACCGGGCATTGAGGGTCTGATAGCCTCGTGTCCGTCCTGAGCGTTGCCCTTTGTTCTGAAATATCTCGGCTTTGAGGGAAGATATTTTTCGCCGTAAGTATCAAGGATGTACTTATTACCCGCTGCGCGAGCCTCCTCGCTTATACGCAGGGAGTCGGTTCTCATATAGGTTATAAGACCGACCGTTCCCATACCCTCAACGTCAACGCCTTCATAAAGCTCCTGCGCCGCGCGCATAGTTCTTCTTGCCTGGAAGGAGAGTCTTCTTGACGCCTCCTGCTGAAGAGTTGAGGTAATGAACGGAGGAGTGGGGCTCTTCTTTCTTGTACCCTTCTTAACGGACTTAACTACATATTCGGCGCCCTCGAGCTTTGAAAGGATATAGTCGCTGTCCTCTTTATTCTTAACATTTTTCTTATCGGGCTTAAGGTTATTGCCCTCGGGGTCCGAAACAAGAACGGCGCTGAAGCTCTTCCTCTCCGGAGGGTTGGTAAGCTTTGCGTCGATTGACCAGTACTCCTCGGGATTAAAAGCTCTTATTTCGTTTTCTCTGTCGACAATAAGACGCAGGGCAACGGACTGAACGCGTCCTGCTGAAAGTCCCCTTCTTATCTTCTGGGATACAAAGGGAGAGAGCTTATAACCGATAAGACGGTCAAGTATTCTTCTTGCCTGCTGAGCGTTGACAAGGTCAATATCAATCGCTCTCGGGGAATCCATACCCTTTTTAACTCCGGTCTTTGTAATCTCATTAAAGGTTACGCGGTTTGCGTCCTTTAAATCAAGACCTAAAATACTTGCAAGATGCCATGATATAGCTTCTCCCTCACGGTCGGGGTCGGTTGCAAGATAAACGTAGTCAGCCGCGTCGGCTTTCTTTTTTAAATCGTTTACAAAATTTTCCTTGCCCTTAATAATTGCATACTTCGGCTTGAAGTTGTTTTCAACCTCAACGCTGAGTCTTGCCGCAGGTAAATCGCGAACGTGACCCATAGAAGCAACTACGTCATAGCCGCGTCCGAGATAACCTTTAATGTTTTTCGCCTTTGCAGGCGACTCTACAATAACTAATTTTGACATATATTTAATCCTTTCGGTGTATTACTATTTAAGCTTAAAACGTTTTCCTTCGGCGCTTTCTATTATTCCTTTAATCTCAAGCATTGTCAGCGCGCTGAGCGTTTTTCTGACGTCAAGGGACGCGCCCTCGGAGATTTCCTCAATACCCTTTAGCTCTTCGGACAAAGCTTCATATACAGCTTTTTCGTCGCCCCTGAGCTCAAGCGCTTTTGAGGTTATTGCATTTCGCTTTGAGCGGTCGGCTTTTATTCTGTCAAACGCAATCTGATTTTCCTGATAAGCCTCGGGCTTATCCTTATATCCCGCAAGCTCTCTTAAAGAGGGCAGCTTGCTTAAATCAAGCGTTTCGTATTCGTCGGCATATTTTTCAATAAGCCTTAGCGGAGAGGTTGCAACGGTTGCGCCCGAGTCAATAAGATTATTTGTACCCGCAAAATTGAAATCAAGTATTGAAGAAGGTATCGCGTAAATATCGCGCATCTGCTCCCTCGCATGATTTGCGGTAATGACTGAGCCGCTTGACGTACCCGCTTCAACTACGAGAACGCCGAGCGAAAGACCGCTTATTATTCGGTTTCTTTCGGGGAAGTGAAAGCTGTTAGCCTTGGCAAACGGAGGATATTCCGTAATAAGAGCTCCGCCACCGTCAACAATACTTCGTCTTAACGCTTCGTTGGACTTTAAGTAATCGGAGCCCAGGCCGCTTCCGAGAACCGCAACCGTGGGTTTATTTACCTCGAGGGCTCCCTTATGCACCGCGGAGTCAACTCCGAGCGCGCCTCCGCTTACGGTAATTGCGCCGCAAAGGGATATTCCCTTTGACATAATCTTTGCCGTCTGCAAAGCGTAGGTTGAAGCCTTGCGGGTTCCGACTATTGCAATCGTCGCATATAAATCAAAGCGCGGCAGCTTTCCGTCAACGAAGAGTACTGCGGGCGGATTATATATTTCCCTGAGCCTTTGGGGATATCTTTCGTCGTCATAACCGATAATATCCCAATTATTCTTTTTACATATTTCAACCGTTTCGTTAACCTCGTCAAGCTTTACGCTTTCGAGCTTATCAATTCGTTTTGAATTCAGCTCGGGGCTCATTTTTAAATCGAATATATTTGCGTCATAAAGCGCTTCAACCGAGCCGAAATCCTCAAGAATCGGCTTAAACGCTGCGCCCGTACCGAGAGCCCTTTGAAGCCATAACCAATATCTTACATCGCTCATCTCAGCATCTCCCATATAATAACGGAAGCGGCTGCCGAAGCGTTAAGACTTTCGGCTCTGCCCTTCATAGGAATTGTAATTAAGGCGTCGCTTACTGCCTTAACCTCTTCGCTTACGCCGTTAGCCTCGTTACCTATAACGCAGACGCTCTTGGCAGAAAAATCAATTTCGGTTATGCTCTTTGCGTTTTCGTCAGGAACGGAAGAATAAACGGCGTACTCCCCTTTTAAGCTTTTCAGAAGCTCCGCAAGGTTTTCACAATCAAAGGTATTGACTCTCAGCGCGCTTCCCATTGAGGCTCTCAACGCTTTCGGGGAAAAGATATCGCAGCACTCACAGGTTATTACCGTTTCAATTCCGAGCGCCTCTGCGCTGCGAAGAATTGCGCCGACATTTGCGGGGTCCTGAACTCTGTCAAGCGCGATAACGCTTTTTCCCTTAACCTCGGCTTTAATATCCTTAAAGCTGCAAACGGCGAAAACGCCCTGAGGGGTTTCGGTTTCGGTTAACTTTTTGCTGACCTCGTCGCTTATGAAAAACGATTGCTCCGCCTTTTCAATAAGCAGGTCGGCTTTGTCTTTATATTTATTATATAACTCCTCGGTTATGAGAAGCGTTTTGACCGTATATAATGAATTAAGGACATCAAAGCAGAGTCTTGCACCTTCCAAAACAAAAAGTGAGCTTTGCTTTCTTGCCCTTGAAGATGTAAACAGTCTCTTTGTGTCCTTAACAAGCTGATTGTTTTTACTTGTGATTTTTTCCATACACATCTCCGTCGTGCTATATCTCGGGTTTAACCCTTTTTCGTTTAAAGAAATCACACTTATATATAAATATCTATTTTTAATAATATATAATATACAATAAAGCATTTCAAAATGCAATACAAAAATTAAAAAAGGAACGAATTTTTTTCGTTCCTTCATACTCTTATTCGGGTTTTGCTTTTTGCGGCTTTACCATTACAAGACAGATAACCATTGCTGCGATATAAAACGCGAGGGTTGCAATAAGGATTTGGTCGTAATTTCTGCCGTTTGATTTAAGGATTATTTCGCTCATATTGTTACCCGTAAGTCCCGCAACAGCCCATGCCGAAAGCGAAAGACCGTGGATTTTACTAATCTTATCCATACCGAAGCGGGAGGAGAGGAGCGCGGGAAGCGTTGAGAAGCCGCCGCCGTAGCCGAGATTTACAATAAGAAGAAGCGCAATAACGATAATTCCGAAAACAATTGATTTCGGTCCGTTTGAAATTGCCTTTGAGAAAAGAGCAATCGCAGTTATTACAATACAGCTTGAAAAGATTGTTTTATAGACCGTATTTCTGTCCTTCATTTTATCGGAAAGGGTTGAATAGCCGATACGTCCGAGAGCGTTAAACGCCGCCGTAACGGAGGGAACAATACTTATCATTGCCGCAAGAACAGCCATACCCTTAAAGGTTACGCCGAGAATTTGCTTTTCGTACGTAATAAGCGCAAGTCCGCAGTGGATATTAATAAAGAACATAAGCCAGATACCCGTAAAGGTTCTGTTTTTAAACATTGAGATAACCTTGAAATTATCCTTAGCGTCGTCGGGCTCAACCCAGTCCTCAGGCTTTTTAAGAAGAAAGTGACCGAGGAGCATCATAACAAAATACACGCCGCCTAAAATATAGAACATCGGCGAAATACCGAGGCTCTTCTGGATTGCCTCCATTATCGGGGTTGCAATCGCTTTTGCAAGGCCGAAGCCCATAATCGAGATACCCGTTGCAAGTCCCTTTTGCTTTGAGAACCAGAGCATAAGCGTTTTAACGGGAGTAATATAACCGACGCCGAGTCCGATACCCATAATACATCCGTAACAGATAAATACGCATATAAGCGCGAAAACGCCCTTTAAAAACTGAATTGAAAGTCCCGTTCCTATCATTCCCGTTGTAAAGCAGATACAGGAAATAAGCGAGGATTTATGAATATCCTTTTCAACCATCTTTCCGGCAAACGCCGCCGACATACCGAGAAAAAAGATTGCCAGCGAGAACGCCCAGCCTACCGAAAAGGTGCTCATACCGATTTTCTGAGCAATCGCTTCCTTAAAGGTTGACCAGCAGTAAACCGTACCGATTGAGCAATGAATAAGCAGGGCGGGCACTGCGGCGCGCATCCATTTATTGTTTAAAAAACCCATTTTCAATATATTCTCCTATATTTTGTATTTAGAAAAGCCACTGCAAGGCGCAGTGGCTTAATGATTAAAGTGCTGATTTAGCAGCCTCTACAAGAGCAGAGAAAGCCGCAGGGTCAGAAATTGCAATTTCGGAAAGCATCTTTCTGTTAAGGTCAATCTCAGCCTTCTTAAGACCGTTCATAAATGTTGAATAGTTAATACCGTTCATTTTGCAGGCAGCAGAAATACGGGTAATCCACATTCTTCTGAAGTCTCTCTTCTTCTGCTTTCTGCCGATATATGCGTACTGGCCGCTCTTCATTACAGCCTGCTTTGCAGTCTTGAAGAGAGCGTGCTTTGAGCCGTAATAGCCCTTAGCTGCCTTTAATACCTTTTTTCTTCTTTTTCTGGTTGCCATTGCACCCTTAATTCTTGCCATAGTAATTTACCTCTCTTTCGTTAGTAGCGTCCCTCGGTTTATTTATAAGGGATAAGTCTCTGGAGCTGCTTCTGGTTGCTTTCATCGGCAACGGCAGTCTTGCGAAGATTTCTCTTACGCTTTGTGGACTTCTTAGTAAGGATATGAGAGGTGTAAGCGTGAGCTCTCTTTACCTTGCCGCTCTTTGTTTTCTTAAAGCGCTTTTTTGCGCCGCTGTGTGTCTTAATCTTTGGCATAATTTATTCCTCCGTAAATGAATTACTTATTACTCTGCCTGGGGGAAAGGAACATAAGAACCTGACGTCCCTCAAGCTTCGGTTTTTTATCAACATTAGCGTCCTCGACGAGCTCCTCGGCAAAGCGCATACAGTTGTTTTCAGCAAGGTCCGCGTGAGCCATTTCACGGCCGCGAAGTCTTATTGAAACCTTAACCTTATCGCCCTTTGAAAGGAACTTACGAGCCTGATTAACCTTAGTGTTAAAATCGCCTATATCAATATTAATTGAAAGTCTGATTTCCTTAGTTTCAATTGTTTTTTGTTTTTTACGATTTTCTTTTTCACGCTTAGACTGCTCATAACGATATTTTGAATAGTCCATAATTTTTACAACGGGCGGCTTTGCCTGGGGCGCAATCTTAACTAAATCAACACCCTTTGAATCGGCAATCTTCTGAGCGTCCTTTGAGCTCATAATGCCGAGCTGTTCGCCTGTATCCGAAACTACGCGGACTTCCTTATCTTTAATTTCGCCGTTAAGCTGGGGAGCATCCTTGCCTATAAAAAACACCTTCCTTAAATTAATCGCAAATATCAATAAAAAATGTACGAACGCAAAACGCCCGTACATACTTAAAAGTCTTAAATAAGTATTGCCCTTTTTACTAAACGCTTAAGGGGAGAACGGGTAGTTCTGCTTTGTTGTGGGGATATATTAACACATAAAGACTAATTTGTCAAGAATAATTTTTATTCTTTTAATACGGTACCGCTTTCTTCAATAGCGTAATCAAACTCGCTCTTGAATTTTTTATACTCGTCTTCATCGAGAACCATAAGGTTAGCGCCCGTATCAAGCTTGTAGAAAAGCTTATAGTTTAAAGCGTCTTCGTTTTCATAGGGATTCGGGTTATAAAGCCTTTCTTCGTCAGCCGCTTTAATATAAATAGTCTGTTGTCCGACCTGGTTCTGAAGCGCGCGGTAATAAGCTCTTTCGGCTTCAAGCTTATCAGCCGAGCCGTAAGCGCCGAAAAGAATTACAAAACCGACTGCGCAGTAAACCGCGGCGCCTGTAAATACCGCCTTTCTTGCGACGGGAGTAGGCTTAATCTCTTTTGTCATATATTCAACAAGCAGCGCGCAAATAATTATCAGATACATACGCGGTGCGAAAAGAGCGCCCGTAAAGAAGTCCTCAAAGAATAGCATTGGAACTCCGAAAAGGATAAACGCCGCAAATAAAAACAGCATAAATTCCCTTCTTCTTTTTTCTGAGATAAGAATAATAATTGCAAATATGAGAGATACAACAAACGGTATTGCTCCGATAATAACGGAAATTTTATATCGGTTCAGATACTCCCTCGGCATATCGTCGGTATTGTAAAGATACTTTGAGAAAACGACGGCAATTATTACAAGGGACACAATAAGTCCTGCAAGACAGGCGCAGATAAGCCCCTTTTTTGTTTTCTTAATATCTCTGTTTTTCTTCAGATACCATATTCCGTATGCAACAAAAAGGAAGGTAATAACAGTTATAATTACTATATTTTCATGGATACCTTTAACGCTTACAAGACCCGCGTTATCAAGAAGCTTAAAGAAAAATCCCCTGACGCCTTCATACTTAATCTGTCCGGGTAAAAGGTCGGACTTTGTGTAGTAGCTTCTGTTTGAAAACACGCAAACCGTTCCGAGAAGCGAGCCCAAAAGCGCAAAAAGATTTACGTTTTTTGCGTCATAGAACTTAACTCGGCACCAAACAATCATCAAAAGCGCAAACAGCACGTTATATATTGCAAAATATTCACAGCAAAGGCTTGAGAAAAACGAGCCGAAAAACAGTATATACGCAACATATTTTTTATAATTCGGCTCTCTCTCGCCGAAAAGATTTCTTACGGTATAAATATAGAATAAATTAAAAAGCAACGCGGGCATAAGCTTTGAAAAGCCCGTTGTATACGCTGCAAAGCCCGAAAACATTTCCCCAGGCGCAAATACCGTAAGCATTGCACTTAGCAAGACGGTAAAAATGTTTTTGCTTTTTAAAAGAAAATACGGAAGCAAGCATAAAAGAGTAAGCGAAATTGCCTCAATAACAATTTTTAACGCTTTGCTCCTTGTAAGAAGCATTGCAATAACGTTTCCGAGATAATTTCCGTCGGTTTCAATAAAGAAGTTTTTAAGCCTTTCAACTCCCTCGGAGGAGCCCCATGCCCAGTCGTTTCCCGTATACGGTATAAGGCTTACCAAAATGCCGAAAGCAATAAGCAGAAAAACGCTTATTGCTATAAATTTTACGTTTTTAATTTTCGGCAGTAATTTCTTCATATTAAGCCTTTCGGGTATATAAAATATGTGAAAAACGGATACCGTTTACCTCGTGACGAGCGAGCTCCTTTCGGGTGTAAAGCGATTTGTCATATTCGGGAAAAAACACCTCGGCGTCATTGCACACGGCGTCAATCTCGGTAATATAAAGCTTATCGCAAAGCGGCAGCATTGCCTTATAAATACTTGCTCCGCCGATAACAAACGCGTTATCCCCCGCTTTTTCAAGGGCTTCGTCTATACTGTTTACAACCTCTGCGCCTTCGGCGGAGTAATCGGAATTATTTGTAATAATAATATTCTTTCTTCCGGGCAATGCCTTGGGGAGGGACTCAAAGGTCTTGCGCCCCATAATAACAGCGCTCCCCATTGTGGTTTCCTTAAAGAATTTCATATCCTCCTTAAAGTGCCATATAAGGTCGTTGCCCTTGCCGATTTCGTTGTTTTTTCCGACTGCTACAATAAGATTAACTGACATAAATTCTCCTGGCATATAATAAATAATTGATAATTGACAATTGACAATTGATAATTAAAGATTAACTATCCTTACAGCAAAAGACAAGGTTTTTTCTTCAATTAGATTATCCATCTGTTCACCTTATATAATCGTGCGAAGCACCCTTAATTGTCCATTATCCATTATCAACTGTAAATTGCTACTGGGCAATCGGGAAGGCAATTTTTCCGAGATGGTTATAATCAATGAGCTTAACATCCGTGCAATCCCTTGAATTATCAAATTTGAAGAAATCGTCAACCTCGGGATTAAGCCAGAGCTTCGGTGCGGGAAGGTCGCCCTGCTCGTCCTGACGCCTGATTTGCTCTTTAATTCCGTCAATCTGGTTAACGTAGATATGCGCGTCCTTAATTGACCAGTCGATAGTGCCCGGTTTCAGTTTGCAAACCTGAGAAAGCATACAGTTAAGAACGGCATACTGGGTAACGTTAAACGGAAGTCCGAGCGGAACGTCGCACGAGCGCTGATGTACCCAGCAATTAAGCTTGCCGTCGGTAACGTCCCATTCGCTCGACCATACGCAGCTCGGAAGAACGGCGGTATCAAGGTAATCGTTTTGCCATAAAGTCATTACCATACGCCTGTCCTTGGGATTGGTTTTAATTGTATTAATAAGATTTTGGGTCATCTGAAATTTATTAACTATATAACCGTATGCGGTACCGATTGTATGCGCCCACTCCTTGCCGAACTCCTTACGGATTTCCTTTTTTACAAGCTTGCCGCTTTCATCCGGCAGCATCTGGGTTGCTTTCCAGAAGCCGTCCTCATCAATCTCCCACTCGTTCCAGATTTTAACATCCCTTTCCTGAAGCCAGCGAACGTCGTTACTCTGCGCCTGGTATATCCAGAGCATTTCAAGAACAGCCTGACGGATGAAAAGCTGTTTCGTTGTTAAAATCGGAAACTCCTCGCTTAAATCGAAATGAAAATGATGCGACGGAACCTTAACGGTATTAATACCGGTTCGGTTTTCAACCTCAACGCCCTCGCTTAAAATACGGCGGCAAAGGTCAAGATAATCCTTATCCCATTTAGACATATTTTTACCTCTCTTATATTATTTCCAGGGGTATTTTGCTTTTAATTCCTCAAACTCCTGATAGTCCTTTGCAAAATGAAATTCCTGCTGTAAATCGGAGAAGAAGAAAACGTAATCGGTTTTCGGATAATTAATCGTTGCGTTAATTACCTCCTCGCCTGCATTGGTAATCGGTCCGGCGGGAAGTCCCTTACAGTTATATGTGCTGTAAGCGTCGTAAACCTCCTGAGAAAAACCGTATTTATCCCTTAAATCTCTTGCATAAAACACGGTAACGTCGCTTTGGAGTCTCATCGGCATCGCAAGTCGGTTCATAAATACCGAGGCGATATTCTCAGCGGATTTATTTCCGAGCGCCTCCTCCTGAACAACGCTTGAAAGAGTAATGAGCTCATATATTGTCATATCGTTTTTATCACAAAACGCCTTCATTTCGTCGGTAATCCTGTCGCCGAAGGCTGAAAGCATAATATCGGCGATATCCTTAGCGCCGCTGTTTTTCTGAAAATCATATGTAGCCGGAAAAAGGAAGCCCTCAAGCTGATATGCAATTAAGTCGTTATCGGGGATATCGTTAAGGAACTCGTGTTCATAGCCGTCGGCTTTTTTACACGCTTCAAGGAAATCAGCCTTTGAGCAGATTTCGGCTTTTTCAAGCTTTGAGGCAATTTCCATACAGTTAGTACCCTCGGGAATTACAACCTTAACAACCTCGTGGGAAATATCGGGGTTTTTAAGCTTTTCGGCAATTGCCTGATAGCTCATATCGGCGGTTAGCTTATATTCGCCCGGGATATACTTAAAATCCTTGTAATTACTTGCCATCCAGTTGGACCAGAGGGAGTCGCTTACAACAATTCCGCCGTCCTTTAACTTTTTGCCGATAGTATATTCATAGTCCTTTGTTGATACCGTAAGCGTATATTCTTCCTGCGGCTGGTTTTTACCGTTAATATCGTTTGAAATATTGGTATATACCTTAAAGCCTATTAAGCCTGCAACGACAATAAGAATAAGCAAAACGACAATAATTACCGCGCCGCCCGATTTTTTCTTTTTAGCCATATCCTCTCTCCTGTAATACGTTTTTTATTACTATTTATTGTAACATAATTATAAAAAAAATCAATAACATTATATTGACTAAATATAATTAATCCTCTATACTGTTTTTAAAGAAAACGAAAGGGTTTCTCCTTATGAGAAAAAGAATAACGTCAACAACGCTTATATGTGTTATTGCGGCGGTACTTGCCTCGGTGGGAATCGCGTGGGCGTTCACTAACGCGGGGACTCTCTCCTTTGAAAAAAGCACAACGCGATTTACCGAAATATCGGTAAGTAACGAGGACGAAAGCACTTCTCAGACAACCGATAAAACCGAGACAACCGCAAGCAAAAAGACGACCTCTGCCGCTGCTGAGAGCACGTCAAAAAAAGACAATATAAGGGTTATAGAAAAAGCGGACACGCCCGCTGAAACGACGACAAAAAAGAAAAATAAAAAGAAAGCGAAAAAGCCCTCAAAGACCGACAGCGAAAAGGTTATTTACGTTACGATAGACTGTAACAAGGCGCTCAATAACCTTGACAAAATATCGGTTGAGGGCAAGGACGAGCTTATCTCACACATCCCGAAGAGCGGCTATATAATAAGAGATTACAGAGTACCGTACAGTAAAAATCTAACCGCTTACGACGCGGTAATGCAGACCTGCTCGAGCAATTCAATACAAATCGGAGCAAAGGACACACAGTACGGTAAATACGTCTTTGAAATTAACTATATCGCAGAAAAGGATTTCACCACGGGAAGCGGATGGATTTATCACGTAAACCAAAAATTCCCTAATTGTTCGCTTGATAAATACAAATTAAACCCCGGTGACAGAATTATAATTTCATATACAATATAAAAACTGCCCGAGGGCAGTTTTTTAGTTTTCTTTTTCATTTAGTTTTAAGTTTTCGTTAAACTCTTCGCGCAGCTTCTTTTTAATTTCTATTGACTCCTGAGCCTTTTCGTTTTTCTCTTTAAAATACTTGTAGTTCCAGATAAGTATTACCGCGCCTGCTGCAATAAACAAAAGTCCGGCAAGCGCAATAAGCTTAAGCGCGTCGTCAATACACATAGTTATAGTGTTTTGATATACGGTAAAATTCGTAAAATGATATTTGCCTACAAGTCCGCTTGCTACGATAAACATTGAAACAACGCTCATAAGATATCCGCTTGTTACAACGCCCATACCGTAATAAACATATTTTCTGTGTCTTCTCTTATGAACACGCTCAATTGCAACCGAGCTGAGAACAATCATAATAACGGAGCCCGTTACAATATAAACGGCAAGCTTCTGGTGAACCACCTTAAACGGAAGAACCCTTGTTGTATCCTCGGTATAAAGCGCTTCGCTGAGTGCATTGGTTGCATAGGACGCGTCCATATCAATTTTTGTACTTGAATAGGTAAGATTATTTTCGCTTACATATTCCGAATACTTCCTTGAAACGGCGTTAAATAAATCCTTATTATCCGAAAAATCGCTCGTGTAGCAATACATAATATTCTTTGCGATTTCATGGGATATAATCGAGATATTATCATCGTTTACAGCGCCCGTAAACGCGCTCGACGGTAAGCCGAGCTTCGACGCGGATTCGGAAAGATTATCGTCAATAACCTCTATAAGCTCTTTTTTATTCTCTTCAACTCTTCTTACAACAAATTCGCTGTCCTGAAAGAATACAACAACCGAAACGCCCGCTACAAAACCGACAATCGACAGCGCAAGTAATAACGAAAGAGCCGAATAACCTATTCTTCTCAATAAATAATAATTCATAGAATCCTGCTCCTTCGTATTATCTGAGCTCGGCTACGTAAAGCGTATAAAAATACGCTTCGCCGAGATGTGCAAAATCGTTATAAGGAACCGCAACCGTCAGCTTATTATCCTTAAGATATTTATTAAAATCGCTTGCCTGCGCGGTTGGTATAATTTCGTTAACCTTATAAAAATAAGTATTATTTCCGTAATAATTAACCTTAATTGTATCCCCGATTTTTGCATTGGTAAAGGGTGCGAGCTGGTGGGTTGTTGCGCCCCTTAAAACAACGCCGCCCTTTTTATTTCCCCACGGTTCGACGGAGCCTTTTATTGCCGAAACATTACTTACTTCCTTAGCGTCATAAACTATAGGAGCTTCGCTGAACGCAATATCCTCGCACTCGAAGGAGCCTACGTAGTCGTCTTTTTTCAGCTTACTTATTGAAGAATATTTCTTTGCATTAAACTGGGAAAGGTCAATAGTCTCAGCTTCAACAGTCTCCTCTTTTACGTTTGAGGCGGCTATAAGCGAAGGCGTAACTACAAGTATAAGAGCGATTACAACAACCGCAATAATTCCGGGAATAACTACCGCTCTTTTAAAGAAACTCGATACTAACGAATTCATTTAATTACCTCTTTTAAAATAGCACTAATGGACATTATATATCATTTGGGACAAATTATCAAGGATTAGTTAATTAATTTAAAAATAATATAGACATTTCGACCTTAATATTATATAATACATAAGAAAAATTACTATTACGGGTGATGAAAATGAATATCGTAGTACTTGCCGGCGGTATCAGTACGGAACGCGACGTATCCCTTACCTCCGGAAAAAATATAGTAAAAGCCCTTAAACAGGCGGGCGAAAACGCTCAGCTTCTTGATTTATTCCTCGGCTTCAGGGGAAGCGTTGATGAATTTTTCAGCGGCGACGGAAGGATTGATACCGTTTCGGCAATCGGTCTTGTTGACCCGAGCATTGAGGAAATAAAAGCTGCAAGGGGCGACGAGGGCGACGGACTTTTCGGTCCTAACGTTCTTGAAATCTGTAAAAAGGCGGATATCGTTTTTCTCGGTCTTCACGGCGAGGACGGCGAAAACGGAAAGGTTCAGGCAACCTTTGACACTCTCAAAATTAAATATACGGGAACGGGTTGTCTCGGCTCCGCAATGGCGATGAATAAATACATTTCAAAACAGATTATGAACGCCAACGGCATTAAAAACGCCGCATACGCCTACGTTAAAAAGGGCGAGCCGGTTCCCGAATGTACGGGTCCATGCGTTATCAAGCCCGCGTCGGGCGGTTCGAGCGTCGGCGTTTCAATAGTGCTTGACGAAGCGGATTACCAAAAGGCGGTTGACTTCGCTTTTAAATACGAGGATGAGATTATTATTGAGCAATATCTCAAGGGACGCGAATTTTCCGTTGGTATTTTAGGAGATACCGTACTTCCCCCGATTGAGATTATTCCGAAGGAAGGCTTTTACGACTACGCAAATAAGTATCAGCCGGGTATGACGATTGAAATCTGCCCCGCCGAGCTCAGCGAGGAGGAAACGAAGGACGTACAGCTTCAGACAAAAAGAGTCTGCGACGCGCTCGGTATGGCAGTTTACGCAAGAGCGGACTTTATTCTTAACGAGGCGGACGGCGAATTCTACTGTCTTGAGGTCAACTCCCTCCCCGGTATGACGGATATGAGTCTGCTCCCGCAGGAAGCAAAGGCAATCGGAATCGACTACCCCGATTTATGTATGAAAATAATTGAACTCTCATTAAAAAAGGATGCGTAATGCATCCTTTTTTTAGTGAATATTGAATAGTGAATAACGAATAATTGCGGTTACTCGCTTCGCTCAAACAATAAGTTAATAACTTTATTGTTCTATTGCTTCTTTAAGAGCGGTGTAAACCTCTTCCATTTTCATACCGCGGGAGCCTTTGATAAGTACGGCGTCGCCTTCTTTGATATTTCCGTTTTTATAATAATCGCAAACGGCTTTTATCATTTTTTCTCTTTGATTGTCGCTGAAAGCCTGAGAATTTTCGGGCATACCCTTTTTAAAGCTATCAAAATCAGCGCCGATAAAAAAGGCGTAATCAATTTCGTTTTTAACGCACATTTTACCGAGGTTTTCGTGCTCGGCTTTACTGTAATCGCCAAGCTCAAGCATTTCGCCGAGCAGAGCGATTTTTCTTTTGCCCTTTGCAAAATCGCCGAGAGTCTGAAGCGCAACGCGGGAGGAATCGGGGCTTGAATTATAATAGTCCTTTACAAGGGTAATTCCGCCGATTGCCTCGCTTTCGCATCTCATACCAACCGACTTGTAGCCGCCGAGCGCCCTGAAAGCGGAGTCAATATCAACGCCGAAGCGAAGTCCCGTATAGATTGCAAGAAGCGAATCGAGAACGTTATGAACGCCCAGCACGGGAATACTTCCGTCGTACTTTTTACCGTCGTATACAACCGAAAACTCGGTTTTGTCCTCGGTGCTCTTAATATTAACCGCGCGAAGCTCAAGATTATCAGCGCTCACGCCGACAAAATGCTTTTTAATTCCCTCGGTGTACGCGCCGAAAAGGAATTTATCGTCGCCGTTAAGAACGAGAACACCGTCCTTTTTAAGCCCTTCAAGTATTTCCAGCTTTGCTTTTAATATATTTTCCTGGGAGCCGAGGTTTCCGATATGTGCTTTACCGATATTCGTTATAATCGCCACGTCGGGCTTTGCTACCTTTGTAAGCGAGCTTATTTCGCCAAAATGGTTCATACCCATTTCAAGAACGGCGATATCATAGCTGTCGTCAAGCTCAAGAACGCTTTTCGGAAGTCCGATTTCGTTATTGAAATTCTTTGCGGTTGAATATACCTTGTACTTTGTTGAAAGCACGGCAGCGGTCATATCCCTTGTTGTGGTCTTTCCGTTGCTTCCCGTAACTCCCACCACCTTAACGTCAAGGGTTGTAAGATAGTATTCGGCGATACCCTGAAGCGCCTTTAAGGTATCCTCAACAATTAAAACGGGAACGTCCGCTTCAACCGACCTTGAGCATACGACAGCCGCCGCGCCGTTTTTTACGGCAACGTCAATATAGCTGTGACCGTCGAATTTTTCACCGACAAGCGCGATAAACAAATCGCCCTGTTTAATTGTTCTTGTATCGGTGCTTACGCCCGTAATTACAATATCTTTTTCATTATCGCATTTTGCGTTTATTGCTTTAATAATATCCTTAAGTAATAATTCCTTCATATTGTCACCTCTTAAATATACTATCATTTTTAACCGTAAAGGTCAATTACCTTTGACATTTAGTTAAAAATTATATAGAATAAAGAAAAAGGAGGAGAACGCTTTGATATTTTTTGTACTTATACTTTTACTGCTTATTTTCTCATCGGCTGAGTTTTCAAAACACAATGAGTTTAATAAAGATTACATTTCCCGCGACGGTACAAATTACATTAAGGGCATCTTTGTAATTCTTATTCTTTACAGTCACGGAAAGGGCTACATTGCGCTTGATAAAACTTATCTTGACGCGCCGTATACCGCAATGCAGAACCATATAGGACAAATGGTAGTTGCGCTGTTCTTATTCTATTCCGGTTACGGTATTATGGAGCAGATTAAAAAGCGCAGATTTGATTATATCAAAACAATTCCCGCTAAGAGATTCCCTAACCTGCTTCTTAATTTTGATATTGCGGTATGCTTTTATTTAATACTGTGGCTTGCGCTCGGTAAAACGCTTACCTTAAAGCAGATTGTTTTCTCGCTTACGGCATGGGACGGAGTAGGTAACTCAAGCTGGTATATCTTTATGACCTTTGCGCTTTATATTATTACCTTTATTTCGTTTGCGCTTATCAAATTCGTTAAAAATGAAAAAGCGGATATTGTTTTTATTATAATACTAAGCGTGCTTTCGGGCGCGATGATACTTGCGTTTCATTATACAAAAATTAAAGACGGCTTTTGGTACAACACGGCGTTCCTTTATGTACTGGGCTTCTGGTATTCCTATTTCAAGAACATTATCGAAAAGGTGCTTATGAAAAACGATATGCTCTATTTCTCAGCCCTTGCAGTTATTCTTGTAGCATACATCTGGGCATACCTTAACAAGCCGAAAGCATTTGCAATTTATGAAATCTGGGCGGCGCTGTTTACGGCAATCACGGTAATGCTTACAATGAAAATCAAGCTCGGCAACAACTTCCTTAAATGGTGCGGAGAGCATATTTTCAGTATTTATATTCTTCAGAGAATTCCGATGATAATTCTCACCGAGCTCGGAGTTGCTCAAAGGCATAAATACATCTTCTTAATCGTTTCTTATTTCATCACCTTTGCAATGGCTGAAATCTTCGACGTAGCAACGGGCAAGCTTTCAAAGCTTATATGGAAGCCTAAAAAGGCATAAAAAAAGAGGGTACTCAAACGAGTACCCTTTTCTTTTTAGTTATAGTTTGATTTTGTAGTGTAATTCGTTTTGCCGCCGACCTTACGCTTAAGAGTGTAGGTTCCGTTATTTTTACTTATTGATACCTTAACCTTCTTCGGACTTACG
>JAFSZK010000016.1 GCA_017458975.1 Eubacterium sp. | reverse complement strand
TACTTGAAAATTTTTGTATGTTACATAATCCGAAATGTTTTCTGTAACAATTATATTTTCAGTGTATTTTTTTTCGCTATTATTTTTTACAACAATAGTATATGTTATATCATCATTTGCTTCTACAATATCATCTGTATGTGCATCTACTGTTTTTTCTATATATAGTTTATTATATTTTAATCTGTCTTTTGTTTTGTTTGGTAAACTTATTATTTCATTATTATGATTACTGTCTTCATACTCCGCACCTTGATATTTTAAAACAGCATTTCCTTCACTATCTTCTTGTATAAATCTTAATATAGATTCTGCTGTTTTTTGTATACGCCTTTATCTTCATCGGATAGGGCGTATTATTTTTAAATCTTACGTTCTTGCTTCCCCAGTCGATTGCGGCGTCTCTTCCTGCTGCAATATAGCCGACTCTCTGTGAGTGCTGATGGCGCTCAACAATCTGGAAATTACCGACGAGAGCCGCGTTAAATACGGTTGTTCCGACCTGGCAAACACCGCCGCCGAGACCGAGAGCGTGACCCTTCTGACCTACGAATACGGGAGCCTCCTTAAAGCCTCTTGCCTTAGTCCTTTTACCTACAACCTTATCAAAGGAGAAGGTTTCGCCGGGCTTAAGAACGGTTCCGTTAATACGCTTAACGGCGTTTCTGATATTGCTCTTACGGTTAGCCGAGCCCGTATAGTACGTAGTATAGCTTGAATAAAGCTTGCTGAAATTACTTGATACAACTGCGCTCCAGGGAGCAAAATAATATGTACCGCCGTCCTTGGAAACAGACTGAACTCTCGCATAATACTTTGAGTTTGAAACGGGAATATTAATTGAGTAAGCGTTCTTGGACGCACCCTGTACCTTAACAACATTAACGCCCGTTTTAAAGGTCTTGTCGGTTGAATACTTAATCTGATAACCCCAGCCGCTTACGCTGTTCCATCTTACAACAAGCTTGCTTTTATCCTTTGACTTGGCAACGGAATTAATAGTTACAACATTGGGAACGGTAACTATTTTAAGAACGGGGCTGTATGCGCCGTATAAGGTTTTATCCGAGTTTGTTTTATATGCTCTTACCTTAACGTAATTTGCCTTACCTGCATTAAGCGAATAAACGCCCGCGGTATTATCGGATTTTACGGTTTTATAAAGCTTTGAACCCGTGCCGTCGGACTTACATTTGTAAATCTTATAGCCCGTAACCTCGTATTCGGACTGTGAATCCCAGGCGATATTTGCGCTTGTATTCTTTCTTGATACAATAGTAAGGTTTTCGGTCTTTTCGGGATAGATATCACATTTAACGGTTTTACTTCCCTTAAAGTTGCCCTTACCCTTAAAGGTAACGCTTGCTTTATTATAACCCGTAATATTTCCGTTTTTAACGGTAAAGGTATAATCCGTACCCTCTTTTAAGGTAGTTTTCTTATACTTAAGAGTATATTTCGGCGGAGTATTCGGCTTTGCCTTATTAGTGTTTTCAAAGGTGAAGCCGCTTGAGGAAACGGCAAGAGGAGCAATCTCAAAGGCGCCCTTTGCGCTTCCCGTATACTCGCCCTTAGCGGTAACGGTAATTTCGGCTGTGCCTGCGTTTTTGTTTTTTGAATAAGTTACGTCGTAATTCTCTTCACCAAGCACCTCGTCGCCGAGAGTTACCTTAACTTCAGGCTTAATTGCGGAGCCCGTATAGGTATAGCTTGTCTTTTCGGGAGTTACAACAGCTGCGGTGATATCGGTTGCAGCGTATGCATTAAGTGAAAACAAGGTGCATACAAGAAATGCGCTTACAACCGAAAGCGATAAAAGTATTTTTTTCATATTTAACCTCCGTTATTTACCTTGACCGTAATAAGCGTTCTTACCGTGCTTGCGCTGATAATGCTTATCAAGAAGGTAGTCTTCAATTCCTATATCCGATTTATCCGAAAGAGCTGCAACGCTTTCGGTCTGATATGCCATTTTTGAAACCTCTTCAAGAATAAGAGCGTTTTCGGCAGCCTTTGCTGCGTCCTTGCCCCAGGTGAAGGGTCCGTGACGGTGAACAAGCACGGCGGGACATTCCGCGGGCTTTATTCCTCTTTTTTCAAACTCTTCGGCAATTACCTTGCCGGTATTGAGCTCATACTCGCCGTACACCTCGTCGCTTGTAAGTCCCCTTGTACAGGGCACTGCGCCGTTTGCAAAATCTGCGTGAGTAGTGCCGTAGGCGGGAACGTCGCGTCCTGCCTGCGCCCACGAGCATGCCCAGGGTGAATGGGTATGAACTATACCGCCGATATCCTTAAAGCGCCTGTATAGCTCAAGGTGCGTTGGGGTATCGGAGGAGGGATTGAGCTCTCCCTCAACCTTATTTCCTTCAAGGTCCATAACAACCATATCGTCGGGCGTCATTTTATCATATGCAACGCCCGAGGGCTTAATTACAAAGAGTCCCTTTTTTCGGTCTATTTCGGAAGCATTTCCCCAGGTCAGCACAACGAGGTTATACTCAACAAGCTTTAGATTTGCTTCATAGACCTTTTTCTTTAATTCTTCAAGCATAAATACTTACCTTATTTAAGATTTGCAATTTTATATGCAACGTCATTATAGAATAATTCTTTTCTGAAAGAGTTAATTTCGGTATCCTTATTGATATGAACAAACTCAATTCCCATAATCTCGGCAAAATCGCGCATATGCTCAGCCGTAAGAGAATAGGAAAGCACGCTGTGGTGAGCTCCGCCCGCGTAAATCCACGCCTCGGCAGAGGTCTGAAGATTCGGAAGCGGTTTCCAGAGCACGCCCGCAACGGGGAGCTTAGGCATAGAATTGAGTTGCTCTTTACACTCAACGTCGTTTACAATCATTCTCAGTCTGTCGCCCATATCAACAAGAGTAACAACAATAGCGTTACCCGTCTGCGCTTTAAACACAAGTCTTGCAGGGTCCTCACGGTCGCCTATTCCGAGGGGGTGAACCTGAATTTTTGCTTTTTCGGCGGCAAGGGTCGGACATACCTCAAGCATATGGGAGCCGAGGAGCATTTCGTTTCCGGGCTCAAAATGGTAGGTGTAGTCCTCCATAAAGGCTGTACCGCCCTTCATACCCTCAGCCATAAGCTTCATAAGCCTTGTCATTGCGGCAACCTTCCAGTCGCCCTCGGCGCCGAAGCCGAAGCCCTGTCGCATTAAATCCTGAGCTGCAAGACCCGGAAGCTGCTTTAATTCCTGTAAGTCCTCAAAATTAGTATGGAAGGCGCCGAAGCCCTCTTTAACGAGAAACTTTTTAAGGGCAACCTCTTCCCTTGCCTGATAGCGTACCGCCTCAATATTGTCGGTATCAAAATCGTAGTTTTCTTTATATTCAGCCATCTGGGCGTCAATCTCGTCCTCGGTTACGGCGTTTACCATTTTAATAATATCGCCGACTCCGTAGTGGTCAACCTGCCAGCCGAGCTTAATCTGCGCCTCAATCTTATCGCCGTCGGTTACGGCAACGTTTCTCATATTATCGCTTATTCTTAAAACGCGAAGCTTTCTTGATTCGCACGCGCCGACTGCCGCACGCATCCACACGCCCATTTTATTCTGAAATTCTTCGTCTTTCCAATAGCCCGCGATTACCTTATGCTTCATTCTCATTCTTGCGGTAATATAACCGTGCTCCCTGTCACCGTGAGCCGATTGGTTAAGATTCATAAAGTCCATATCAATTTCGTTCCACGGGATATCGCGGTTAAACTGGGTATTAACGTGAAGGAAGGGCTTTTTAAGCTCGTTAAAGCCCGCAATCCACATTTTTGAGGGAGAGAAGGTATGCATCCAGGTTATCACGCCCGCACACTCGGGAGCGTTATTCGCCTTGCGCATAATATCAAGAATTTCGCCTGACCTCTTTACGCAGGGCTTTGCAACAACCTTGCAGGGAAGCTTTTCGCTCCACTCCTTCGCCATTTCCTCGGAATGCGCGTTGATTGTTTCAAATATTTCCTCGCCGTACAGGAACTGAGTTCCGACTACAAACCAGAATTCGTAATCCTTTATTGCCATAATATCCTCCTAAATGCTTTCGTATACCGCTCTCTCGGCAGGAAGCAGTTTTTCATATCTTTCAATGAATTTATCAAAGCCCTTTGAGTCGTTTTCGTCGGGCTCAATAGTTGTTGCCTCGGCAGAAGCAAAAACCTTTTTCTCGAGGAATTCCTCAAGAGTCAAATCTTTTTCGTTAATATAAGCGGCAAGAAGGGCAATTCCCCACGCGCCGCCCTCGCCGGCTGTTTTCATAACCGAAACGGGCGCTTTAATTGCTGAGGCGATAAGCTTCTGACCTACAACGGGAGTTTTGAAAAGTCCGCCGTGGCCGGTGATTTTGTCAATTTTTACTCCCTCTTTTTCAAGAATTTTCATACCGAGCTTAAGCGTTGCAAAGGTGCTGTAAATCTCAGCTCTGAAGAAATTTGCAAGAGTGAAATTACTGCCCTGAGCTCTTACAAGCATCGGTCGTCCGTCAGCCGTATCCGATACGGGCTCGCCCGAAAGATAGTTGAAATTAACTATTCCGCCTGCGTCGCTTTCACCCTCAAGAGCCGCGTTATAAAGCAGGTCATAAATCTCGCTCTTTGAAAGAGGAGAGCCGCTGCGCCTTGCAAAATCGGCAAAGACGTTTACCCAGTAGTCAAGGTCTGTACAGCAGTTATTACAGTGTACCATTGCAACGGGCATACCTGCGGGAGTGGTAACCATATCTATTTCTTCATATACATTTTTAAGCCCCTTTTCAAGAACCACCATTGAGAAGATTGAGGTTCCGGCGCTGATATTTCCCGTTCTGACGGTTACGGCGTTAGTTGCCGTCATACCCGTTCCTGCGTCTCCTTCGGGAGGACACAGAGGAATACCTGCCATAAGAGAGCCCGTCTTGTCAAGAAGCTTTGCGCCTTCTTCGCTGAGCCTTCCTGCGTTTTCGCCCGCCATAAGCACCTCGGGAAGAATATCCCTTATGCTCCACGGACACGCTTTTATCTCATCAAGCTCCTCAAAAAGAGTAAGCATTTTTTCGTCATAATTATTAACCGTACTGTCAATCGGGAACATACCCGAAGCGTCGCCCACACCGAGTACCTTTTCACCGGTGAGGAGGTAGTGGACGTATCCTGCGAGAGTTGTCAAAAATGCGATATCCTTAATATGCTCTTCTTTATTGAGCACTGCCTGATAAAGATGTGAGATACTCCACCTTTGCGGAATATTGAAGTTGAACAGCTTTGTAAGTCTTGCGCAGGCTTCGGCGGTTGTTGTATTTCTCCAGGTTCTGAAAGGAACCAAAAGCTTATCGTCTTTATCAAAAGGAAGATAGCCGTGCATCATAGCGGAAATACCGATACCGCCCAGAGAGGTTATGTAGCTTCCCGTATTTTTCTTAACGTTTTCGTTAAGCTCATAATACGCAGATTGAAGCCCGGTGAGGATTTCATCGCTGTGATAAGTCCAGTATCCGTTTTCAAGACGGTTTTCCCAGGTAAAGCCGCCCGATTCAATCGGATTAAACTCTTCGTCGATAAGCACCGCTTTAATTCGGGTTGAGCCAAATTCAATTCCCAAAGCCTCATTACCCTTTAAGGTGTATTTCATCAAATCAACTCCGCATATAATTATTCATTGTCATTATATTATATATTTTATTATAATGCAACAGGAAATTTTATCTACGAAAGGTATTTATCAATTTTATTTTTAATTCGCTTTTCGTAGAGAATTTCAAGCTTGGGAAGAAGATTGTCATAAACAAAGAAAAGCGCGTTTGCAAGAAGCATTAAAATCGGTATTCCCAGGCGTCCGAGCTCGTTATCAAAGGGTATCATAAATACGTAAATACAAATCATTTCAACCGCGACAACCGCAGCGTTGAAAATCAGAAATTTAAGGATGATTTTAACAAAGGAGCTTTTGATTTTTTCAAGCGATTCACGTATCAGCGGATAGTACCCGAAAAAGAGCACGTAAAGCAAAACGCACTCTTTATCGTTAAGCGCGGTGAGTGATATTAAGCTGACTGCAATATATACCGTAAGTGCAAGCCTTTTTGAGCCCGTTTGTGATACCGCTATCATAATAAGTCCTGCGGCAAGAGGCATAATATAGGCAAAGAGCCACATCACAGAGCCGATATATAATAGAATAATACACAAAGCGCTCATTATTCCGGCAATTGCAACCCGTAACGATTTTTTCATTTTCTTTTCGTCCTTATATGGTTTTGTTTATAATACTATACCACAAAATGTTGTGAAGGTGTAAATAAAAAGTAAAAATATTTTTTATTTTTTATTACAGGTATTTACTTTTATAACAAAAAATTATATTATAGAATTAAGTTATTATGCGAGGTGTAATTTTCTTGAAAAGAACAATAGCCATACTTCTTGCGCTAATCGTTTTACTCTGCGGAGTATTTGCGGGCTGTAAGAAGGATAAAAATAAGGAAGCCGACACCACAACAATTGCTGAAGAGCTCGAAGATGCTGAAAACGAGGTCGGCTTTGAAAACGTTGAGGTAACGGACGAAAACGGAAAAGCCGTTACCGATAAAAACGGCGATAAGGTTACTACCGAGGTTGCGGTCGAGTACGAAAGAAAAGGCAACAGAACGGTTGCTTACGTAATTGATAAAAACGGTAACAGAGTTAAAGGCAAAAACGGCAAGGACGTTACGGTTAAAACAAATTACAAAAAGCAAAGCAAAAAGACTACCAAAAAGAAAAAGAAAAAGAAGAAAAGCGGAAGTAACACTCCGAAACCGGCTGATAATCCCGTTAAGCCCGACGATAAGACTCCTGCGGTTGACGGTAAGGGAACTACCTCCCCCGTATTAACAACCAATCCGAAGGACCTTCACGTTCCCACTACAAACGATTCCGGTAAATCGGTATCATTTAACGCAAACGATACTAAGATAATTACGGCAATGCTTGAGGTTCCTTATCTCTTTAATGCTAATTATGAAGGCGCAAACGGTAAGGTTCCGATTAATATCGCAAGCCACGCGGCAATCTGGATGGCGCAGCAGGAGGGTCTCACAATGAGCACCTATGCGTCGGGAACGGTTGTAATTGACCTTTTCAAGTATTTCGGTCAGACGGTTGTAAACTTCAAGTCCCAGTGTAATTCAAAGGGCGACTGCGAAAATATCCGATACAATTCGGACGGCGACTCCTTTACTATTACCGCTTTTGAGAATAAGGTTCAGGACGTTACGATAACCGAAATTCAGAGCCTTGGCGGAAACAATTTCTATAAGGTTATAGGAACGGTTAAAAACGCAGGCGGAAAGGACAAGGTTGTTGCAGTAGTTCAGAAAAATAAGCTGGATTCCAAATTAGGCTTCAGTATTAAAGCCCTTAAATGGTCATAAAAATAAACCCCCGATTCGGGGGTTTTATTTTTTGCTTATTTAACTTCAAGCGCTCTTTTTCCGATATCCTTACGGTAATGTGCACCGTCAAAATGAATTCTGCTTACTCCGTCATATGACTTTTTAAGCGCGTCTTCAAGCGTATCACCGAGCGCCGTAACTCCGAGCACGCGTCCGCCCGAGGTTACGAGCTTTCCGTTTTCGAGCTTTGTTCCCGCATGGTAAACGGTAACTCCGTCAAGGTCTCCGTCAGTAAGTCCCGTAATTTCAATTCCCTTCGGGTAGGATTTAGGATAACCGCCCGACGCCATAATTACACAGGTGCAGGCTCTGTCGTCCCACTCGATATCAAGCTGAGAAAGAGTTTCGTTGTTAATAGCCTCAAAGATATCCATAATATCGGTTTTAAGTCTCGGAAGTACAACCTGGGTTTCGGGGTCGCCGAAGCGGCAGTTATACTCTATTACCTTCGGTCCCTTCGGAGTAATCATAAGTCCGAAATACAGACAACCCTTAAAGGTTCTTCCCTCTTTATTCATCGCTTCAATAGTCGGAATAAAGATTTTTTCCATACACTCCTTTGCTACTTCATCGGTATAATAAGGGTTCGGGGATACGGTTCCCATACCGCCCGTATTAAGTCCCTTATCGCCGTCAAGAGCGCGTTTATGGTCCATTGAGGATACCATGGGCTTGACGCATTTTCCGTCTGTAAAGGCAAGCACGGATACCTCGGGACCCGTAAGGAATTCCTCAACAACAACGTTATTTCCGCTTGCGCCGAAGATTTTATCCTCCATAATCTCCTTAACGCCCTTTTCTGCCTCCTCAAGGTTTTCGGGAATAATTACGCCCTTGCCGAGCGCAAGTCCGTCCGCCTTGATAACAGCGGGAAATTCGTTTTTTTCTTTAATGTACTCAATTACGTCCCCGGGCTTGTCAAACACTTTATATTCAGCCGTCGGGATACCGTATTTAAGCATAAGGTTTTTAGAGAACACCTTTGAGCCCTCGATAATCGCAGCCGCCTTATTCGGTCCGAAGGTTGCAAAGCCCTCGGCGTTAAGCGCGTCAACCATTCCGAGTACAAGCGGGTCGTCGGGTGCAACGACTACAAAATCGGCTCTGATATTTTTAGCAAGATTAACCACGCCGTCTATATCGGTTGCGCCTACGTTAAAGCACTGAGCATCGTATGAAATACCGCCGTTACCCGGACAGCAGGCAATATAGTCAACCCTGTGGGACTCTTTTATTTTTTTAATAAGGGCGTGTTCGCGTCCGCCCGAACCTACAACTAATACTCTCATAGAAAAACTCCGTTTTAGTGAATAATAAAAGCTGATAGCTTATTTATTCTTATTAATAATTCTTGTTTCCTCGTTTCCTGTTTCAAGGTCTATAAAACGGGTAAAGAGGGATACTTTATTGTCTTCGTTAAGGTTTTCCCATACCATTGAGGTAAACTCGTCAATATCGTTTGAGAAAATATCAACGGGAGTCGGCTCGCCTTCAAAGGAAGGAATAGGATTGCCGTCGCACTTATAGGTATGAAGGAAATGACCGAGACCTGCGTCAGCGGGGTATTCAAAGAAAAATCTTACGCACTGAGGCTTACCCATATTTGACTTGAGGATTGACATATTATAATCGCCGTTCTCTTTAACTACCGCAGAAATTCTGGGGGTATAATTCGGCTCGTCGTCCTCATATTCCCTTGTAAGAAGCGCGTGGCGGTAGCAATTACCGTCTTTCATATAATCGTAAATAGTATCGGTCTGGTCGCCGTTTGTAACAATAGTTTTACCGTCAAGCTTTAAAACGGGATTGTAAATAATCAAATGGGGGTCAACCATTTTGCTTTCGTCAAAAGCCTTTGTTCTGATTCCGCCCCTGTCGTTCTCTTCAAAAATTCTGTTTCTTGAATTTACGCTTCTGCCCATAATGAAATAGGCAATAGCGCATTTTTTATTATCGGGAGTTTTACCGATAACAATTCCTCTTCCGGGATAAGTATTTGTTGAAAGCTCGCTTTTAAGTGATTTAATCTCCATTTTTATTCTCCTATAATTGTTTTATTTCCTGATATTTTTATCTTTCCTTCACAGAAAAGTGAAACCGCCTTCGGGAGTATTTCCCACTCAGCCTGACGCATTACGCGGTACTGAAGAATATCCTCGTTATCCCCCTGCTCAACGGGAACCGCCTTTTGAAGGATAATTGCTCCTCCGTCGGTAATTTCGTTTACAAAATGAGCGGTTGCGCCGGTTACCTTGACTCCGCTTTCAAGAACCGCGGTATGAACCCTTTTTCCGTAAAAGCCGTCGCCGCAGAAAAGAGGAATCAGGCTCGGATGAATATTAATAATTCGGTTTCTGTATTCCTTAATTAAGTCCTCGCCGAGAATTGAAAGAAAGCCCGCAAGAACAATAAGCTCGATATTTCTGCCCTCAAGGGCTTTGAGAATCGCTTTATCGTATTCGGCTTTAGAGCCGTACTCCTTACGGTTTACAACGGCGCTTTCAATACCCGCCTTTTCGGCTCTTTTAAGGGCGTAGGCGTTTTCATTTGAAGCGAGAACAAAGGTGATTTTTCCGTTTTTGATTTCTCCCCTTGCCTCGGCGTCAATCAGCGCCTGAAGATTTGTTCCGCCGCCCGAAACAAATACAGCTATATTCATCATACGATTTCTACTCCCTTTTCACCGTCTTTGATTTCGCCGACAACATATGCCTTTTCGCCTGCGCCGTTTAAGATACTTACAGCCTCGTCGGCTTTATCGCTGTCAACGGCAATAATAAGTCCCGTACCCATATTAAAGGTATTGAACATATCTCTTTCGGGGATATTGCCCGTCTTTGCAATAAGGTCAAATATCGGCTTCTTAGGACATTTATCCTTTTGAATAACAGCAAGGGTATTGTCATTTAACATACGCGGTACGTTTTCATAAAAGCCGCCGCCCGTGATATGGGAAATGGCGTTTACTCTTACGGAGTCCATAAGAGCAAGAAGGGGCTTAACGTAAATCCTTGTCGGGGTTAAAAGCTCCTCGCCGAGAGTTGTACCGAGCTCGTCATATTTAACAGCTATGGTCTTTTCGTTAATATCAAAGACCTTTCTTACAAGCGAAAAGCCGTTTGAGTGAACTCCCGAGGAAGCAACCGCAATAAGAGCGTCGCCCGCTTTAAGATGTTCGCCCGATACAAGCTTGTCCTTTTCGCCGATGCCTACGGTAAAGCCCGCAAGGTCGTAATCCTCATCCGGCATAAGTCCGGGGTGCTCAGCGGTTTCACCGCCTACAAGCGCACAGCCCGAAAGAACGCAGCCCTCGGCAACGCCCTTGACAATCTCGGCAATTTTTTCGGGATAATTCTTTCCGCAAGCGATATAATCAAGGAAGAAAAGCGGCTTTGCGCCCGAGCATGCAACGTCGTTTACACACATTGCAACGCAGTCAATTCCGATTGTATCGTGCTTATCAAGTAAAAACGCAAGCTTAAGCTTTGTTCCTACTCCGTCCGTACCCGATACGAGAACGGGGTTTTTATAATCGCCGAGCGGAAGCTCAAACATACCGCCGAATCCGCCGATACCGCCTATAACGCCCGGAATATTAGTCTTTTTTACATAATCCTTAATAAGCTCAACAGACTTGTAACCCGCAGTTACGTCCACGCCTGCTGCAGCATAGCTTTCGCTGAAACTTTTTTGCATATTTTAGTCCTGCCTATATTTCTTTTAATTTTTCCTGAAGCGCTTTGTCCTTGGCTTCAACCTGTAAAGCCATATCCTCGCGCATTTTAATAAGCTTTGAAGCGAGCTCCTCATTACCTAATGCAAGTATTTCAGCGGCAAGAAGAGCTGCGTTTTTAGCCGCGTTAACGCCGACTGTTGCAACGGGAATACCCGGGGGCATCATTACGGTTGCAAGCATTGCGTCCATACCGTCAAGCACCTTAGCGCTGCACGGTATACCGATAACGGGGAGAGTTGTTGAAGCAGCAAGAACTCCGCCGAGATGAGCAGCCATACCCGCCGCTGCAATAATAACTCCGAAGCCGTTGGCAATTGCGTTTTTTGAAAAATCGTGAGCAGCCTCGGGCGTTCTGTGAGCCGACATTACCCTTACCTCTGTTTCAATTCCAAGCTCTTTAAGCTGCTTGATTGCAGGGGTGACAATCGGTAAATCGCTGTCAGAGCCCATAATAATTGCTACTTTTTTCATTATTAGTCCTCCGTATAATCATAAAAATTAATTGCAAACTGTGAAAAATAGGTTTCTACGTCCGTATTATCATAGGTCTTAATAGAATGGGCATAGTCCTTTGCGTTAACCGCTCCGTCAGCGTTGAGGTCATAACCCTCAAGAACGGTATCGCCGTTATTAACCAGGGACTCGGCGGTTGATACATTAAAGGAATAATCCTCGCCGAAGTCGTTTACTATTTCAACTTCGCCGTCATATGAAAGATATACGCTGTACGTACCGTCGGCGGCAATATCGTATTCCCTGTCCTGAGCAACAAGCTTTGCGTGGCGATAGGGAGTGTTAGTTGTATGCGCCGCGTTTTTGTCCTCGGCAAGAAGAACTCTTCCGCTTACGGTAGTAACATAGGGGCTTACATAATCAATATTATAAGTATCGCCGCAGTATTTACAGGTATAAACCGTATAGCCCTGTTCACTAAACGTAGGATAAACGACGCTTTTCTCATAGGTATGAGTCAGTATTACGTTAATATCATCCGTGGCGTTTCCGAGCCTTATATAACCCGTATTATTTCCGCAGACGAACGGCGTCTCACTCTGTGAGTCAAAATAGGTGAAATTCCTTCTGTTAAAATAATCGCTTGTATAATACACCTTATCGGTAAGTCCGTTTGAATAGTTTACTTCAACAACTACGTCCTCAAGCATTTCATCGGTTATTTCGTATACATTTTGACCTTCGACCTCAGTGCAGGCGTCCGAGCTTATTTCAACCTCACCGAAAGCGGTAATACTTCTTATGTTATTAGGATAAACAACGACGAAGAAATCGCCCCGGGACTGGGAGGAGGTTACATAAAGATAATAGGTCTCTCCCTCGGTAAGGTTTGCCGAAATACTGAAATTAAGGTCGTGGTAAGGTCTTATATCGTCATTTTCGTAAAGCGTTTCGCCGTTTGAATTTTTAATTGTACCCTTAAGGTCAACGTCGCCTCTTGAATAGAAATTGTATAAAGTATCCATATCGGCGGTAAATTCAAAACAAAACGTATCGTTTAAATTATTCTGATTATAATTTCCCCGGTAGAGAGCGGCGCATTGCATAGGTATTTTATCAATCGCCTCAAAATTAAAATCATATGTCTGGGAGTAAAAATACGCGTTTGTGTCTGCAAAACCGTATATTTTAAAGTTGTCATTTTTAGTTGACGAGGTATTATATCCGAAAGCCTTTGAAGCAATCGCAGCCTTCATCGGAAGCTTAACCCCGGAAAGTGAAGTACAACCGAGAAAAGCGCTTGTTCCAATGCTGACGGTGCTTGTAAGCGACTGAAAGATAACGCTCGAAAGTCCATAACAGTTTGAAAAAGCATAAGAGCCCACCACGCTTACGTCGTAAGGAATTGTAACGCTCGAAATTCCCGAACAATTCTGAAAGGCGTAAGAAGAAATTGTCTTTAAGGTACTCGGAAAGCTTACGCTCTGCATTGCGGAACAGTTTGAAAATGCGTAATCCCCGATTGAAGTAAACCCGAAGGGCAGGGATAGATTCGTTATTCCCGTTGAAAACGCAAGGGAGTACTGACCGAGGGATACAAGCGAATCGGGAAGAGTAATACTGCTTGCCTTAACCTGATAAAAGCAGTAATTACCAAGCGAGGTTATACCGTCTAAAACAACTACGTTTGTTATTTCCCTGTTTTGTCTTAAAGTATACCACGGAATCGAGGTTGAGTTATTTGAAAACGAAGGAACCGCGCCCTCACCGCTTAAGGTAAGAGTGCCTGTTGCGGCTTCATACTGAAAATAAGTATCGCTATCGCCTATGCGCGTTCTCGAAATGTTGCCCGAAGCAAATGAAGTAAATGAAAACGAAAAGACGGCATTAAGAAAAATCACAAGCGCAAGAATAAGGCTTGACATCTTTTTCATAACACCACCCCTATTTCCATAGATTAATTCATTTTAATTATAACATAGATTATAATAACTCTCAAGACATATTTAAAAAATATCAGGCACCCGTGCAAACGCACAGGTGCCGTAAATACGTTAAACAAGCTCGATAATACACATCTCGGCTGCGTCGCCGCGACGAGGGCCTGTTTTAATAATACGAGTGTAACCACCGTTTCTGTCTTCATACTTAGGAGCAATCTCTTCAAAAAGCTTTGTAACAACATCTTCCTTAGTAACATAAGAAAGAACCTGTCTTCTTGAATGAAGGGTATCGTTCTTACCGAGAGTAATCATTCTCTCAGCCATAGCGCGTACTTCCTTTGCTCTTGTAACGGTTGTTTCAATCTTGCCGTTCTCTAAGAGAAATGTAACTAATCCTCTGAGCATAGCCTTTCTTTGGTCAGTAGGTCTGCCCAGCTTTCTGCTACCTGGCATAGAAATTCCCTCCTTTTAAAGCAGAATAAGACGAAAATAGTCTTATCTTGTCGATTAATTTAGTATTACTTAGTCCTCTTCTTTACTGAGTGAGAAGCCGAGTGCCGCAAGCTTTCCGACTACTTCGTCAAGCGACTTGCGTCCAAGGTTTCTTACCTTCATCATATCCTCTTCGGATTTTCCGATTAAATCCTCAACCGTATTGATTCCTGCTCTCTTCAGACAGTTGAAGGAACGAACAGAAAGGTCGAGCTCTTCAATGGTCATCTCAAGTACCTTTTCTTTGCCGTCATCGTCTTTTTCAACCATAATTTCGGCATTGCTCATCTCTTCGCTGAGATTTACAAAGAGGTTAAGATGCTCATTGAGAATCTTTGCTGCTAAGGACGCAGCCTCATCCGCCGGGATAGTTCCGTCAGTTTCCACGTCAAGGATAAGCTTATCAAGGTCAGTCTGCTGACCGACACGGGTGTTTTCAACCGTATAGTTTACCTTAAGTACGGGAGTATAAATTGAGTCGATTGCGATAGTTCCAATCGGAAGCTCCATAAGCTGCTTATTACGGTCATTAGTTACATAACCGCGTCCGCTGTCAGCCGTAAGCTCCATAACAACATTTGCACCCTCGTCAAGATATGCGATATGAAGGTCGGGGTTAAGAATTTCAACGTCCGAGCCGTGCTGAATATCACCTGCGGTGATTTCGCCCTCGCCGGAAGCCTCAATATAAAGAGTCTTAACCTCTTCGTCATGTATCTTGAGAATAATGTTTTTAAGGTTCAATACTATTTCGGTTACGTCCTCTTTAACATGAGGAACAGTTGAAAATTCGTGTAAAACACCGTCAATCTTCACGGAAGTGATAGCGTAACCCGGAAGTGAGGAGAGAAGAACTCTTCTCATTGAGTTACCGAGAGTTGTTCCGAAGCCTCTTTCAAGAGGTTCAACAACAAATCTGCCTACGCTTCTGCTTCCCTGAGTAGATAAATCTACTATTTCGATATTAGGCTTATCAATTTCTATCATCTAAAAGCCTCCTAAACTTTGTGTTATTTCTAAATAAGCGTTTAATTATTACTTAGAATAGAACTCAACGATAAGATTATACTGTAATTCAAAATCAAGGTCTTCACTTGTAGGCATAGCAAGTACTTTGCCCGAAAGTCCTTCCTGATTGAACTCAAGCCACTTAGGTACGAGCTGGTTAGGACCCTCTTCCTTTACTGACTTGAAAATATCAATATCTTTACTCTTATCACGAACAGAAATAACATCGCCGACCTTAACCTTGTAGGACGGAATGTTTACCTTCTTGCCATTTACAAGGAAGTGAGCGTGAGATACAAGCTGACGTCCCTGCTTTCTTGTCTGGCAAAGGCCAAGACGATAAACAACATTGTCAAGACGGGATTCAAGAAGCATTACCATATTCTCACCGGTTACGCCCTGCATACGCTCAGCTTCTTCATAAGTGCGGCGAGACTGCTTTTCAAGAATACCGTAAATGAACTTCATCTTCTGCTTTTCGTTGAGCTGAAGGGAATATTCACTTGCTTTTTTTCTTCTTTTGTTATTTGAATTTCTGTTTGTAGTTTTCTTTGCGTAACCTAAAACAGAAGGAGAAATATCATATTTCTCACATCTTCTTGCAACAGGCTGTCTATTAATTGCCATAATTAATTTCCTCCTACAATCAAATTATACACGGCGTCTCTTTGGCGGACGACAACCGTTGTGTGGGATAGGAGTAACATCCTTAATGAGAGTTACATCGAGGCCTGCTGTTTGAAGAGCTCTTACTGCAGATTCACGACCTGCGCCCGGTCCCTTAACATATACTTCAACAGTCTTCATACCGTGGTCAACAGCAATCTTTGCAGCTGTTTCCGCTGCTGTCTGAGCTGCGAAGGGAGTAGACTTTTTAGAACCTCTGAAGCCCATCTCACCTGCTGAAGCCCAGGAAATCGCATTACCCTGAGTATCAGAAATAGTTACGATGGTATTGTTAAAGGTTGACTGAATATGAGCAACACCGCGCTCAACATTCTTCTTCTCGCGTCTTTTGCGGGAAGTAGTCTTCTTTGGTGCCATACTATGTTTCCTCCTACTTTACTTCTTCTTGTTAGCTATAGTCTTCTTAGGACCTTTACGGGTTCTTGCATTGTTCTTTGAGGTCTGTCCTCTTACGGGGAGACCCTTTCTGTGACGAATGCCTCTATAGCAACCGATTTCAATAAGTCTCTTGATGTCAAAAGCTGTATTTCTGCGAAGGTCACCTTCAACGGTAAGGTTGTGAGTGATATAATCGCTGAGCTTGTTAACGTCGCTTTCGCTTAAATCTCTGCAACGAGTGTCGGGATTGACGCCTGTTGCTTCAATAATCTTTGTAGCAGTTGTGCGGCCGATACCGTAGATATAGGTAAGACCGATTTCTACTCTTTTGTCATTAGGTAAGTCAACACCTGAAATACGTGCCATACTGTTTTTACCTCCGATTATTAGTTCAGGTTAGCCCTGACGCTGCTTATGCTTTGGATTTTCACAGATAACCATTACTTTTCCATTGCGTTTGATTACTTTGCACTTTTCGCAAATTTTCTTTACAGAAGGTCTAACTTTCATTTATTTATCCTCCTTATTTACTTCTCCACGTGATTCTGCCCTTGGACAAATCATACGGAGACATTTCCATTGTTACTTTATCTCCGGGAAGAATACGGATATTGTTCATCCTGAGCTTTCCGGAAATATGAGCTGTAATAATGTGGCCGTTTTGAAGAGATACCTTAAAGGTTGTATTAGGTAACGCCTCTACCACAGTACCTTCAACTTCTATCATATCTGACTTAGACATTTTATCCCTCTTTAATTATTAATTGAGTTAATGTTCAGGAATATCCCCGTTGGGACATTCGATTAACCGGAATCACATTACGGTGTAATCACCTGCAATTGCAATTAACAACTTATGCTTTCGTAAGGATTACAGGACCGTTATTTGTTATTGCAACGGTGTTTTCGAAATGAGCCGAAGCTTTTCCGTCCGCTGTTTTTACCGTCCAACCGTCCGAAAGTGTTTTAACCTTATAGGTTCCCAGATTAATCATCGGTTCAATTGCCAATGTCATTCCGGGTAATAGTCGGATACCACGACCTGCGTGTCCGAAGTTCGGTACGCTCGGTTCTTCGTGAAGCTTTGTACCCACGCCGTGACCTACAAAATCTCTTACTACCGAGAAGCCGCGCTCCTCGCAGTAGGTCTGTACCGCGTTTCCTATATCGCCGATTCTGTTGCCGGGTACAGCCGCCTCAATGCCTTTAAACATTGCTTCGCGGCTTGTATCCACCAGCCGCTTTACCTCGGGCGAGCAAGACCCTACGATAAATGTTGCAGCATTATCGCCGTTATAGCCGTTCTTGGCGGCTCCCAAATCAATACTTACTATATCCCCTTCTTTAAGGATGGTTTTCTTATTCGGGATACCGTGGATAACTTCATCATTTATAGAAATACATGCAGTAGCAGGAAAGCCGCCGTAACCGAGAAAATTCGGTTTAGCGCCGCACTTGACTATAAAGTCATGCGCGATTTTATCAATCTCATAGGTTGATACGCCTTCCTTAACAGCTTCGCCTGCTAACTGTAGAGCCTGAGCAGAGATAACGCAAGCCTCTTTCATAAGCTCGAGCTCTCTGCTGCTTTTAAGCACTACCATGTTAATCCTCCAACGCTGCAAAAACGAGCTTTGTTGTATCCTCAACGTCCTCCTGACCTTCAACTATCTTGAGCTTGCCAAGCTTAGAATAAAAGTCCTTGAGGGGTTCGGTCATTTCGTGGTATTCCACGAGACGAGCCTGAACAGTTTCGGGAGCGTCGTCCTTGCGCTGAACGAGTTCACCGCCGCATGCGTCGCAAATGCCTTCAACCTTGGGTTTCTTATAAATAAGATGATAGGAATTAGCGCATTTTGAGCATACTCTGCGGCCGGACATTCTTTTGGTTATAGCCTCATCGGGTACTTCAATATCAATAACCTTGTCAATTTTAATACCCATATCCTCGAGCGCCTGAGCCTGAGGAATTGTTCTCGGAAAACCGTCAAGAATAAATCCGTCTTTACAATCGTCCTCTTTAAGTCTGTCCTTAATTATTCCGATAACAACCTCGTCCGGTACTAACTGGCCGGCTTCCATATAAGCCTTTGCCTTAAGTCCCATCTCCGTACCGTTACTGAGAGCGGCACGGATGATGTTACCGGTTGAAATTGTAGGAATATTTAACTTTTCACAAATCTTTTCAGCCTGAGTACCTTTTCCGGCACCCGGAGCACCTAAAAGAATAAGCTTCATACTATACTCCTTAGTTTATCTTTTAATCAAGGAAGCCCTTGTAATGACGCATCATCATCTGAGATTCAAGCTGACGAACAGTCTCAAGTGCAACACCTACAAGAATGATAAGCGATGTACCGCCGAGGCTTATCGACATACCGCCCTGAGCCGCAATTGAATTTTCCGCGGCGTCCTTAACAGGCGGAATAGCCATCTTACAAACAAGCGAGTAAACAATCGGGAAGAGAGCAACTACCGAAATCATAAGAGCACCGATAAGAACGAGTCTTGAGATGATTTTCATAAGATAATCAGACGTCGGTCTGCCCGGACGGATACCCGGGATTGCGCCATTGTTTTTACGAAGATTGTTTGCCATTTCAATCGGGTTGTACTGAATTGTACTGTAGAAATAAGCAAAGAAGATGATGAGAAGGAAGTACATAAGTGCATACCACCAGGAGTCGCCCTGGAAGATATTAAAGAACTTTTCCCATCCTGTTCCCTTATACTTGTCCTCCTGAATAAACATCTGGACAGTAGCAGGAAGTGAAAGAATTGAAGATGCGAAGATAATCGGAAGTACGCCGCTCATATTGATTTTAATGGGCATATGCGTATTCTGTCCGCCATACATCTTTCTTCCTACAACACGCTTTGCGTACTGAATCGGAAGTCTTCTTTCGGCATTGTCTACAAGAACAATGTATGCAATCATAAGAAGGAAGCAAACCATTACTACGGGAACGAGAATTCTGTAAACGAGCTGACCCGTCTTCCAGTATTCATAGAGCTGAGCAATAAGGGTCGGGAATCTTGATACGATACCTGCGAAAAGGATGATTGAAATACCGTTTCCGATACCGTCGATTGAAATCTGTTCACCGAGCCACATAATTACTGCCGTACCTGCAGTAAGAACTGCAATAATTACGATTGCCTGGAATACAGCGTCAAAGCCTGTGAATGCCTCGCCGTTGGAAGCCTTCATAAGATAATCGTTTGAGCGAAGGAAGAAGAAATATGCAAGAGACTGAAGTAAACCGAGAACGATAGTTAAAATTCTGGTAATTGCAGTAATCTTTTTTCTTCCCTCCTCGCCCTCTTTCTGAAGCTTTTCAAGAGCGGGGATTGCAACGCCTAAGAGCTGCATAATAATTGAACTGTTGATGTAGGGAGTGATTGACATAGCGAAGATTGTTCCGTATGTGAACGCACTACCTGTCATCAAGCTGAAATAAGTTAAAATGTTGTTTCCCTTACCTACTTCAATTTCCTCAGCGATATCAAGAAACGGAACGGGAATAATCGAGCCGATTCTGAAAATGAGGATAATAAATGCGGTAAAGAGAAGCTTTCTTCTGATGTCGGGAGCCTTGAATGCGTTAACGATTGTTTTAATCAATTTACAGCACCTCCACCTGGCCACCTGCAGCTTCAATCTTTGCTTTAGCGCTCTCACTTACAGCAGCTACCTTAACGGTAAGCTTCTTAGTGATTTCGCCTCTTCCGAGTACCTTAATACCGTCGAGCGGCTTTTTGATAAGACCGCAATCGGCAAGGCTCTGTGCGTCTACTGTTGCACCGTCCTCGAATCTTTCTTCAAGGTCCTTAAGGTTAACGACTGCATACTCAGTTGCAAAAATATTGTTGAAGCCTCTTTTCGGGAGTCTTCTTTGAAGAGGCATCTGACCGCCTTCAAAGCCGGGACGTCTGGAATAACCTGAACGTGCCTTCTGGCCTTTATGGCCCTTTCCTGCTGTTTTGCCCTGACCCGAAGCGGGACCGCGGCCGATTCTTTTTACGGCCTTCTTTGAGCCTTCAGCCGGAGAAAGTTCATGTAATTTCATAATAGCCTCCTCCTTATTCTTCTACTATTGTTACAAGGTGTTTAATCTTAAAGATTTTACCCTGAGTCTGAGCGTTGTCAGGCTGAACTGTAACGTTACCGATTTTGCGAAGGCCAAGTGAGTGGGCTGTGGCAATCTGGTCTTTCTTACAGCCGATTAAGCTTTTTGTAAGCTTGATTTTTACATCTGCCATTATAAACCCCTCCTTAACCTACGATTTCTTTAACACTCTTGCCTCTGATAGCAGCAACCTCGTCAGCAGTTCTGAGCTGGCTGAGACCGTTGATTGTTGCTCTTACAACATTGCAAGGGTTGTTTGAACGAATTGCCTTAGTACGGATATCCTTAATGCCAACTGTTTCAACAACGGCACGAACGGGTCCGCCGGCAATAACTCCGGTACCCTTCGGAGCGGGCATAAGGAGAACCTCGCCTGCACCAAATTTACCTTTAATCTCATGAGGAATTGTTGTTCCTCTGAGTGATACTTTAATTACGTTTTTCTTTGCATCGTCAATGCCCTTGCGGATAGCGTCCGGAACCTCGCCTGATTTGCCGATTCCGAAGCCTACGAGACCTTTACCGTCGCCCACTACAACAAGCGCTGAGAATTTGAAAATTCTACCGCCCTTAACTGTCTTTGAAACACGGTTAATAGATACTACTCTTTCTTCAAGTTCCATTGAAGATACATCAATCTTATTATTCATAAAACTTTTCTCCCTTCTTTAGAACTCAAGTCCGCCTTCACGGGCACCGTCTGCAAGTGCAGCTACTCTGCCGTGATATACATAACCGCCACGGTCAAATACGCACTCTTTAATGCCTTTTTCCGTAGCTCTTTCAGCTAACTTCTTACCAACAGCCTTAGCTGCTTCAACGTTACCGCCGTACTGAGCAAAATCCTTTTCAACTGTTGATGCCTGAGCGAGTGTTTCGCCCTTAACGTCATCAATAAGCTGAGCGTAGATATTGCTGAGGGAGCGATATACATTGAGTCTCGGGCAATCAGCCGTTCCGCTGATTCTTCCGCGTACACGGGTGTGACGCTTCTGTCTTGCTTTGTTTGAATCCTGTCTTGAAACCATTGTAAGTCACTCCTTTCTTTATTTCTTACCTGCTTTGCCTTCCTTACGGCGAATATGCTCATCAGCATATTTAATACCCTTGCCTTTATACGGCTCCGGAGGTCTCTTTTCGCGAATCTGAGCTGCGAACTGACCTACCTTCTGCTTGTCGGCACCGCTAACAATAATTGTATTTGCGTTAGGGCATTCAATTTTAATTCCTTCAGGCGCCTTCATAATAACGTGGTGTGAATAACCGAGAGTCATATCGAGCTCGTCGCCCTTAGCTATAACTCTGTAACCTACGCCCTTTACTTCAAGAGTTTTCTTGAAGCCGTCCGTTACGCCTGTTACCATATTTGCGAGAAGAGCTCTGTAAAGTCCGTGAAGACTTCTGTGCTCTTTATCGTCAGATGGTCTTTCTAATGTAACCTCGCTGCCGTTAACATTAACCGTAATGTCCTTGTTGACATCCTGAGTAAGAGTACCGTTCGGTCCCTTAACGGTTACAGTGTTTGCGTCGTCAACCTTGAAGTCAACTCCGGCAGGAATTACGATTGGCTTTAAACCTATACGTGACATCCTAACTGCACCTCCTTACCAAACGAATGCTAATACTTCGCCGCCAACATTTTGCTTGCGAGCTTCTCTGTCTGTCATAATACCCTTTGATGTTGAAACGATTGCAATACCGAGGCCTTTCATTACCTTGGGCATCTCTTCAACACTTGAGTAAATTCTGAGGCCGGGCTTAGATACTCTTCTGAGACCTGTAATAACCTGTGCCTTATTTGATGTGTACTTGAGGGTTACACGGATTGTTCCCTGCTTTTCATCCTCAATTACTTTATATGATGCGATATAACCTTCATCAAGAAGAATCTGAGCAATTGCCTTCTTCATATTTGATGCAGGAATATCTACTGTTTCGTGCTTTGCTGAATTTGCATTACGAATTCTTGTAAGCATATCAGCAATAGGGTCTG
>JAFSZK010000004.1 GCA_017458975.1 Eubacterium sp. | reverse complement strand
GGCTTTAGCTTCGGTTTCCCCGTTTATTTCTTCTTCGGTCTTTTTAATTTCATCACTCATAAATATCACCTGAAATTATTTTTTTATATATTAACATAAATTAAAATCATTTTCAATAATATATTGAATTTTGTAACTGCTGTTGGTATAATTATAATAGAATATATTTTGGAGGTTGCTATGAGAGTTCTTACATTTGATATCGGCGGTACTTTTATAAAGTACGGTATATGCAACGAAAACTTTGAGATAATAGAAAGACATAAGATTCCTACCGAGGCACACAAGGGCGGTCAGGAGCTTATTGAAAAGATTATAGGCATTGTAGAAAACGGCAAGGATATTGACCGCGTTGCTCTTTCAACCTGCGGTCAGGTTGACAGCGAAAACGGAATTGTTGTTGACGCTCCCGGTTATATTCCCTATTACACGGGTATGATGGTTAAAAAGCTTATAGAAAACAAAACGGGTATACCGACATTTGTTGAAAACGACGTTAACGCTGCGGCTATGGGCGAAGCAATCTTCGGCGCCGCAAAGGGTCAGAGCGACTTTATTTGCGTTACCTACGGAACGGGAATCGGCGGAGCAATCTATCTTAACAACAAGCTTTATAAGGGCGCCGGCTCTTCGGCGGGCGAGCTCGGACATATGATTATCCACGCGGGCGGTAAGCAATGCGCCTGCGGCGGCGAGGGCTGTTATGAATGTTACGCTTCGGCAAACGCTCTTATAAGCGCAGTGGACAGGATTACAACAAAGCGCGAAAAGCTTGACGCTTATGAGATTTTTGAGAATATTCAAAAGCCCGAAATCCGAAGCGAAATTGACAAGTGGATTGATGAAATTATTGTTGGTCTTATAAATATAATTTATACCTTCAATCCCCCGCTTATCGTACTCGGCGGCGGTATTATGAGAGAGGATTATATTATTGATTTAATCGACAGAAAGATTTACAACAAGCTAATGACGAACTACAGAAACGTTAAAATAGTTCGCTCAAAGCTCGGCGACGACGCAGCGCTGCTCGGCGTAGCGTATCAGGCGTCAAATATTAAATAAAAAAGGAGGGTATTTTTAAATACCCTCTGTTTTTTATTTTACTTTTATTTTTACTGTTACCGTTTTACTCAGGGGCTTATAGTATTTATTACCCGTTGCGGTAACCTTAATTTTAATTTTATACGTTCCTTTTTTAAGCTTCTTTTTAACCGTTATCTTACCCGTTGAGGCAACGGTTATTTTTTTATTTCCGCCCGTCTTTTTAAAGCTTACGCTTCCCTGCGCCCTGCTTACGTCAACGGCTTTTTTAAGAGCAATGCTTTGATTCTTCTTTTTGAGCTTTTTATAATTAACCGTTGCGGTTTTACCCTTTGCGATTAAAGTATTAGCCTTTTTAACAATCGGTTTTGGCGGAATTACGTGAGGAAGCTCGCCCGTTTTAACTCCCCATACGGTGGAGTTATCGCTTCCCGCGCCGGTAAAGGTAAGAACCTCCTTTGCGTCCTTGCTTTCGTCCTTCTGATAGCCGAATACACAGGTATAGTTAACGCTTCCGAGCTTGATATTACAGTAAGCCCTGCCGTTTGTAAGAGTCCAGGTTCCGCTTACGGCTTTGCTTCCCGTATTTGCTTTTGTAATTGAGCAGGAATAATCCCTTGCGCCTGTAATTGTTCCGTCGAAATTCAGATTGATTTTCTGAGTCGGGAGGATAATATCGCTGTAAGGCGACGAATAGCTTTCCTTTCTCTGGGTCATATTTGTAGAGTCTATAAACTCATAAGTACCCGTTGCCTGCTCCTTTGTAACCGAGGCGGTATCCTTTTCGCCCTGATACTCAAAGGGCATCATAACAGCCCAGCCGTCGGAGGTACGCAGCATTTTATGAATTCGCGTCTGGAAGCCCTCTCCGCCGCCGTCAACGCGGGTATGGTAAGCCTGATAAATCGAGCCGTCGTCGTCAACAAGACAGGAGGAGTGACCGCCCGAAAGATATGCCCTTGAATTACAGGAGAATTTATAATTCCCGTCAAGCTTAAGTCCCGTATTTTTCAAATCGGTTGCTTTATTCCCCGCCTTATCAACATAGGGACCCTCGGGGGATTTACTTCTGTATTCGCGAATATTATAGCCGCCGTCACTCGCAAGACCGCCATAGGTAAGGAAGAAATAGTAATATCCGCTTACCTTATCGTAAACTATAAACGGTCCTTCGCCCGTGCCTTCGGTTCCCTCGTTTGTATTTGATATTCTTTTTCCGAAATATACGTCGTCGGTTTCCGTATTTAAATTAGCCTTAATATAGCTGTAATCAACAAGGCCCGTGCTGATATCGAGCTTCTGAACAAAGCAGCCGCCGCTGAACGAGCCGTAAACGAGCCACATATTTCCGTCCTTATCAAAATATGCAGTCGGGTCGATAGCGTTCGGGAAGCCGTTTGACCATACGTTATAAAAGCCGTCCCACATAAGGAATTTATACGTTTTATTATTCTTTGCGTCGAGCAGTAAGCTCTTGTAGGTTGCGTTTGGATAAGCGTCGTCAACAAGCTTCATAAAGTTCGGCACGTTATGATAATCGAGCGCGGTAATAACGGGATTTTCGCCGTCATATCTCGCCTTACTTGTAATACCGCTTTGAATAAGCATATCAACGTAGGAATACGGACCTTCGATATTATCAGAAACGCAAAGCCAGATAGCCGAGGCGGTAGTTCCCCACACCGAGCAGGAACCGTAAAGACAGTACTTACCCATAACCGGATTATATATAATATCGTTAGCCCAGCAGTTGTATTCATATGGGGTTTGCCAGGATTCGGTACCGTATTTTTTCTCGCCTTTATGCTCGCCGTCATAGAATACTTCAGCCTGCTGGTAGCGCATACACCAATCAAGAGGCTCGGCAAGAGTATCCTTCCAGGAGCCGCCCGCGAAAGTGAGATAATTATTGCCTTCAATCGAGTGACCGAGGTCCTGCCAGTTAATTAAATCGTCGCTCTTTCCCATTGCAAGATGGGAGCCGACGCAATAATACTTTCCCTCCTCGCTTTTAACAATTGAGGGGTCGTGAATAACGATATGCTCGATATCGTTATCCTGATAATTATAATCAACCGCCGCAAAAGAAGAAAACGGAATCGCCGCAGTTAAAACCGTTAGCGCGCAAAGTAATACGCAAAAAAGCCTTTTCATAAAGACCCTCCTATTTAGTAGTTGAACCGAAGCCGCCCGTCCTCTTTTCTTCGGCTTCGTCGTCAAAGGTAATTCCGAACTGAGTAAATATTCCCTGGGCAATACCGTCGCCCTTTTTCAGCTCAACGCAATGTCCCTCGTCGTGAGCGTCGCAGGAGAGCTTAATCATAATATGTCCCTCGTTATCGGCTCCGTAATAATCGGAGTCAATTATACCGACTGTATTATCAAGTTGTACTCTGTGTTTAAACCCGAGCCCCGAGCGTGGATAAATGCTCAGCACCCAGCCCTCCTCAATCTTTGAGCGGATACCCGTAGGAATAAGCATGGATTTGCCCTTCTCAAGAACAATACCGTCGGGCGCATAGAAGTCATATCCCGCCGAGCCCGAGGTCGCTCTTTTCGGCATTTTAATTGAGTCATATATTTCTTTAACGCGATTGCAATCGGGAAAAGCCTTTAAATAGTCCTTTTCAAACTGCTCAAAGGAAACCTTTTCAAAGCAAGCAATCCTCTGCATATAAACCAACTCCTTTACATTACAAAGTCATTGTAACATAAAGGAGTTTTTAAGTAAACAAAATTTAAAAAGAAAATATAATAATATATGTTTAAAAAAGGTTATATTTGTAAATCATATTAATAAGGTGATTATATGAATATAAAACGAGGCGACATATACTACGCCGATTTAAGCCCCGTCGTAGGAAGCGAGCAGGGCGGAGTCCGTCCGGTACTTATTGTTCAAAACGATATCGGCAACCGATATTCCCCGACCGTTATTGTATCCGCTATTACAAGCCGTCAGAGCAAGGCGGCGCTTCCTACCCATATTCCCGTAAACGCTAAAAAATGCGGACTTTCCAAAAACAGCGTAGTTCTGCTTGAACAGGTAAGAACAATTGATAAAAAAAGACTGCGCGATAAAATGGGCAGTCTTGATACAAGCGATATGGGAAAAATAAATAACGCAATTTCGGTTTCATTCGGGCTTTAAAAAGTTAAAAGTATAAAGTTAGAAGTTAAAAGCCTCAATTTTTCATTTTCCATTGTAAATTAAAAAGCACCCCGCGGGGTGCTTTTTAATTTTGGGACGAGGAACCGTCCCCTGTACCACATCTTGTACCATCCCCCTGTACCATCTAATTATTCTTGGGACGAGGGATTGTCACCTGTTCCAACGGGGACTATTTTTGCAAATTTTTCGCCCTCTTTAGCTATTATCCTGAAACTGGTTCCGTTTTCATCTTCACATATCAATACATTTTTTTCAGGAT
>JAFSZK010000015.1 GCA_017458975.1 Eubacterium sp. | reverse complement strand
GGGGACTCGATTATCCGACCCTTCTTGAAGCTTCGCTCAAGCTTAAGGAAATCTCATATATCCACTCCGAGGCATTTGCTTCCGGCGAGCTTAAGCACGGAACCATTGCTCTTATAACGGAGCAGACTCCGGTTATCGCTCTTCTTACCCAGGAAAAGCTTATGTCAAAGCAGGTTTCAAATATCCGCGAGGTACAGTCAAGGGGCGCAAACGTACTTACCTTTATAAAGCGTTCGCTTAAAAACAAGGACGTTGAGTGTTCGTTTGAGCTTCCCGATTTGAAGGACGATTTTATGGCAATTCCCGCTGTATGCGCAATGCAGCTGCTTGCTTACTATGTATCAAGCGACAAGGGTCTTGACGTAGATAAGCCGCGTAATCTTGCAAAGGTTGTAACCGTAGAATAATTAATATAAAGCTTTAAGGCGCTCCGCGGAGCGTCTTTTTGATTTTTAAAAAAAATTCAAAAAAGCTCTTGACAAATATTCGTTTTTGTACTATGATGAACTAAACCGAAGAGAAAGAGTAAGTAAGTACTTTCACTTCTTTCAAAGAGAGCCGCAGGCGGTGGGATTGCGGTAAAGAAAACTGTACTGAATGGGCTTTTGAGGGCGAGCTGAAAGGGTAACCGAGTATGCAAGACGGAGACGACGCTCCGTAATAAAATGTCAGCATATGATAGTATGCACAGAGTGGGCGATTATATCGTCAAGCCGGGTGGCACCACAGGATTATTACAATCTTGTCCCAGCATTTGCGGGGACAGGATTTTTTTATTGTTCCTGCACAGTTGCCATAAAAATAATAATAAGGAGGAAAGAAAAATGGCAGAAAAGAAAATACCCTACAAAATCTATCTTGAAGAAAATGAGTTGCCAAAGAAATGGTACAATGTTCGCGCGGATATGAAGAACAAACCGGCGCCTCTCCTTAATCCCGGCACACTTGAGCCTATGAAGGCTGAGGAGCTTGAGGGAGTATTCTGCTCCGAGCTTGTTGCTCAGGAGCTCGATAACGATAACGCGTATATCGATATCCCTCAGGAAATTGTTGACTTCTATAAAATGTATCGTCCGTCACCGCTTGTAAGAGCTTACTGTCTTGAGGAAAAGCTCGGCACTCCTGCGAAGATTTACTATAAGTTTGAGGGTAATAACACAAGCGGCTCGCATAAGCTCAATTCGGCAATCGCTCAGGCCTACTATGCTAAAAAGCAGGGCTTAAAGGGCGTTACAACCGAAACCGGAGCAGGTCAGTGGGGAACAGCTCTTTCAATGGCGTGCTCGTATTTTGACCTTGACTTAAAGGTATTTATGGTAAAGGTATCCTATGAGCAAAAGCCCTTCAGACGCGAGGTTATGAGAACCTATGGCGCGTCCGTAACTCCGTCTCCGTCAATGGAAACCGATATCGGAAAGAAGATTAACGCGGAGCATCCCGGAACAACCGGTTCACTCGGTTGCGCTATTTCCGAGGCGGTTGAGGTTGCGGTTAAGAATCCCGGTTACCGCTATGTGCTCGGCTCGGTTCTTAACCAGGTGCTTCTTCACCAGTCGGTTATCGGACTTGAAACAAAGGCAGCGCTTGATAAGTACAATATTAAACCCGATATGATTATTGGTTGCGCAGGCGGCGGCTCCAACCTCGGCGGACTTATCGCTCCGTTTATGGGCGAAAAGCTCAGAGGCGAAGCTGATTACGATATTATCGCAGTTGAGCCCGCATCATGCCCGAGCTTCACAAGAGGCGTTTATGCATACGACTTTGCGGATACAGGTATGGTTTGTCCGCTTGCAAAGATGTATACTCTCGGCTCCGATTTTATCCCGTCGGCTAACCACGCAGGCGGCTTAAGATACCACGGTATGAGCCCCGTACTTTCACAGCTTTATGATGACGGTCTTATGAGAGCCGTATCCGTTGAGCAGACAAAGGTATTCGAGGCTGCGGAGCAGTTTGCAAGAGTTGAAGGTATCCTTCCCGCCCCCGAAAGCTCCCACGCTATTCGCGTAGCAATCGACGAAGCGCTTAAGTGCAAGGAAACCGGCGAGGAAAAGACAATTGTATTCGGTCTTACGGGTACCGGCTACTTTGATATGGTGGCTTACGAAAAGTTCCATGACGGTAAAATGGACGACTATATTCCTACCGACGAAGAGCTTGCCGAATATCGTACGCATCTTCCGAAGGTCGACTAAACAAAAACCTACAACAGGAGGGCTTTAAGCCCTCCTTTATTTATTAAATATTAATAAATAAATTGTTTTTATGTTTACATTTACTTTTCATTGAGTATAATGTTAATAGACTAATTAATTCGGTGAGACTATGAACTTACAAAAAGAGAAAAAATATATTGATATCTTTGTTAATCTGACGGGCGATTTGCTTTGTGACGAGCTTGTTGAGAGTATGAAAAATTATCACCACCATAAAGAGATTAATACCCATTACCACAGCCTTTTTGTTGCTTACAGCGTTATGAAGCTCTGCGAGAGGCTTCAGGTAATTAATGAACGCGAAATTGTAAGAGCCGCGCTGCTTCACGATTTTTATCTCTATGAGTGGTATACCGAAAAGCATGAAGAATATCATATATGGTACCACCCCAAGGAATCCGTAAAAAACATTGAGGCGCATTTCGGAAAGCTGACTCCTATGCAGAAAAATATGGTTTTATCCCATATGTTCCCGACGTATGTTGAGCTTCCGAAGTCTCTCGGCGCGTGGATGCTTACCTTCTGCGACAAGAGATGCGCTATCGAGGATTACTTTAAGCTGTCAACACGTTTTGAGCCTGTTTACGAAAGAATAAATTATACGGTGAAGAATAATGATTAATTTAGTTTGCAGATATTTTTTCTGGTTTATCCTTTACAGCTTCGGCGGTTGGATTATGGAAACGCTGCTCTATGTAATAAGGGATAAAAAGATTGTTAAAAGAGGTTTTCTTTTCGGTCCGCTTTGTCCCATATACGGCTTTGCGGCAATAATCTGTCACGCTCTGCTGTACGGAAGAATAAATAATATTTTCCTTCTCTTTTTAGCGGGCTTCCTGCTTACGGGAGTTCTTGAATACTTAACCCATTTTACTATGGAAAAGCTTTTCCACGCGATGTGGTGGGATTATTCTAACAGACGCTTTAATATCAAGGGCAGGGTTTATTTAAAGGGTCTTGTAATCTTCGGCGCAGGCGTTGTATTAATTATTAAGGTGCTTCAGCCCCTTGTTATCAAGCTTACCGATTTAATGGATAAAAAGCTGCTTTACATAATCTGTTTTATTATTTATTCAATACTTATCGTTGATGTTGCTGCAACCGTATCCGACCTTAAGGGAACGGTTAACACGATTAAGAATTTCCAGTCCGAGGCTCTCGGCAAGACCCAAAAGGGAATTGACCTTACCTCCGAGCAGCTTGAAACAATGAAAAAGGCAATTCAGAACAGCGATATGTTTAAAAAGAGCGTCAGCGAAAACAAGCTTCTTTTGCGTATTAAACAGCGCTATCCCGATTTTACCTTAACCAAATATAAATATATACTTGATTATATCAACGACCCGCCTATGGAGGACAAGGGCAGAAACGATATTAAGCTTTACGGTACTGCCGACAGCCTTCCCGAGGGTGAAAATGAAGAATAACGAATTATAATGGATTTAGGCAAATCCCCCCGAAATTATCCATTGTCCATTATCCATTGTCCATTGACTGCCGTTTCCCGTCTGCAGTCTGTCGGCTATTATATCTTGAATTTTTATTTAAAATATGATATTCTTATGTAAAATAAGAAACAGGACGAGAATTATGAGTATTTTATCCAAGCCTAAAATTTCGGTTATTCTTCCCGTATATAACGTTGAAAAGTTTTTAAAACAGTGTCTTGATTCGCTTGTTAACCAGAGCTTTAAGGACTTTGAGTTAATATGCGTTAATGACGGTTCAACCGACGCTTCCTGCGAGATATTAAAGGAATACGCCGAAAAGGACAAAAGAATTAGAATTATTAACTGTGAAAACGGCGGCGTTGCCTGTGCAAGAAACATCGGACTTAAAAAGGCGAAGGGAAACTATATTATCTGTCTTGACTCTGATGACTTTTTTGAAGAGGATATGCTTAAAAAGCTCTTTGACAAGGCGATAAAAACAAATGCGGATATCATATTGTTCCAGTATAAAACCTATGATAATAATACGGGCGAACACTCTGAGGCAAGGGGAGTTAATCTTAAGCTTCTTAAAAATCTTGAATGCTTTTCAAAAGAGGATTTGCCCGATTCAATTATGTCCGTAACAAGACCCAACGTGTGGACAAAGTTTTATAAGACAAGGTTTATTAAAAAGAATAAGCTTTTTTATCAGGTTATACCCAACGCAGAGGATGAGTATTTTACTTATTTAGCTCTATGTCTTGCCGAAAAGATTACTTATCTTGAGGATGCGTTGGTGAATTACCGAATTGGCAGGCAGGACTCTCTTGAAGACAGAAAAGCCGAATTTCCGCTGTGCTTTATTGAAGCGGACAGAGCGCTTTTTGACGAGCTTAAGAAAAGGGGACTTTTCCAAAAGGTTAAGCGCTCCTACGCTAACCGCGTTATTGAGCACTGCGTATACGCTCTCTGGAAAATGCAGGCCTCTCCCGAAGCTGTTGAGCAGGTAAGAGTTACTCTTAAAACTGATTTTCTCCCTTATACCGGAGTTCTTAATTACCCCGATAAATGCTATGAAAATCTCGAATACGTTAAAAAACTAAGACAACTTTAAAAACGGGCGGATATACCGCCCGTATTTAATTACAAATTACGAATTACGAATTAAGGGTGGGCTCTTCTTGCAGAACGGCAGACCCTTTTGTCACTTCGTGACATTTCCCCTAACAGGGGAATGGGACAGGGGACGGTTCCTTGTCCCGGCTCGTTGACACATTGATAAAGATATGATATATTTAATTTGGTGATGAAAAATGCCAAGAACTATGAGAAGAAAGTCAGAAACCGGAATATACCATACAATGCTAAGAGGTGTAAATCAACAACAAATCTTTTATGAGGATGAAGATTATAACAAATTCCTTAGTGTAGTAAAAGATTGCAAGATGATTAGCGGTTTTGAATTATATGCTTACTGCCTTATGGGTAATCATATTCATTTATTGATAAAAGAAGGAGATGAACCTCTTGACTTAACCTTCAAAAGGTTTGGTTCAAGATTTGTTTATTGGTATAATACAAAATATAAAAGAGTAGGTCATCTTTTTCAGGACAGATATAAAAGTGAGCCCGTAGTTGATGATGCGTATCTTTTATCTGTATTGCGTTATATTCATAACAATCCGATAAAAGGGAATATTGCAAAAAAGCTTAATGATTACAAATATAGCAGCTATAATTGTTATTTCAAAAATAATGAAATAATAGACCGAGACGTAGTTTTAGGTATTTTACCGATTGAAGAATTTGAAAAATTCCACAAATCGCAGGATTTCTATAACCATATTGATATTGACAGCGGTGTAAAAACCCGCATTACTGACGAAGAAGCGATAAGAATAATTCTGAAGAAAACACGCTGCAAAAGTGTTGAAGAATTTTTGAACTTACCTGTTGATAAGCGCAAGCGATATATTGCGGAATTCAAAAACAAGGGAATGTCGGTAAGGCAGTTAAGCCGTTTGACTGGATTATCAAAAAGTTTAATTCAAAGAATATAAATAACAAATGGGACAAGGAACCGTCCCCTGTCCCATGCATAAGAATAAAGGAAGGAATATGTTATGAAGAAAATACTACTTATTATCATTGCTTTTGTTTGTTTATTTTTTGTTATTTCAACTTTCGCACCAAGTAACTTGAGCGATATACAAGATGTTTACCCCTTAAAAGGCAGTGAAGTTAAAAGTGAATTTGTTAAAATAGATAAAAAAGAATATCAAGTATATTCTTTTATTAACAGCGAAGACGGTGAAGACAGTGAATATATGGTACAGGTAATTGAAAAAGGCGGACTTTTGCATAATCAGTATTCTGTTACTTCAAGCACTTCTTTTACTTTAGACTTTATATCTAACCCTGATTACAGAAAAATAGTCGATTTTCCTCAAACGGAGATTAAAACGTTTTTCTCTGATAACTATTATGGCTCGGTATATCACGGAGTTGCT
>JAFSZK010000003.1 GCA_017458975.1 Eubacterium sp. | reverse complement strand
CTCTCAACCGTTTCAAGATGGAAGCAGCTTCTGAGGTAGGAGTTAATCTTAAAAACGGCTACAACGGCGACCTTACTTCAAAGCAGGCAGGCTCAGTCGGCGGTCAGATGGTTAAAAAGATGATTAAGGCTTACGAAGAAAGTATGAGATAACAATATAAAAAGCACACCGCTTGGTGTGCTTTTTATATTCCGTACAGGGCGACTCCGAATACTCCTGAAATCAAAATTAAAAGTATCGGCGATAGTCCGTTTTTCATAACCTTTTTTGAGCCGAAGTATATTATTGCAAGCGGTACTGTCATAATCAGCGCTTTTAATTCAAAGATATTTTTTTCGGGCACGCCCGGGACAATATTTTCAAGCGCCATATGAATTCCCGTTGCAAGAATTATTCCGACTATTGCCGGCTTCAGTCCGTCAACTGCAGCCCTTATACCGTCGTTTTTCATTGCGCTTTTCATTATTTTCATAAGCAATATAATAATTACAAACGCGGGAAGGACCACCGCCGCCGTCGCTACGATTGCGCCTAAAACGCCGCCATGCGTTGCGCCGATATAAGTAGCAAGGTTAACCATAATAGGACCGGGCGTGCTTTCGCTTACTGCAATCATATCCGCGAGCCTGTCATCCTCGAACCAGTTATTCGCGAGCATAGTTTCCCTAATCAGCGGAACCGCCGCATATCCGCCGCCGAAGGCAAAAAAGCCGACCTTTAAAAAACAGAGAAAGAGTTTAAGATAAATCATTTTCTTTACCTCCTGTTCTGTTTTTTGTTCCTACATAAACAAAGAAGCTGACCGCTGCCGCCGTAACAAGAATAATAACCGAAGAAAATCTTACTCCGAGGAAATTAACGGCTAAAATCACAAGACAGGACAATACCGTAATCGTTACAGGCAATGCTTTTTTCGGGAGCTTCCCTAATAGTCTCAGCGCGGCGTCAATTATTAAAATTCCCACGGCAATTTTTATTCCCGCAAACGCGCTTGCAACCCACTTTATTTCCAAAAAGCTTTCAAGGAAATAGGATATTATAAGAATAATTACAAAGGACGGAGTAATCATACCGAGAGTTGCAAAAAGCGCGCCTAAAAAGCCCTTTTGTCTGTAACCGACAAAGGTTGCGCAGTTAATTGCAACGGGACCCGGCGTTGACTCCGCCATAACCGTAACGTTTGTCATATCCTCATTAGTTATCCACTGTTTCTTTTCAACGCAGGTACGCTCAATAAGCGGGAGCATTGCGTAGCCCCCGCCAAAGGTGAAAAGTCCTATTTTGGCAAAATTTAAAAACAGTTCAAAAAGTTTCTTCATAACATCTTTTATCAACAATTATAATTCTTAAACAACATTATATCACATTGCATCAGCCATTAAAAGGACTAATTAAAAGGGTATCCCGCAGGATACCCTTCTTATTATATCAGTCGCCTATTGATAATGTGTTGTTATTATTATCCATAACCGCGTCTATTGCGATAACAACTGCAAGCGCAAGAACCTCTTTGCTCTCATCGGGAATATCAAGCTCAAAGGTATCGCCCCAAGCCATCCACTTTTTATGGATTGATACAATCGGGGTTCCGTTTTCGGTAATGATATAATCGTGTCCGAAGAAGTCGCCTTCTATTTCCCAGTTCTGACCCTCAATAATATACTTGGGCTTCATAAGCGTAAACTTCTTTTTAATTACGGCAACCTCCTGACCGTCGATTTCAACAACAAAGGTGGGAAGAAGTGAAACAACCTTCTGCTTTACAAAAGCGACCTCGTTGTCCGCTGCGTCAAAAATAGTAAGCTTTTTGCCTACTGAAAGAATTTTGCCTTCAATGTGGTATTTGTCTTCTCCGGCAGCATTCTGAATACCGAATTTTGCTCTTATTGAAAAGACCTTTTGTTTCATATAAAGTTGCATAGCTTTACTCCTTAAATTTATTTTTTTTATTATAACACAAAACATCATCAAAATAAAGATTTTTCTGTACATTTTCAAAAATATATGATATAATTTTCGTATATTAATTGAAAGGAAGATTTTTATGGAAAAGAAAAAAGATAATACCTTAGCGTGGAAGATTCTTTCGGTAATGCTTGCCTGCCTGCTTGCAGCAGTCAGCGGACTGTATGTTACCGACACCAAGCTGCCGATAAAAGAAATTAATGCTCCCAAAAGCGAGTTGTCGCTCTGGAACGATGAAGCTGCCGCAAAAAGCGAGCTTCTCGACTACATAAAAGCGGTAACTACCGAGGGCTCCGAGGACTTTATACCCGTTGAGGACAGAATTGCGGTATTTGACCTTGACGGTACTCTCGCTTGTGAGACTGACCCGGCTTATTTTGACCACTGTATTTATAAATACAGAATTATGGACGACCCCGATTATAAGGACAAGGCAACCGAATTTGAAAAAGCGGTTTGCAAAGAGGTTGTTCAGTTTATGGAAACGGGCGTATCAGCTGAAAACTCAATGATACACCACGGACAGGCTGTGGCGTCTGCATTTTCGGGTCTTACTCCCGAGGAGTTTGAGGACTATGTTGTAAAATTTGCAAAGCAGCCCTCGCCGAGCTACGAAAACCTTACAAGGGGCGACGCATTTTACAAGCCCATGCTCGAGGTAGTTGAGTTACTCAAAGATAATGACTTCAAGGTTTATGTTGTAAGCGGTACCGACAGATTTATTGTAAGAGGTCTTGTAAAGGCTTCTCCGCTTGAGCTTCCCGACAGCCAGATTATCGGCTCGGACGAATCTCTCGTTGCTCCCGACCAGGGCAAAGCCGACGGACTTGATTACCAGTTTGATGATAACGACCAGCTTGTTCTCGGCGGAGAATTCATCGTTAAAAACCTTGATATGAACAAGGTTACGGTTATTCAGCAAGAAATCGGAAAACGCCCCGTGCTTTCCTTCGGAAACAGCGGCAGCGACTCGAGCATGGCTGAATACGTTATTAACGACAATCAGTATAAGGCAAAAGCGTTTATGCTCTGCTGCGACGATACCGAGCGTGAAAACGGAAATATCGAAAAGGCTGAAAAAATGAAAAACAGCTGTAAGGAAAACGGTTGGACGGCAATCTCAATGAAGAATGACTGGAAAACAATTTACGGCGACAATGTTAAGAAGGTAAAATAAAAAAGCCAAAGCCCCG
>JAFSZK010000014.1 GCA_017458975.1 Eubacterium sp. | reverse complement strand
TATGTGCTGTTATAAACAGCGATGAAAAGGTATTTACAGATGCACAGTCTGCACTCGATGTGCTTATGACTGCAAAGTATGATGCAGGCACAAAGAATATCATAATTGACAAAAAACTAATTGTTGAGGACTTTTTCATCCTCAGCACTGGGCTTGCTGGTGAGATTCTGCAAAAGTACACAAACTATGGTGGACGCATTGCAATTTATGGCGATTACTCTCGCTATACCAGCAAACCTCTCAAAGATTTTATCTATGAGAGCAATAAGGGCAAGAGTGTGTTTTTTGTTTCCACCAAGGAAGAAGCAATCGAAATGCTGACATAGTAAATTCCAGTTTATAGAGATGTTTCATTAGACAATTTCGGTCATAGCAAAAATCTTGGACAAATTCAGTCATAGCACCGACATCAATGGTGTTGTCTCGAGACATGTTGAGTGCGTTGCAAGTTTAAGATTAAAAGGAATTGATTAATATGGCGTCAAGTAAGGAATATCTTGACTATATCCTTGAGCAGTTAAGTGATATAGAGGGTATAACCCATCGTGCTATGATGGGTGAATATATACTTTATTACCGTGGCAAGGTAATAGGCGGAATTTACGATAACCGCTTTCTTGTGAAGCCCGTAAAATCCGCAAAAGAAAAAATGCCAGAAGCTGATTTTGAGCTTCCTTATGAGGGAGCAAAGGAGATGCTTCTTGTTGACAATATTGAAAACCGCGAGTTCCTCAAAGAGCTTATTGAGGCTATGTACGAGGAGCTCCCCAAACCGAAAAAAAGGAGATGAATTTATGAAAAAGAAAGTATTATCTTTATTCCTGGCGGTCGTTATGGCAATGAGCGTTTTATCCTCTGCGGGCGCGGTATTTGCCGCTTCCCACAACATTTACCTTGCTGCGTATAATTCAGTAACGGGTGAAACGCTTACCGAGGGTATATTGTGGTATGTTACGCCCGAGGGAGGAAGCACTACCTCCTCGTCCGTTCGTTCACTTGACGAAGGTACCAAATACAGTCTTTCCGCCGCTGTGACGGATGAGAATTATATCGGCGTAGAATGGAGGCGCGGCGACCCGAATGAAGGCGATGTTGTCGGCTCTGCGAACAGTATGAATTCTTATGTTATGGGAACTCAAGATGTATATTTCTATTACATTGTTGTGCCGAATAATGCAATCAGAGACGATATGATTAAATGGGGCAATACGGAATTTATTTGTGACGACGAGCCCCACGCTCCGAGCGTAACCATAAAAGACGGAGACTATGTTTTAAAAGAGGGCGTGGATTATAATATTCTTTATCTTGTTGACGAAGAGCCGGAACCGTCTATTCACGAGCCCGTTCCTACTGAAGTCGGAAACTATATAATTCAGGTTCAGGGAATTGAAAATTACTGCGGATATGTAGATAAGAAATTTAAGATAATTGCTTCTGATGCCCCGTGGGGAAGAGCTATTCAAAACAACGGCATTATAAATTATGTCGACGCTGCGGGAACAACAAGCGCTGAGGTTAAGGATAACGGAGTTTCCTGGCTTAAAGAGGAGAGCAACGGAACAAGCGCATGGTACGGAGTTGACAACCAAAACGGCGCGTTTGCACAAGGTTCAAGATTTTGGGTGCGCTGGCTGGATGCAAATGATAATAAAGACGACTTCAGCAAATATTACAATAATCTCGACGACGAACATAAAATAGCGGTTGATGATGGCAAAATTCGAGTTTTCTTAATAGGAGTTACCTCCGAGCAGGGCGCTGAGTATGTAAACATTAACGGCGGAACATACGCTTTTATTCAGCTTGGAGATGATTGGGGAGACGGCGATTATTGCGCTGTGTTTATCAGCGAGGACGGCGACGAGCCTTTATCTGTTCAGATAATTAACAATTATATGTTACCGAACGGAACTGTCGGTACGGTTGCTAAAATCAAACTCGCGCATTTTTCACCCTACGTATTATACAAGCGTAAATCAACGCCGACATCCGGCTCCCGTCCGCCTTCAAACCTTTCTCCGATTGTAATTAACCCGACTTCAAAAAAGAGGGCTAACCCGCTTAAGGTTAAGGCAAAAGCGCCAAGCGTTAAATATTCAAAGCTTAAGAAAAAAAGCCAGAAGCTTGCAATAACGAAGGCGGTTAAGTTTGTAAAAGCCGGTCAGGGTAAAATGAGTTATGCCAAGGTAAAGGGCAATAAGAAAATTACAATTAATAAAAAGACGGGTAAAATAACCGTTAAAAAAGGACTTAAAAAGGGAAGATATAAGGTTACCGTTAAGATAAAGGCCGGCGGAAACGCAGTTTATAAACCGTCAGCGGCTAAGAAGGTTACCTTTAAAATAACAGTAAAATAATATGTTATCCAAAAAATACATAGCGGTTATTGATACCGAAACCAACTGGCACGACGAGGTTATGTCAATAGGCGTTGTAATTGCCGATGAAAACTACAACGCCCTTGACGGAAAATACTATGTTATCGTACCCGAGGTTAACGTCGGCGGTATGTTTATTCACGAGGTAAGCCATAATATTGACGAGGCGATAATCTGTTCAAGAGCGGACGCATTGTTTGATATTGAAATGCTCCTGTCGGAATACGGAATTGACAGCTTGTTTGCTTATAATGCGCTCTTTGACAAGGGCCATTTAAGAGAGCTTTGCGCTTATAAATGGTACGATATTATGCGCCTTGCCGCGTATGTTCAGTATAACCGTTCAATCCCCGAAGACGCCGATATTTGTTCTACGGGAAGGCTTAAAAGAGGCTTCGGCGTTCAGCCGATTTACAGGATGCTGTGCGGAGATACAGCTTACTGTGAGGTGCATAATGCGCTTGATGACGCATACGACGAGCTCACGATAATGAGAATGCTCGGGCATACGCTTGAAGCATATGAAATAGCAAAGAAATAAAGCAGGCTCGCCTGCTTTATTTTTATTTATTATATAATATATAAATTAAGTGTTGTAATTTACTTTTGTTTTTGATACAATAACAATGGCGTTTTACGGTTAGTCAAAAAATTATGGTGGTAATATGGGACTTTTTAACAGAGAAAAACGTGAAATAACAGACTTTGAAAGCATAGCGAACTGTATTAAAAAGATGACCGAAAAGGATATGTTTTTCCTTGAATTTGAAGAGGGCGAAGCATCCCTTTTTGAAAGCAAGCTCGGCGGCGTTCCTTATTGGACGAGCGGTGAAAGCTTTCCTGTCGGCTCTGACGGAAACTATATGTCCCTTCTTTTACAGCTTGAATTTAACGGCGGTCTTTTACAGTTTTTTATTTCTAATAATTCAACGGGCGGTCTTAATTACGATAATGCCGAGGACCAAAGCGGTTTTAAAATCGTTTTTCATAAAACCGTGGATAAAAGCATTACCGAAAGCGACGTTTTAAAGCTCGGTATGCCTTTAATGCCGATGGACGACGATACCTTTTCACCCGTAAGAAAGGAAGCAAGGGTAAAGCTTACCGCGGGTAAGGATTATATTAAACCGAGTAATTACAATTTTAATAATTATTTTAAAAAAGCAGTCCTTGAGCTGACGGGTGAGGATATTAAAGACGCAATCCCCTATGATTATTTCGGTGAGGAAAAAGCCGAAAGATTTTACAGCCTTTTTGAAGAGGGTAAGTCAAAGCTCTACGGTTATCCCTCCTTTACCCAGGAGGATTCGAGAACCTTTGTCGGCGATATGGATTATTACAATACGCTTTTGCTCCAGCTCGACAGCGATTTGAAAAGCGGTATTCTTATGTGGGGCGACAGCGGAGAAGCTAATTTTATTATTAACGAAAAAGCACTTGAGGAGCTTGACTTTTCAAGAGTACTTTATAATTGGGATTGTTTTTAGGAGAGAGAATATGCAGGAGATTCGTGAGATTTCCGCCTTTAACGAGATTGAAAACAACAAGGCTCTTATCGGCGAAAATGTTGAAATGAAAAACAGCGTAATACGAATAAAGGGCGAAAACAATATTCTTGTTATCGAGGCGGGCGTAAGGCTTTATGATTCCCAGATTAAGTTTAATGCGTCAAACAGCGTTGTATTCATTTCCTCAAATAAGCATATTGTAAAGCTTAATATTGATATTTATAATAATTCCGTTTTCTTTATCGGAAAAGATAATTATCTCAACGGCGTTCTTAACGTTACGCTTTCCGAACAGAAAAACGTTTTTATCGGCGACAATAATCTCTTCGCCTTCGGTATCTGGATAAGAACCGCCGACCCCCACCTTGTTTACAGCACTGAGACAAAAAAGAGAATTAACCCGTCAAAAAGCGTATTTCTCGGAGACCACGTCTGGGTCGGACAAAACGTATTTGTTTTAAAGGGAACAAAAATGCACTCGGGAAGTATTCTCGGCGCGGGAGCGGTATGCGCGGGCAAGGAGCTCGGCTCAAATTGCTCCTTTGCAGGTAATCCCGCAAAGCTAATCGGAGACGGTGTTTTCTGGGACAGTGCATGCGTACATACCTGGTGTGACGATATGACTGCCGAAAAGGAAAGCTTTGAAAGCGATAAGTACATTTTTAATTATTCCGAAAGCAGCTATATTCCTTTTGACAAAATCGACTGGGAGCTGAGCTCCCGTAAAACAAGCGACGAAAAGCTTGAAAATCTTAAAGCACTAACAGACATTAAAAAGAAAAACCGTTTTTCTTATTTTCCCGCAAAGCCTGTTAAAAAAGGATTATTCGGGAGAAAATAAGAGGAGAGATACATATGAAAAAATATGACGTAATTATAATCGGCGCAGGTCCCGGCGGAATTTTTTCCGCCTATGAGCTTGCAAAGAAGAATAGTAATCTTAAAATCGGCGTTTTTGAGTCGGGAAATCCTCTTTCAAAAAGAAAGTGTCCGATTGACGGCGATAAGATAAAATCCTGTATCGGCTGTAAGACCTGCGCAATTATGAGCGGCTTCGGCGGAGCGGGTGCGTTTTCCGACGGAAAGTACAATATTACCAACGATTTCGGCGGAACGCTTTATGAGTATATCGGAAAGAAGAAAGCCATTGAGCTTATGAACTATGTTGACGATATCAACGTAAGCCACGGCGGAGAAAACTGTAAGCTTTACTCCACCTCCGGCTCACAGTTTAAAAAGGTTTGTATGCAAAATCAGCTCCATCTTCTTGACGCTTCGGTAAGACATCTCGGAACGGATATTAATTATATCGTTCTTGAAAATATTTATAAAGAGCTTGAAAATAAGGTTGACTGGCATTTTAATACCCATATCGACAAGGTTGAAAAGCTTGAAGACGGATATAAGGTATTAAGCGGCGATAATGAATTTGAGTGTAAATACTGTATAGTTTCCGTCGGACGCTCCGGCAGTAAGTGGATGGAGGGCGTATGCGAAGACCTCGGAATTAAAACTCTTTCCAACCGCGTTGATATCGGCGTGCGCGTAGAGCTTCCCGCGGTAATATTCAGCCACCTTACCGATGAGCTTTACGAAAGTAAAATAGTTTACAGAACGAAGAACTATGAGGACCATGTAAGAACCTTCTGTATGAATCCCAAGGGAAGCGTTGTAAACGAAAATACTAACGGAATTGTAACGGTTAACGGACACTCCTTTGAGGACCCGAAAAAGCAGACCGACAATACTAATTTTGCGCTTCTTGTTGCAAAGCATTTTTCCGAGCCCTTTAAGGATTCAAACGGCTACGGCGAAAGTATTGCAAGACTTTCAAATATGCTTGGAGGCGGAGTAATCGTTCAGCGCTTCGGAGACCTTGTTTCGGGAAGAAGAAGCACCCCGAGACGAATTGAGGAGGGACTTGTTGAACCGACTCTTGCCGCTACCCCGGGCGACCTTTCCCTTGTTCTTCCTAAGAGAATTCTTGACGGAATTATTGAAATGATTTACGCCCTTGACAAGATTGCTCCCGGTACCGCTAATCCCGATACGCTTCTCTACGGAGTTGAGGTTAAGTTTTATAATATGGAGGTTGAGCTTGATAAAAATCTTGAAACTCACCATAAGGGACTTTACGTAATCGGCGACGGCTCGGGCGTTACTCACTCGCTGTCCCACGCTTCGGCAAGCGGAATATATGTTGCAAGAAAAATACTTGATAGAATGAATTGCGCAAGCGCATGAATTGACATACTGTCATGAATTGTTTTTGTTCATGAATTGCCTTCGGCATTGTATATGCAATTCAATTCACGGAGCGAAGCGACAAATCATGGCGCAGCCAAATCATGACGAAGTCAAATCATTGTTTGGAGTGAAACTATGGCAGATAATAAACTTGTAACTCTTTCTAAGGGTTTTGCAATAGATACTATAAATCTTTGTGAAAAACTAAAAATGCGAAAAAAAGCAACAGCTATTATCAATCAATTACTTCGTAGTGCCACAAGTATTGGTGCCAATATACACGAGGCAAACTATGCTTCGAGTAGAGCAGATTTTATTAATAAGTTCCAAATAGCTTTGAAAGAATGCTACGAAACTGATTATTGGATTGATGTTTTTCATAAAGCATTTATTATTACTGATGAAGAATACTCCCATATGTATTCGCAGTGCAGTAAGATTCGCAAGTTGCTTATTGCTTCAATTACAACTGCAAAGAAAGGTAACAGTAAATAAAGGAGAATAATATGGCAGTACCGAAGGTTTTTGAGTTTTTTGAAGGCTTCCTAAATTCCCTTAAAGATGGGAAAATACATACCGCTAAGGAAGTTAGAGAATCGATTGCAAAAGAAATGAATATTTCAGATGAAGATAAATTAGAAATGCTCCCTAGCGGTAATCAAAGTAGATTTGATAATCGGGTGAATTGCGCAAGCGCATGAATTGACATGCTGTCATGAATTGTTTTTGTTCATGAATTGCCTTCGGCATTGTATATGCAATTCAATTTACGGAGCGAAGCGACAAATCATGGCGCAGCCAAATCATGACGAAGTCAAATCATTATAGGAGTATTATTATGAAGTTAAAAAAAGATATTGTACTCGGTCATATTGACGGACAGGATTTTGCAATCGCAACCGGAAAGCTCTCAAAGAAAGTTCACGGTATTATCAATAATAACGCTACCGCAAATTATATTTTTGAGCTTTTACAAACGCAGCAGACCGAGGAAAGCATAGTTAAGGCTATGCTTGATAAATATGACGCGCCCGAGGACGTTATAAGAAATGACGTCAGAGAGGTGCTTGAAACTCTCAATAATTTGGGAATACTGGAGAAATAGTTAATGATTAACACGGGAAATAAAGAGATAGATTATCTTCTCTTACTGCTTGATTCATCACTTAATAATAAGCCTGTGCCGAAGCCCGAAGGGGTTGATATGAACGGGCTTTTTAATCTTGCAGATTCACAGCAGGTTTATAATATTATTCTTCCCGCGCTTGAAAATGCAGGGCTTCTTGATGAAGAGCAAAAGGAAGCCTGGAAAAATTATAAGCTCACTAACCTTAAAAAGACACTTGTTGTTGATAATGAGCGAAAGGAAATATGCAGGGAGCTTGACGAATATAAGATTAACTATATGTTCCTTAAGGGGCTTGTAACAAGGGAGTATTATCCCCAAACCTCTATGCGCCAGATGAGCGATAACGATATTCTCTATGACGAAACAAGGCGAAGCGACCTTGTAAGAATAATGAAAAAAAGAGGATATTACATCGGCGCTTCGGGCGGTATAAGCGATGACTTTTATAAAAAGCCCTATTCAACCTTTGAATTTCACAGAACGCTCTTTAACGAAAAAGAGGACTTCTGTCCCGATTTTGACGTCTGGAAACGTGCTGAAAGATACGACTCCTCTTCAACAAGATTTATTATGAGCAGGGAGGACCACTACCTCTATACCCTCGGTCATATGTATAAGCATTACCATTGCATTGAGGGCTGCGGAATAAGATTTATCTGTGACTTATATCTTATAAGAAAAAAAGAAACCGACCTTGATTACGAATATATCAATAAGATGCTTGAGGAATTCGGAATATCTGATTTCAATGAGCTTACAATCGGACTGAGCGAGGCGGTTTTTGAAGGAAAAGAGTTGAGCGAAGGTGAACAGGATTTGCTTAATTTCCTTTTTGAAGGCGGAGTATACGGAAAAAGCGATACCGATATTCAAAGAGAAATTGAAGAAAAAGGAGGACGCTTTAAATTTCTGATTTTCAGGATTTTTCCGCCGCTCGGTTTAATGAAGGCTGAGTACAGAACGCTGAGAAAAGCGCCTTTCCTTCTTCCCGTATTTTATATTTACCGCATTTTTGATAAGTTTAAAAACAACAGAAAATATATGAAAAGGGATTTAGAAGCCCTTAGAAATAATAAATGAGGATTATATATTGGCAGTAAACAAAAACAATATTCGTAACTTCTCTATTATCGCCCATATTGACCACGGAAAATCAACTCTTGCCGACAGGCTGCTCGAGCTTACAAGCTCGGTTGAAAAGCGCGATATGCAGGAGCAGATTCTTGACGATATGGAGCTTGAAAGAGAACGCGGAATAACAATCAAGGCTCACGCCGTTAAGCTTGATTATAAGGCAAAAAACGGCGAAAGCTATGTTTTTAACTTAATAGATACTCCGGGTCACGTTGACTTTAACTATGAGGTTTCACGCTCGCTTGCAGCGTGCGAGGGCGCAATATTAATTATTGACGCGTCCCAGGGCGTTGAAGCGCAGACTCTTGCAAATACCTATCTTGCGCTTGACCACGACCTTGAAATCTTACCCGTAATAAATAAAATTGACCTGCCCGCCGCCGACCCGAAACGGGTTGCCGAAGAGGTTGAAGAGGTTATCGGAATACCCTGCGCCGACGCACCGAGAATAAGTGCTAAAACGGGCGAAAATGTTGAAGCGGTGCTTGAGTATATAGTAAATGAAATCAAGCCTCCCGAGGGTGACGACGATAAACCGTTAAAGGCGCTGATATTTGACTCGGTTTACGATTCTTACCGCGGCGTTATCGTTTATGTAAGAATAGTCGAGGGTAAAATAAAAGCCGGTGACACAATGAAAATTATGTCAACGGGCGCTCAGTTCAACGTTGTTGAGGTCGGCTATATGAGAGCGACCTCCATGGAAAAAGCTCAGGAGCTTACTGCGGGCGAGGTAGGATATATTACCGCCTCAATTAAAACCGTGGGCGACGCTCATGTCGGCGATACGGTTACGACTGTACCAAACGAAGCAAAAAAACCGCTTCCGGGTTACCGAAAGGTAAATCCTATGGTGTTCTGCGGAATATATCCCGCGGACGGAGCTGACTATGAGGCGCTTCGCGACGCACTTGAAAAGCTCCAGCTTAACGACGCCTCGCTTTCATATGAACCCGAAACCTCGGGCGCGCTCGGCTTCGGTTTTCGTTGCGGCTTTTTGGGACTCTTACATCTTGAGATTATTCAGGAAAGACTCGACCGTGAATACAATCTTGACTTAATTGCAACCGTTCCGAGCGTTATTTATAAAATTCATATGACTGACGGAACAATGCTTGAAATAGATAATCCTACAAACTATCCCGACCCCGCAAATATTGATTATTGCGAAGAGCCTTTTGCCGACGCTCATATATATGTGCCGAGCGAATTTGTCGGCTCGGTAATGGATATGTGTCAGGAAAAGCGCGGTATCTTTAAAACAATGGATTACATCACTCCCGAAAGGGTTGATATACATTACGAGCTTCCGCTTAATGAAATTATCTATGATTTCTTTGACGCCTTAAAATCGAGAACAAGGGGCTACGCTTCCTTTGACTACGAGCTTAAGGAATACCGAAAGAGCGAGCTTGTTAAGGTTGACGTTTTATTAAACGGCGATGTTATTGACGCTCTGTCCTTTATTATTCATAAGGAAAAGGCGTACGCAAGGGCAAGAAGAATTGCCGAACAGCTTAAAAAGTATATACCCCGCCACCTTTTTGAAATACCTATTCAGGTTGCAATCGGCGGTAAGGTAATAGCAAGAGAAACCGTTAAGGCGCTTCGCAAGGACGTTCTTGCAAAATGCTACGGCGGTGACGTAACGCGAAAGAAAAAGCTTCTTGAAAAACAGAAGGAGGGTAAGAAACGTATGCGCCGGTTCGGTTCCGTTGAGGTTCCTCAGGAGGCGTTCCTTGCCGTATTAAAGCTTTCAAGCGACGATGATAAATAGTATAAAGGAGAAATGAAAATGAAAAAAATGAGAATGGTTTTAAGTGTTTTGCTTGTGCTTATTATGGCGTTTTCCGCCGTGCCGATGAACGCGCTTGCAGATTTACCGCCCGAGCCGAAAAACGGCTGGAGCGAGGACGGCGACTACTACTACGAAAACGACGTTGCCGCAAAGGGCTTTAAGAAAATCGGCGACTGGACCTATTATTTCGATACCGAAACGGGAAAGAAAACCAAAGGCCTTAAAACGATTAATGCAAAAAAATACTATTTTAACGAATCGGGTATTATGCTTACGGGCTTCCATACCGTAAACGGCGATACGTATTATTTTAATAAGCCTGACGGCGCTTCGGTAATGGGACTTAAGAAAATCGGAAATGATTATTATTTCTTTGACGGAAGCTACCGCAGACGTACCGGCTGGAAAAACAGCAACGCCAAGAGATATTATTTTGACCCTTCAACTGCAAAGGCTGTAAAGGGCTTTAAGAAAATTGGCTCCTCATATTACTTCTTTGATTCAAACGCCCAGATGGTTACCGGCTGGAAGAAGATTAAGAAAAATAAATACTTCTTCTATAAGTCGGGTGATAAAAAGGGCAAGGCTGCAACGGGCGTTGTTAAAATCGAAGGTAAGAAATACAAGTTTAAAAAGAACGGTCAGCTTGAATATGCTTACAATAAAATGGATAATAAGGCGGACGGACTCTCCTCTCCTACAAAGTACCTTATTCTTGTGGACAGGAAAATTCACAAGGTAGGTATCTATAAGGGCAAAAAGGGCAACTGGAAGAGAATTAAGTATTTCTCATGTACTACGGGCAAGCCCTCCACTCCGACCATTACGGGAACCTTCCTTCTCGGTACAAGACAGCAGCCCTGGCATAAAAGGTATTTTGATTCGGCAGACTGCCGCGTTTGGTGGGCAACAAGAATTACAAGCGGATACTATTTCCACTCAATTCTTTACTTCCAGACAAGCAAACCGAACAGAGTTATGAACTCCCGTCTCGGTAAAAACCTTTCGCATGGCTGTATCCGTCTTGCAACTAAGAACGCAAAATGGATATATGACAATATCCCCAAACGTACAAAGTGCGTAATCTATTAATTATTCTCTCGGAGTGAATTATGTTAAGTGAAAAATACCGCATTTTAAAAAGCGGAACCGATATTCGCGGCATAGCAAGCGAAGGGGTTGAAGGCGAAAGCGTTAACCTGACTGATGAGGTTGTTTGCGAAATCGCGGGCGGCTTTGCGCTCTGGCTTGAAAAGAAGTGCAATAAAAAAAGCGGCGACCTTACCGTTGCCGTAGGACGCGATTGCCGTATTTCGGGCGAGCATATTGCCGATTTGGTTATAAATACTCTTATAAAATACGGAGTTAAGGTGTACGATTGCGCTTTGAGCTCAACTCCCGCAATGTTTATGACAACGGTTGATTTGGGATGTGACGCAGCTGTACAGATTACCGCCTCCCACCATCCGTTTAACCGTAACGGACTGAAATTTTTTATTCCTTCGGGCGGTCTTGACCACGGCGATATTATCGAAATTCTCGAATACGCCGAAAGCAGGAAAACGCCGGAAACGAAAGAAACGGGAACGGTTATTGCAAAGGACTATATGAGCGCCTACTGCCGCCATCTTTGCGACTTTATAAAAAAAGAGGTTAACGCAAAGGACTATGAGCACCCGCTGAGGGGCTTTAAAATAGTTGTAGACGCGGGAAACGGAGTCGGCGGTTTCTATGAGCGCGACGTTTTGCGTGTGCTTGGCGCGGATACAAAGGGCTCGCGGTATCTTGAGCCCGACGGTACCTTCCCGAACCATGTTCCGAACCCCGAGAATAAAGAAGCTATGAAATCAATTTGCGACGCGGTTCTTGAAAGCGGCGCCGATTTGGGAATTATTTTTGATACCGACGTTGACCGCGGAGGCGCGGTTGACAGCGACGGAAATGAGATTAACCGCAACCGTCTTGTTGCACTTGCTTCGTGCATTGCGCTTGAAAACAACCCGGGCGGAACAATCGTAACCGATTCCGTTACCTCCTCGGGCCTTGCCGAGTTCATTGAACAGCATCTCGGCGGAAAGCATCTTCGCTTTCGCCGCGGTTATAAAAACGTAATCAATAAGGCTATAGAGCTTAAAAACAGCGGAATTAACGCTCCTCTTGCAATCGAAACCTCGGGACACGCCGCTATGGAAGAGAATTATTATCTTGACGATGGCGCATATCTCTGTACTAAAATAATCGTAAAGGCTGCTCAGTTAAGACAGGAGGGCAAAACTCTTTCCTCACTTTTAACCGAGCTTAAAGAGCCTGCCGAGGCAACAGAGATTAGAATTAAGATTTCCGATACGGATTTCAAAACGACAGGCGAGGGTATTATCAGTTCGCTTGAGAAATATGCAAAAGAACAGAGCGGCTGGGAGATTGTACCTGACAGCTATGAGGGAATACGAATTAACTTTGATAAGAATAACGGAGACGGCTGGCTTTTGCTTCGTCTTTCCGTTCACGACCCGATTCTTCCGCTTAATATTGAAAGCAACCAAATCGGAGGCGTTGAAATTATTAAAGAAAAAATAATGTGCTTCCTCAAAACCCAAAACGGAATAGTTCTGTAAATAAAAAAGCCTTGCAGGAAAACCTGCAAGGTTTTTTATTTATTCTCTTTCGGATAAATCTGAAATACTCTTGAGCCGCAGTAGATTGTTACAAGGGACAGAGCGGAGTATAAAAGCGATACCGCGATTACGATAAGCTTTTCCCTTGTCGTTTCACCTTTGAACGCGTAAATAATGTTTATAACGCTTATAATTATCGGCAGTATTTCAAAAACGAGGGGAAACTGAAAGGTCATATCCTTTTTGTCGTATTCGTCAACGAGCATATTGAGTACAATTCCGATAAGCGCGAGAGCAATAATGAATATTGCCATATTGAAAAAGAGTCCTTCGTTTGAGGTCATACCGTTTATAAAGAATACCGAAAGGTAATCGAGCTTGAAAAGAAGTATAACCGTTACCGCAATTCCTACAGCGTAATTTGCAAGGTTAATAAAAACCGCAAGCGCCTTTGAAAACTGTTTCATCAATTATTTACCCCCATATAATTTTTGATTTCTCTTATTAGAATATCCGTTTCTTTATCGGTGCCAACCGTAATTCTGATATGATTATCAATTCTCGGCAGGTTGAAATATCTTATAAATACCTTTTTCGTTTTAAGATATTCAAAAAGCTCCTTCATTTTGTATTCGCCGTGAGTCGCAAAAACGAAGTTTGCCGAGGAGTCAAAAACCGTAAAGCCGAGTTCGCGCAGCTCACGGGTCAGGCGGGTTCTTGTTTTAATTATTTTATCAATAACCTCCCTGAAATATTCATCGTCTTCAACAGAGGCTGTTCCTGCTGCAATTGAAAGCGAGTCAATTGTATATGAATTGTAGGAATTCTTAACCGCTTCAAGTACCGAAATAAGCTCGGCACAACCGAGCGCAAAGCCTATACGAAGTCCTGCGAGTGAGCGCGATTTTGAAAAAGTACCCGTTACAAGAAGGTTATTGTATTTATCGCTGTCAACAAAAAGCGCCGCGCTTTGTACGCCGAAATCCGCATACGCCTCGTCAATGATGACAACGCTGTCACGGTTGAAGTTTAGCATTTTTTCAATAAAGTCAACGTCTTCGCCTATTGAGGTAGGCGCGTTGGGATTCGGAATAACGACTCCGCCGTTTTCTTCCCTGTAGTCCTCGGGGTTAATGCGAAAATCATCACCCAGCGGATAGGTCTTGTACGGAATTTTAAACATCTCGCACCACACGGGGTAAAAGCTGTATGTAATGTCGGGATAAGCTATCGGCTTGTCACCGTTGAAAAACGCCTGAAAAGCGAGCGCCAGAACGTCGTCGCTGCCGTTTCCGAGAAAAACGTTTTCAATCCCTACGCCGTAATGCTTTGCAATCGCTGCTTTAAGCTGAGCTGCGTCCGAGGGAGGATATTTTTTTAAGCTGTTAAAGTCAAAGCTTTTTATAGCCTCTATTGCCTTCGGAGAGGGTGGATAGGGATTTTCATTGGCGTTGAGCTTAACTATATCGCTGTCCTTGCTCTGCTCTCCGGGAACGTAAGGCTTGATTTTCCGCAAATTATTCTTCCATTCGTTCATATTCTGTCCTTATATCTTTCTGCGGTGATTACACCGTCTTTAATATGCATTTTACAGATACGGGCGTTTCGCGCGTCAAAGGCGTCTGCGCCGAGATTGTCGTTATAATCGCGGGCGTGATAAATTGCATACCACTGTCCGTTCTCTTTTATCATAGAGTGATGTCCCGTGCCTTCTTCAAATTCGTTTGCAAAAAGTACGGGGAAGTATGTATTATCGTCGGGGTATTTTTCAAATTCAAGCTTTGTGAGGTCGTTTTCATCGCTTTTGCACCTTGCATAACCAACGTAGTAGGTGGGTTGCTCGTAGCAATTACCCGAGTACATAACATAGTGCCAGTCGCCTTCTCTGAGATAATACGCGCCCTCGATAGTATGCCAGTGCTGACCCTTTTTATATCTGTCGCGACGGTAAATATCCTCGTCAAGCGTGGGTACAACAACCGTTTTCGGCTTGCCCTCGGGAGTGAACGGGTCAAGCATTTTATCAACTGCAATATACGTTCCGATTCTTTCGCCCTCAAAGCGGTTTGTTGAATAGAATAAAAACAGTCCCGCTTCGTTTTTTACGATATGGCTGTCTATTGAAAACGGATGCAGAATCTGTTTAGAATTTTCAAACGGACCGAGCGGATTGTCAGAGGTGAAAACATGCATACTCTGGCGATGACCGCCCTTGTCGGGAGTATCTCCGTAAAACTCAAAAGAGCAGTACATATAATAAACTCCGTCAAGCTCAATAACGCTCGGAGCCCAGAAATCGCGATGGTTTTCAAGCGTAGTTACCTTACCGTAATATTCCCATGCGTCAAAAAGATTATCGCTGTGATACGCGTAAACTCCGTCGTGGCCCGTTACGTAAATATAGTAACGTCCGCGGCTTTTAAGAATATACGGGTCCGCCTGTCCTATGTAATGAGTTTTTTCAACCTTGAGTAAGTGCATAAACTATTCCTTATTTTTCACTTGCTTTTTTTCGTTTTTCCTCTTCAAGCTCCTGCTTTTCTTTATAGAACATATTTGCCTTGAGGTATACCTCAATATAGCCTCTTATAACGTCCGCCATTTCGCCCTCGCCGTAATTCAGCGCGAGTATTTTTTCATCGTCGTCAATCGCAAGCGGTCCCTTTTCGTAATCGTTAAAGGTAGGCATAAGAGAATAATTGGTTTGGGTTTTAACAATTGAAATCATTGTAAAGTCGGCGGTTGCTTCAATAAAGCCGTTCTTTTTTGTATACCTTTCAATTGTTGAAACGGGGCTTTTATCGTTACGCTTTTTTGTGTAGCAGGCGCCTATTACCTTTTCAATATAGCTCTCAAGCGCCTTATCCGTATACGGAGCCTTTAAAAGCATAACCGTATCAATGTCCGCAATTCCGTATTTATCGCTGTCGCCGCAGGGAATACCGATAAGGTTTTCGTCCTTGTCAACATAAACCGAAATTGTATAGAATTCTCTTTCCATAGTTAATCCTCAAATTTCATTATTTATAAAATTATATACTATACAATTGAAAATTTCAACAATAAATGTTATATTAAATAAGTAATTATTTTTAACGGAGCAGGATTATGAAAAAGGTATTAATTACAGGCGGCGCAACGGGTATAGGTAAAGCCTGCGCTCTTTTGTTTAAAGAAAACGGCTATGACGTATATATAACCTATAACGATACTAAGCCCGACTATAACGGAATTACATTGGTAAAATGCAATCTTGAAAAGGTTGATGAAATTGAGGAGATGTTTAAAGCCCTCGGAGATATCGACGTTCTTGTAAATAACGCGGGAGCGGCTCTTATCAAGATGATTAACGATACTACGCCCGAGGACTATGAACGAATTACCGCCATTAACGAAAGAGCGGTTTATTTTGCTTCAAAATTTGCCTGTCTTTCAATGCTTAAAAAACACAGCGGCGCAATTATCAATATTTCCTCAATCTGGGGCGAATGCGGCGCGTCGTGCGAAACGCTTTATTCAATGACAAAGGCGGGAATTATCGGCTTTACAAAGGCGCTTGCTCAGGAGCTTGCTCCGTCGGGTATTACCGTAAACTGCATTACTCCCGGAATAATTGATACGCGTATGAATTCCTGGTTTGATAAAAAGGAGCTTGAAAAGGAGATTCCGCTCGGACGTCTCGGAAAGCCCGAGGAGGTTGCAAGGGCGGTATTATTCCTTGCCGAAAACCGATATATTACAAACCAGATACTCGGCGTTAACGGTGGTATGGTATGAGTTATACTTTTGAAAGACTCTCCGACGACGTAAGGCTTGCGGTAAGCGAGGAGCACACCTTTGGTACGGACGCGGTTTTGCTTTCCTATTTTGCTGCGGTTAAAAGAAAAGACCGGTGTATTGATATGGGCACGGGCTGCGGAATTATTCCGATGCTGTGGCTGCGTGATAAAAGCCAAAGCCCCGTTCACTGTCTTGATATTCAGGAAAACGCGATTAATCAGGTTAAGGAAAGTATAAAGGAAAACGGCTTTGAAGAAAGGCTTATTCCTCACCTCTGTGATTTAAGAAATATAAAAGAGGAATTCACTCCCGAGGGCTTTACGCTTGTTACAATGAACCCGCCGTATAAGCCCGTAAATACGGGAATAGAGTCGCTGTCCGAGAGCGCAAGAATTGCAAGACACGAGGTTTGCTGTAATATTGAGGACGCTGTTAAGGCGGCAAATTATCTTCTTACCTTCGGCGGACGCTTCTGTATGTGTCACAGACCCGAAAGGCTCGTTGACGTAATAAGCATTATGAGAGAGTACAGGCTTGAGCCTAAAAGACTTCGCTTCGTTTGTGACAAAGCGGGGGAGGAGCCGTTTTTGTTTCTGATTGAAGGAAAAAGGGGTGCAAAGCCGTTTCTGCGTGTTGAAAAGGAGCTTTTGCTTAAAAACGAAGAGTCAAAATTCAGTAAGGAAATGCTTGAAATATACGGCTCATATGCTGACGGATATGAGGACAAGGTGAGATAATGACAGGAATTTTATATATTGTAGGAACGCCTATCGGCAACCTCGGCGACCTCTCGCCGAGAGCGCTTGAAACTCTCGAAAGGGTTGATTTTATTGCCGCTGAGGACACAAGAGTTACGCTTAAGCTGCTTAACCATTTTGGCATTAAAAAGGAAATGGTAAGCTACTTTGAGCATAACAAAAGAGAGCGCGGAGAGGTAATAACCGCAAGGATTTTAAACGGCGAAAGCTGTGCGATAGTAACCGACGCGGGTATGCCCGCAATCTCCGACCCGGGCGAGGATTTGGTTAAGCTCTGCCACGAGCTCGGTATAAAGGTTGAGGCTGTTCCGGGACCGACTGCTCTTGCAACGGCGCTTGCGCTTTCGGGTATGGAGTCGGGACGCTTTACCTTTGAGGGCTTTTTGTCGGTAAGTAAAAAGTCAAGAAGGGAGCACCTTGAGGAGCTTGAAAACGAAAAAAGAACAATGATTTTCTATGAGGCTCCGCATAAGCTTGTTAATACGCTGAGTGATTTTTATTCCCATTTCGGAGAAAGAAAAATTGCTCTTGTGCGCGAGATTACAAAAATCCACGAGGAGGTTATCAATACAACCTTAAGCGAGGCGATTGACAAATACAGTGAAGAAAAGCCGAAGGGGGAATTCGTTTTAATCCTCGAAGGAAAGAAAAAGGAAAAACAGACTTTAACCCTTGAAGACGCGGTCGGTATGGCAAGAAAGCTTGTTGAGGACGGTATGAGTATAAATAATGCCGCTAAGGAAATTGCCGCTTCAACCCCGTTTAAAAAGGGCGATATTTATAAGGCGTTGCTTTAATAGTTATAAAAATCTTACATAAATATTTGATTTTGCTGTTAATATATGGTAATATATTTTTGTATAATTTTATAAATCGGAAAAGGAGAAAACAAAATGAAAAAGTTTTTCAAAGAATTTAAAGAGTTCATTGCTCAGGGTAATGTTCTCGACCTTGCAGTAGGCGTTATCATAGGCGGAGCTTTCAAGACTATCGTTGACGCTCTTATCGAGAATATTATTAACCCGCTTATCGCAAGAATCGGCGGAACGGACATCGGTCTTGCTATCGACCTCGGTAAAGGACAGGCTATTGACGTAGGTAAGTTTATTTCTGCTATTCTTAACTTCATTATCATAGCGTTCATCATCTTCCTTATCGTTAAGTCGGCAAACAAGGCAAAGGCGCTCGGCAAAAAGAAGGAAGAAGAGGAGGAGCCGACAACAAAGACCTGCCCCTTCTGTAAGAGTGAGATTGATATCGAAGCAACTAAGTGCCCTCACTGTACCTCCGATATTCCCGAAGAGGAAGCAGCCCAGGAAGAATAATTATGTAATTAAGGGGAGGGTTACCATGCCCTCCCGATTATAATAAACCCGACGTCTGACGTCTGACAACTGAATTGGAGTGATTTTATGAATATCAAGGCTTATAATTTCCCGTCCGCAACCGGCGTCTGCAATATTTATGCAGCTAAGTACACGCCTGAAAACGGCGAGTACGATACCGTTCTTGTAATCAACCACGGCATGGCGGAGCACCAGGAAAGATATCTTGGCTTTATCGAATTTTTAACCTCTAACGGAATTGCCGTTTATATGCACGATATGGCAAACCACGGTAAGTCAAATGAGAATTTTGACGAGAGCGGCTGGTTTGGCGAAAAGGACGGCTACAAGGCTCTTGTAGATGATTTTAAAAAGAATTTTGATATTGCTAAAAGCGAAAATCCCGATAAGAAAATTGCGGTTATGGGCCACTCAATGGGCTCTTTTATCTGCCGCTGTCTTACCGCATGGTATCCCGATGCGGGTTATGCGGGAGCTATTTATATGGGTACGGGCGACGTTAACCCGATTGCTGCGCTCGGAGACAAGATTTCCGCTCTTGACGCAAAAATCAAGGGCTCGAAGCATAAGAGCAAAACTCTTGATAAAATGAGCTTTTCCTCTTACGGAAAGGGCTTCGAGGGAAGAACCAATTTTGACTGGCTGACCCGCGATAACGATATTGTTGATAAGTATATCGAGGATAAGTATTGCGGCTTCCTTTTCTCGGCTCAGGGTATGAACGACCTTATTAAGCTTAATATCGCGGCAAATACTCCCGAATGGTATGCTTCGGTTCCGAAGGATTTGAAAATTCTTCTTACCTCGGGCGAGATGGACCCGGTAGGACCGAAGGCGCAGGGAATTAAAAACATTAACGAAAAGCTCGGCGCAAGCGGACACACTAACGTGACCTTAAAGCTGTATCCGAATTGTCGCCACGAAATATTAAATGAGCTCAATAAAGACGAGGTTATGAACGACATCCTCGACTGGCTCAAAAAACTTTAATAAGAAATGTAGGGGAGGGCTTCCGCGCCCTCCCTTTTTATTATATTGACATTTGACAATATCTGTGTTATATAGTAATTGAGGGAATTTGAGATTTCCAAAATATGTGATGAATAATATTTATTGAGGTTTAATATGGGTATTGTAAATATTATTAATCTTTTCGGCGGACTCGGACTCTTCCTGTTCGGTATGAACTATATGAGCAAGGGTCTCAATCAGGTAGCCGGAAATAAAATGAAAGACTTACTTGAAAGGCTGACAAGAAACCCCATCAAGGGCTTCTTCCTCGGCGTTCTTGTTACTGCCGTAATTCAGTCGTCGTCTGCCACAACCGTAATGCTTATGGGCTTTTTGAACGCGGGTATTATGGATTTGGCGCAGGCGACGGGCGTAATTATCGGCGCAAATATCGGTACAACCGTAACCGCGGTTCTTATTGCTATTGACGTTTCGGCTATTGCCCCGGTTTGTATTTTTGTCGGTACGGCAATGTATATTTTCGCCAAAAAGCAAACCCATAAATACACCGGTCAGATTATTTTAGGCTTCGGTATTCTTTTCTTCGGTCTTAAATATATGAGCGGCGATTCCGCTATGGGCGTACTCAAGAGCAGCGTAGGCTTCCAGAACTTTATTGCTTCCGCAAATAACCCCGTTCTCGGAATTATAATCGGCTTTATCATCTGCTCGATTTTGCAGTCATCAAGCGCCGCAATCGGCGTTTTGCAGGTGCTCGCGCTTCAGGGCGTAGTTCCGCTTAACTTTGCAATATTCCTTATAATCGGTATTAACGTAGGCTCGGCAACTCCACTCTTCCTGTCGTCAATCGGCGCAAAAACAAATGCAAAAAGAGCGGCGGTAATTTACTTTATTTTCAATCTCGTTTTGGTATTCTTTACCCCGATTGCTTACTGTCAGCCGTTTATTGACTTTATTGAAACCCACTCTGCAAACGGTTCGGTTGCAGTTGCGGCTTGTCATATTATCTTTAAGGTAGTAACCGCGCTCGTTCTGCTTCCGTTTACAAAGCCGATTGTAAAAATATCGCAAAGAGTTGTCAAAACAAGGGAACACGAATCCTCGTTCCGCTTTACCTATATTGATAAAAAGCTTACGGGCAATGGTAATATCTCGGTTCTCCAGGCGGGAAGCGAGGTTGAAAGAATGGCAAAGCTTGTAAGGAAAAACCTTGTTCTTGCCTGTGAAGATTTGCTTGCAGGCTCCCTTGAACACGAAAGGGAAATCAAGGATAACGAAGAGCTTGTAAACTGGCTTAACCACAATATTTCCGACTTTATGGTAACAATTACTTCCCACACCCTTTCGGGTGACAGCTCGGAGTATGTAGGTAAGCTGTTCCACGTTATTACCGACCTTGAAAGAATCGGCGACCACGCGCTCAATATCCTGAATAAAAACGAGGTTATTATCAAGGATAATCTTGACTTCTCAAAGGAGAGTATGAAAGAGATTAACGATATTTACGAAAAGGCGCTTGAGCTCTTTGACAGAGCAGTCGGCGCGTTCGTCAACAAATCTCTTCCCGATGATGACGAGCATTATCTTCATTTTCTTGAGGATACAATTGACTCTCTTACTCTTCAGGCTCAGGATAACCATGTTCAGCGACTTCGCCAGAAGAAATGTCACACCTCGTCGGGCGTTGTATTTACAAAGCTTCTTCAGGACCTTGAAAGAGTCGGCGACCACTCTTATAATATTGCGTGGGCTGCCCGTAAGGATAAGGATTTAATCCGTCAGATTTAGTTATGAAAGACAGACGAAACAGCATTGACAAATTAAATACGCTCCTTTTCGGAAAGGATTTAAGAATTACAAAGGGTGAGCCTTATACCGAGGTGCGCCCTTTTGACTTTTCAAGCTATTATCCCGAGGAAAATTATATAAAGCCCCAGAAGCCGCCGAAGAAAAATGTTTTTGATATAAGGGATTTCGGCGCAAATGTTAATTTAACCGACAATACCGAGGCTGTTAACAAAGCGGTAAACGCGGCTTCTGAGAAAAAGGGAGTCGTTCTTATAAGCGGGGGAGACTATGTTACAAAAACGGTTTTCCTTAAGTCAAACGTAACTCTTTTTATTGAAAAAGGCTCCGCGCTTTGCGCTGATAAAACGGGCGAGGGATATAACCATATGGGTATACTTCACGCCGACGGCGCCGAAAACATCGTCCTGACGGGCGGCGGAAAGGTTAAGGGTAACGGCG
>JAFSZK010000002.1 GCA_017458975.1 Eubacterium sp. | reverse complement strand
TCAATTATTAAATCAAGCTACATAAAAGCAAACCGCGGCAAGCTTTCTACAAGCGACAAGATAGATAAAATAGTTACAAACCGCTTTCTCGGACTTCCGATATTTGCAGTCGTTATGTTCCTTGTTTACTACATAGCAATGCAAACCGTCGGAGTAGGAGCTACCGACTGGGTTAACGACGTTCTTTTCGGCGAGTGGGTTCCGAATGCGGTAAGCGCACTGCTCGAGGGAAAAATCCCCGAATGGCTTTTCGGTCTTATTAACGACGGTATTATTGCCGGCGTAGGCGCCGTTCTCGGCTTTGTTCCCCAGATTCTCGTACTCTTCGTAATGCTTGCCTTCCTTGAGGGCTGCGGATATATGGCGAGAGTTGCCTTCGTTATGGACAGGATTTTCCGCCATTTCGGACTTTCGGGTAAGTCCTTTATTCCGATGCTCATCGGTACGGGCTGCGGCATCCCCGGAGTTATGGCTTCGCGTACAATCGAAAACGAACGCGACCGCAGAATGACGATTATGACAACAACCTTTGTTCCCTGCTCGGCTAAGCTTCCGATTACCGGACTTATCGCAGGCGCGCTCTTCGGCGGCTCGGGACTTGTTGCGGCTTCGGCATATTTCATAGGCGTTGCGGCGATAATCGTATCGGGCATTATGCTTAAGAAAACAAAGCGCTTTGCAGGCGACCCCGCTCCCTTCGTTATGGAGCTTCCCGCATACCACCTTCCGACAATCGGAACCGTACTCCGCTCAACATGGGAGCGCGGCTGGTCCTTCATTAAAAAAGCAGGTACAATTATCCTTCTTTCAACTATCGTTATATGGTTCTTCCTCTCCTTCGGAATTGAGGGCGGAAAGTTCGGTATGATTGAAGAAATTGATAATTCCTTAATGGCAAAAATCGGAAATCTCTTTGCATGGTTATTTATCCCGCTCGGCTGGGGCAGCTGGAAAACAGCGGTTGCGGCAGTTACGGGCTTAATTGCAAAGGAAAACGTTGTAAGCACCTTTGGTCAGCTTTACCACTTCGGCGGCGAGCTTGCCGAAAACGGCGATGAAATCTGGACGGCTCTCGCTAAGGACTTCGGCTCCTTCTCGGGCGGTCACGGCGCTCTTGCAGGTTATTCATACCTTATTTTCAACCTTCTTTGCGCTCCGTGCTTCGCAGCAATCGGTGCAATCAAAAGAGAAATGAACAATGCAAAATGGACCTGGTTTGCAATCGGCTATCAGTGCGGCTTTGCTTATATTATTTCGCTTATCGTATATCAGCTCGGATGCCTTTTCTCGGGCGATATAAAGAATAATATTATCGGAATAATCGCTGCATTTATCGCGCTCGGCGGACTTTGCTATATGCTTTTCAGAAAGAATAAATATGATGAAAATCATCTCGTGAGGTGATAATATGCTTAGCTTTTTAATATCAAATTGGGTTACGATAGTTGTAATTGCCGTAATCGGATTAATCGTTTTTCTTGCGATAAGAAAAATAGTTAAGGATAAAAAAGCGGGAATCGGAGCCTGCGGTTGCAAGTGCTCCGAATGTCCCCACTCATCAAGCTGTAATAAATATTAAAATAAAAACAGGTGGCGCAGCCACCTGTTTAATTTATTGTTCATTTCTTGAAAGCTGCTTTTTTCCAAGACGGATAAGCTTTACTATTACCGAGCTTAAAACAAGGTTTATACCAAGCTCAATAAGGAAGTTAATTCCTACAAGTCCGACAATCATATACTTTCCGACATTTTCCGTTCCTGCTGCTTTTGCCCACTCGTTAACGGTCGGCATAAAGAACACCAGACAGCCGAGAAGGAATACGCCCGTATTTACTACGGGAGCCGTAATACCCGCGCAGATTGTTGCAACTAATTCGTTCTTCTTTTCAATAAGCTTATAAACCGCACCCGCTGCAAGACCTGCAAGCGCTCCCTTAAGGAGTACCGTAACTACGGTTCCTACGGGATTTACCGCTAAAAACGGAGCTGCGTCGCCCGAAATAAGTACCGCCGCGCCGAACACAAGGCCGAGCCATGCGCCCGAACCGATTCCGCCAAGCGCTGCGCCTACGATAATAGGAGCAAGGGTAAGCGTAATGCTGAAGGTTCCGAATCTGATTGCCGCGCCCGTGAGCTGCAAAACAAGTACAATTGCAGTCAGAACGCCTGTTACAGCAATTTTCAATGTGTTACTTTTCATATTTAGTTTTCCTTTCTGCTACCGTTCCTTAACCGGATACAGTGCGATTATATTATACACAAAAGTAAATGTATGTCAATATATTTTACAAATTATAAATTACAAATAACAAATGACGAATTTATGTTACTCGCTTCGCTTGAACAATTAGTATCATATAATCGTGCGAAGCACCCGATATTCGTAATTCGTAATTAAAAAAGCGCCTCCTATGAGGCACTTTTTTATTCAAGCTTTCCTGCTGTATTAAAGGGCATATAACGGAATTTAACCTTTCCGATAATCAAATCCCTTTTAACATAGTTCGTCGTTTCCCAGAATCGGGAGTCGGCTGAGGCTTCCCTGTTATCGCCGAGTACAAAATAGCTGTCCTCGGGTACCTTGTAGGGTCCGTAATTTCCCGTAGGCTTGCAGGCGGTTACAAAATCGTCCCTCAGCTGGGTCGTATTTCCGTTTTTATCCTCAACGTAAACAACGCCGTTAACGATAGTTACCGTTTCGCCCGGGAGACCGATAATTCTTTTAACAAAATAATCAACCTTATGGCTCGGGTCCTGCTCGTGAGCGGCAACGTCGTCGGGGAATTTAAAGATTATAATATCAAATCTTTCGGGGTCGTGGAAATTATACTCAATTCGGCTTGCAATAAGTCTGTCCTGCTCCTGAATTGTATTAAGCATTGAGCCCGTAGGTACAACCGCATTTGCAAAGACAAAGGTTTTAAGAAGCATTGCAACGATAAGCGCAATAACAATCGGAAGACAGAAATCAACAGTTTCTCTTAAAAAGGATTTGTTTTCCTCTTCCTTTTGCTTCTTTTCCTTTTTTATTTTTTTAAGCTCTTTTTTGTTTGAGGGGTCTACTGCAACCGCGCCGCAGTCCTTACATACAAAGCGTTCGCCCTCGTTTACGACATTTTCGCTGCCGCACTTTTTACATACCATAGCTATTCTCTTTTCTTATTATTTTTCAAATTTAAAGATTACCGCTTCAAAGGGCTGTAAGGTCATTTTAACCTTATCGTTATAGGAATATTCGGCGTCGGTCTGTACCATTGACTTACAGTAAACGTTAACCTTTTTAACACCGCTTAAATCCTCTGGAACGCCCATAAGCTTATTGAGAGTCAGGGTAAGAGGCGCTTCCTCGTTACTCGGGTTACGAAGCGCAACAATTCCTTCATTTTCACTCCAGCTTACAAAGCCGTAAACGTTATTTTCATCAGGTCTGCCGCCGATAAAGGAGGCGTTTTTGAGAACGGAATAGTTTTCCTTCTGAAAATTCATAGCCTTTGCAAGGGACGCCCATTTATTTTCGCTCATCATATCGGGCGAAAGATACATTTCATTAAGCGAGGCTCCGCGAACAGCGCACCAAAGGACGTACTTTTCAAATTCCTCGTCGGTATAATCAACCTCGGCGCCCTTTGCATAAATCGGCTCGTGGTTATATACCGCCTTCATCGGGAGCTGTATTCCCCTGTTCATAAACTGGTCGAAATAAACCGAATCGCGGTAGGTAATTTCGGAATCGAGCTGTCTTTGCTCCTTATAATTATCAGCAAAACCAATATCGTCACAGTTCTGAATCCAGATTGAGTTTACCCACTGAAGAAGCCACGGAGACGGATTTACAAAACAGGTAAGATTAATCCATGCATTTTTCGCCTTTTCGCCCGAGGCTCTGTATTTTGTAAGAAGGTCAACCCAGTTATGCCATAAGTCGGTAATATAGTACATCTCATATTTACCGCCGCAAAGGTGGTCGTGTGATTCGTCGGGACAGGCTTCGCTTGCAAAGCCGTCAAGCTTTAACATATTGAGCGAATACTTCTCAGTCATTTCAATAAGATAATCACAGAGCTTTTCGGTATATTTTCTTGAAGCAACGCAGATTTCGTCGCCGACCTCGTTATAATAGCCGTTCTTTGCGCGCTGAATTTTCTTTGCGAACTTCTTGTTATGAGAATATCCGCCGCGCGGGGACAGCCATACGCCAAGCCCGCCGCCGAGCTCATTAACGCTTTTAGTTACATTATCAAAGCCTTCGGGGAAAGCCTTGTTGAAATCCCAGAACTTTGCTTTATAATTGCACCAGCCGTCGTCAATAACATAGCTTGATACTTCGGGAGCTGAATTTTCCCTGAGCTTGCCCGAAACGGCTTCAAAAAAGTCAATCGCGCTTTTTTCGCTCATTTTACCCATATTGTCAAACCAGGTGTTGACGCTGAAGGTTAAATCAATTTTTGTACTTATAAAATCAATATACTCGCCAAAAGCCTTTTTAACCTCGGCAATGCTGTTGTCCTTTGCTCCGCCCATAACGGTTACGGGGCATTTATAATTGCTTCCTACGGTCTTGCCGATATAGTACTTAATTCTTCCCGTACCGTAAACTATACGGCTGTCTGCGCCCGGAAATTCACAACCGAAGAAAAGGGAGTCAATATAGAAGGGCTGACCTAATACCGCCCATTCGTGAGGAAGCTGAGTTCCCTTATTTCTGTGTACGGTAAGGTGGGTTTCGGAATTAATAATACCCGTATTTTCAAGAAGAATAAAGTCGATTACCTTGTCGTCGCTCTGAGTAATTGTAAGCTGTTTACAAAGGGTCTTTTTATCCTCGTGTACCCAGTATTCGGCGGTAACCGTTACGCCCATATTTTCAGCGAATACAAACTTAAGCTTACCGTTTTCCTCGCTTGAATCAACAACGGGAAGTCCCTTGGCGGAAAATTCCTCGCCGTTTGCAAAATGAACGGTAAACTCGGTTCCGTTTCCGTCGGGAACGAAGCTCATTTCGGAGTATTTATTTAAAATCTGACTCGCATAAAAATTGTTGTCGGTAATTTTAAACTCTCTTTTAAGTCTTTCACTTTCAAGCTTAAACATTTTTTTCTCCTTATAACTGCTCCTGAATCTGAGTTAAAGCCTTTGCAAGCTGGTCGGGACAGGACGTGCCCTTATAGTTGCAGTCAATACCCTCGAGCGCTTCGATTATTTCATCAATGCTCTTACCCTTTACAAGAGCGCCTATTCCCTTGAGATTTCCGTTGCAGCCGCCAACGAAGGAAACGCTGTTAACGGTTTCGTTTTCCTCATTAACGTCAATAGTTATCTCTCTTGAACAAACGCCGCTCGGCTTATATTTGAAAACCATAATATGTCCTCCTGAAATATCACATTATATTATACATATATTGTAGGCAATTTTCAATATTATTTTGGAAATTGTAATATATAGGTGTCCGCCCCGCTTACCTCACTCTTCTCTTTTCACTCTTCTCTCTTCTCTTTTCTCTCTTCACTAAAAAAGAGCCCCTCGGGCTCTTTTTTTATTCTTGGGACGAGGAACCGTCCCCTGTACCACATCTTGTACCATCCCCCTATACCATCTAATTATTCTTGGGACGAGGGATTGTCACCTGTTCCAACGGGGACTATTTTTGCAAATTTTTCGCCCTCTTTAGCTATTATCCTGAAACTGGTTCCGTTTTCATCTTCACATATCAATACATTTTTTTCAGGAT
>JAFSZK010000117.1 GCA_017458975.1 Eubacterium sp. | reverse complement strand
CGCCGTTTGAAACGGGGTCGATTACCGTTGAGAAGGACGGACACTTTATCCACTGTCTTACAATCATAGGTCAGATTGAGGGACACTTCATTCTTCCGTCACAGAATAAAACAACTAAATATGAGCATGTTATTCCCCAGCTTGTTGCAATCGAGGAGAGTAAGGAAATTGAAGGACTTTTGATTATCCTTAATACCGTAGGAGGCGACGTTGAGGCGGGGCTCGCAATAGCCGAGCTGCTTTCAACAATGGAAACTCCTACCGCCTCCCTCGTACTCGGAGGAGGGCATTCAATCGGCGTACCGCTTGCGGTAAGCTGTAAAAAGAGCTTTATTGTACCGAGCGCAACGATGACCGTGCATCCCGTAAGAATGAACGGAACGGTTTTAGGCGTGCCGCAGACCCTTTCCTATTTTGAAAAAATGCAGGACAGAATAGTTAAATTCGTAGCGAACAATTCAAAAATAAGCGAAGAGGGCTTTCGAAAGCTTATGATGAAAACGGGCGAGCTTGTAATGGACGTAGGTACCGTCCTTGACGGCGAGGGCGCCGTGAAATGCGGACTTATAGATACCCTCGGCGGGCTTAAGGACGCGCTTAGCTATATTAACGGGGAGATTGAAAGCAATGCTTTACACAATTCTTGATATTAATCTTGTTTTAAACGAAAATGAAAAGAGAGTAAAACAAGCCGAGCCGTCAAGCAATCCCTTTGACTATATAAGGACGGGATACTTTCTTGACAACGGAGGCTTGTTCGGAGGATTTAACAATGTCAGTTATAACATCAATCATACAGGCAATACTTCAGTCAATCGCCTGGATATTTCCGATAAGTGAGTCGGGTCACAGCGCAATATTCCACGATTTTGCGGGTAGGGCTGACGGCAGCGTTGCCGCGCTTACGGGAATAATACATATCGGTATTGCTCTCGGTATTGTCGCTTCCTGCTTTAAGGTTTACAAAATGCTCGGAGTAGAGTTTGTAACAAGCGGTATTGATATTGTTAAGCGTAATTTTTCGGTTAAACGCGCAAAGCCGCCGAGACAGTTTATGTTTTATACGCTTATTACATACGCTTTTATGCTGCTTTGGCTGATTCCTCTCGGCGACGCGGGCTTCCTCTATAATGTGCTGAGAAGCTCAGGCTTTAATAAGACTCTTTTTGAGGACGGTATCTTTATTGCCGTAACGGGTGCGATTACCTTCCTCTGTGCAAGACAGCTTTCGCTTTCAAGAAACGATAAACAGATGTCGCTTCTTCCCGCAGTCGTTTGCGGTATATCATCGCTTGTGCTTGTTCCGGTATCGGGCTTTTCGTTTACGGGCGGAATCCTTGCAATACTTATTTTTATGAGCGTTAAAAAGTCAATCGCGTTTAAATATACCTTTGCGCTGTGCGCTCCCGTTCTTCTCGTAATGGGAATAATTGAAATCTGCGTTGCGGCTGTTCCCGTAAGCGCGGTTCAGATTATACTCGGTTTAATCTTTTCCGTTGCCGCTTCGTTTATTTGTGTAAGAACTCTCAAATGGGTTATTAATAAAGGCTATCTTAAATACGTTTCATACTATACCGCGGCGCTCGGAATAATAATTACCGTTGTCGGTATAGTACAGTTAATAGTGAGATAAGGGGTTTAAATGGCTCAGACAAAAAAGACACAGACAAAAAAGAATACCTCAAAAAAGCCTGCTCCTAAAAAAAGCGCAAAAGCCGAAAAGAAGCAGGATGCCGAGGTGCTTGAAAATAAGAAAAAGGAAAGAAAAAGAATTTTAGGAATAGCGTATTACTGCCTTTCGCTTATTCTTTTCTTCGTCGCGGTTATTGCGGGCGAGGGCGTGTGGCTTGCCGTACATAATTTTTATATCGGTCTTTTCGGCTGGCTCGGTGCTATTATTTTTCCGCTTATTTCTCTTGCCTCCCCGTTTATTAATTTTAAAAAGCGCTCGGGAGACGACGATGACGAGGAATCAAAGCTTTCAAGGTGGGAGCGTAATTTCGTTTACGACCTTATTATGATTGTATCCTTCGTTCTTTTTATTTCAACCTTTATTCATATTCTTATTAATAACAGCGGAGATAAGTTCGGCGACGCCGTTACTTATGCTTACAGCATCGCCCCGTCAAGCTTTAACGGCGGCTTCTTCGGCGCGCTTATCGGATGGCTCTTCCTTACCTTCGGAAAAGCGCCTGCAATTATTGTAACGCTTATTCTTATGATAGCGGATATACTTATCTTTATCGGAATACTAAATGATATTCTTGTTAAGAAAACCAAGAAGGTAAGCCACGATACGGTTACCGCTGTTCCTAATTACATCAAGGAGCGCAGGGAACGCCGTATGAGCGATTTTGACGTGTTCCTTGACGACTATCCAGACGTAAGGGACAATATGAACGGCGACGTCAGAGATAATCAGGATAAGAAAAGACGAAGTAAGAAAAACGACGATAATCTCGGCGACGACGATTATTCAAATATGATTCGTGAAATTAACGAAACTACAAGGCATAACAGGGAGGAACGTGCAAATCCCGAGGATAAAAAGAACAAAAACAAAAAGAGCGAAAGCCTTGACGACATAGTCGATAAGGCTCAGGAGGATAATAAGACCGAAAAGAAAAAGGACGAAAAGCCGCCCGAGTTCAAGGTTTCCGACGAGGATATGAATAAGGGCGTCGGCAACTATGTTCTTCCCGACGTAAGCATTTTAAAGCTTTCAAAACAAAAATCCCAAAGGGATATAAGCAACGAGCTTAAAACAAACGCAAGACTTCTTGTTGATACTCTCGCGTCCTTCGGAGTTTCGGCTGAAATCACCGATATTTCAAGAGGACCTACCGTAACAAGATATGAGTTAAAGCCTGCAGCGGGCGTAAGAATTTCCAAGATTACAAATCTTGCCGACGATATTGCGCTTAATCTTGCCGCAACTAACGTAAGAATTGAAGCGCCTATTCCCGGTAAGGCTGCCGTAGGTATTGAAATTCCGAATACGGTTAAGAACTCCGTATCAATGAGAGAGATTATTGATACCGATGAATTTGATTCTCAAAAATCAATTCTTTCCGCGGGTATCGGTAAGGATATTGCGGGTAATTCCGTATTCTGCGATATCGCAAAAATGCCCCACCTTCTTATTGCGGGTACAACGGGCTCGGGTAAATCGGTTTGTATGAACTCTATTATCGTATCAATCCTTTACCGTGCTAAACCCGACGAGGTCAAATTCCTTATGATTGACCCGAAGAAGGTTGAATTTTCAAAATATGAAAATATACCGCATCTTCTTGTTCCCGTTGTAACCGACCCGAGGAAGGCTTCGGGCGCGCTCGGTTGGGCTGTATCCGAAATGCTTAAACGTTATCAGGCGTTCTCGGATACCGGCGTAAGAGATATTGCGGGTTATAATAAATTTGTTAAAAAGCATGACGATATGGAGCCGATGCCGAAAATTGTAATATGTATCGACGAGCTTGCCGACTTAATGTTGGCGGCGCCTAAAGAGGTTGAGGACTCAATCTGTCGTCTTGCACAGATGGCGCGTGCAGCAGGTATGCACCTTGTTATCGCAACCCAAAGACCCTCTGTTGACGTTATCACGGGTCTTATCAAGGCAAATATATCTTCACGAATTGCGCTTACCGTTTCGTCGGCAATCGACTCAAGAACTATTCTTGATACCGGCGGCGCGGAAAAGCTTCTCGGAAGAGGCGATATGCTCTATTCACCTATCGGCGCAAGCAAGCCCCTTCGTGTTCAGGGCTGTTTTATCAGCGACGAGGAGGTTGAAAGCCTTTGTAACTATATTAAAAAGCAGGGCGAAAGCCGATACAGCGAGGATATTCAGAAGGAAATTGAAGAAAAGGCAGTTCAGGATAAAAATTCGTCTCCGTTTACCGACGGCGACGGTGAGGGCGACGATTTTGACCCGCTCTTTGAAAAGGCTGTTGAAACCGTCCTTGAAAACGGACGCGCTTCAACCTCGTTCCTTCAGCGTAAGCTCGGCGTAGGTTATTCAAGGGGCTCAAAGATTATGGACCAGCTTGAAGAAAAGGGCGTAATCGGACCTCAGGACGGAGCGAAGCCGAGAGAAATAAGAATTAATATGCAGCAATGGATTCAGATGAAGGCTGCTGGAAGTGCAGCTGACGAGCCTGAATTTACTGCCGAAAACACTGAACAGATTAGCTTTGACGGGGAAGAGCCCGCCGAAGAAACAACACCGCTTAATGAGGACTTCTTTGATAATTATGACGACGAGGATTTCTGATGAACTCATTTCTTCCCGTTAATAAAAAGGATATGCTCCAAAGGGGCTGGGACAGCGTCGATTTTGTTTACATAACCGGCGACGCTTACGTTGACCACCCCTCTTTCGGAGCGGCAATAATATCCAGAGTTCTCGAAAATAAAGGATTTAAGATAGCCGTACTAAGCCAGCCTGACTGGCATAGCACGGCTGATTTTGTTCAGTTCGGAAAACCCCGACTCGGTTTTCTTGTAACAAGCGGTAATATTGATTCTATGGTTGCTCACTATACCGTGGCAAAGAAAAAGCGAGGTTCTGACGCTTATACCGCAGGCGGTAAAATCGGAAAGCGCCCCGACAGAGCGGTAATTGTTTACAGTAAGATAATTAAAAAGCTTTATCCCGATTCCCCTGTAATTATCGGAGGACTTGAAGCTTCGCTCAGACGTTTTGCCCACTACGATTACTGGGACGACAGGGTAAGACAGAGTATTCTTATTGATTCAAATGCCGATTTGCTTATCTACGGAATGGGCGAAAAGCAGGTTTGTGAAATTGCACGGAGGCTGAATAACGGCGAGGTTATATCCGAGCTTCACGATATTAACGGTACGGCGTATACCGTTGACGTCAGAAATACGCCCTATGAGGGCAGGGAGTGTCCGAGCTTTGATAACGTAAGCTCCTCAGTAAAGGAGTACGCAAAGGCTGCAAAAATGCAGTACGACGAGCAGGATCATATACGAGGAAAGCTTTTAAAACAAAAGCACGGAGCGTTAATGCT
>JAFSZK010000116.1 GCA_017458975.1 Eubacterium sp. | reverse complement strand
TTGCTCTTCTCGGTCATAACGGCTCGGGAAAATCAACCGTGGCAAAGCTGACTAACGGAATCCTGTTTCCCGAAAGCGGAAGGGTCATAGTTGACGGTATAGAAACAAAGGACGATGAAAGCATTTACGAAGTAAGGCGAAAAGTCGGTATGGTTTTCCAGAATCCCGATAACCAGATTGTCTCCTCAATAGTCGAGGAGGACGTAGCCTTCGGAGTTGAAAATCTCGGAATACCTCCCGAGGAATGCAGGAAAAGAGTTGACGAAGCTCTTAAAACCGTCGGTATGTACGAGTATAAGGAGCACTCTCCGAGCAAGCTTTCGGGCGGTCAGAAGCAAAGGGTTGCCGTTGCGGGAATTATCGCAATGAAGCCCGAATGTATAGTCCTTGACGAGCCGACGGCAATGCTTGACCCGAGCGGACGGCGCGAGGTAATTGATACCGTCTTAAAGCTTAACAGAAACGACGGTATAACAATTCTTCTTATTACCCACAATATGGACGAAGCCGTAAGAGCCGACCGGGTTGTGGTAATTGACGACGGAGTTATAAAGGCTGACGGAACGCCTGCCGAGGTATTTTCGGATATTGATAAGCTGTCATCTCTTCAGCTTGACGTTCCCCAGTCAACCGCATTGGTAAACGAACTGAAACTGAAAAGCGAAAGCACCGTTTTGAATTCAAAGGACTGTGCCGAGCTAATCTATAAGGAACTGGAAAAATAAAATGCCAATTATTGCCTGTGAAAACTTAAAATACATATACTCGGCAGGAACACCGTTTGAGTCTGCCGCTGTTAACGGTATTGATTTTCAGGCAAACGAGGGCGAAATTATCGGAATAATAGGCCATACCGGTTCGGGAAAATCTACGCTTATTCAGCATTTTAACGGTTTGCTTGAGCCGAGCGAGGGCAAGGTTTTCGTTGAAGATAAGGATATCTGGAGCAAGGAAAACAAAAAGAAGATAAGACAGGTTCGCTTTGCCGTCGGTCTTTGCTTTCAGTATCCCGAGTACCAGATTTTTGAGGATACGGTATTTAACGAAATTGCCTATGGACCCAAGCAAATGGGTCTTGATGAAGATGAAATTAAAAGCCGCGTATATGAAAGCATGGAGTTTCTCCATATTAAACGCGAGCTTGAAAATAAGTCGCCCTTTGATTTATCGGGCGGTCAGAAAAGACGGGTTGCCATTGCTTCAATAATCGCAATGCGTCCTAAGGTATTAATTCTTGACGAGCCCTGCGCGGGACTTGACCCGAAGGGCAGGGAGAGAATACTTTCTCTTATTAAAAATTATCAGAAGCAGCAGGGAAATACAGTTCTCTTTATATCCCATTCTATGGAGGATGTTGCCAAGATTGCGGGGCGCGTGCTTGTGCTGAATAAGGGCAAGGCTGCCTTTTTCGGTACGGTGAGCGAGGTGTACTCCCACGGTAAGGAGCTTAAGGAAATGGGGCTCAACGTTCCCGAGATTACTGACGTATTTCTGAGGCTTCGCGATATGGGCGTTGACTGTAAAACGGATATTTATACCGTCAGTCAGGCTGCCGAAGAGTTTTTCAGACTGAAGAATTCGGGGGTGACGGCGGATGCTTAATAATATTACAATCGGCCAGTATTTCCCCGGAAATTCTTTATTACATAAAATTGACGCGAGAATGAAAATTGTTTTAATAATCGTCCTTATGGCAAGCCTTTTCGTGTGCCGAAGCTATATTGCCCTCGGCGCGGCGCTTGCAATGACGCTTATTACTGTAATTCTTTCGGGAATAAAGCCTTCGGTAATTCTAAAAGGTATTAAGCCCATAGTATTCGTCGTTATTTTCACCGCGCTGTTAAACCTTTTTTACGGTACGGGCGAGCCTATTGCGAAGCTGTGGGTGTTTAAGATAACCGAATCGGGAATTAATAACGCAATATTTATGTCGATGAGAGTAATACTCCTCGTCGTTACGGGCTTAATGCTTACTTATACAACAACGCCGACCTCACTTACCGACGCTATTGAAGCCCTTTTAAAACCGCTTCATACGCTCTTTAAGGCGGATATACACTCCCTTGCAATGACAATGACGATTGCGCTTCGTTTTATACCGACTCTTATTGAGGAGGTTGATAAAATAATATCGGCGCAAAAATCAAGGGGTGCGGATTTGGAAAACGGTAACGTTTTTAAGCGCGTTAAGGCGCTCGTTCCGGTATTAATACCTCTTTTTGTATCGTCCTTTCGCAGAGCAAATGAGCTTTCCTACGCAATGGAGTGCCGTTGCTACCGCGGAGGCGAGGGAAGAACCAAAATGAAAACTATGCATCTCGAGGCGCGCGATTATCTTTCAATGATTTTCGTTTTAGCGTATCTTGCGGGAATTATTGCAATAAGAATATTAGTAAAAAACGTAATTTAACTGCTTATGAGACGACTTCTTATAACAATTAAATATGACGGCTCCGACTACCACGGCTGGCAGGTACAAAAAAACGCGCTCTCCGTTCAGGAGGTTTTTCAAAACGCCGTTGAAAAGGTGTTCTGTAAGCGCCTTGATGTTAAGGGGTGCTCAAGAACTGACAGCGGAGTACACGCTAACGAGTACTTCGTAAGCCTTGATACGGATATGGATATCGCTGATAATAACGTTGTTTTAGCGCTTAATACCTACCTTCCCGAAGGCGTTGCCGCAATCGGATGTAAAGAGGTCTCTGCTGATTTTCACCCCCGTTATTCGTGTAAATCAAAGCAGTATCAATACAGAATTCATAACTCAAAAATAAGAAATCCCTTTTTAAGAAGGTATGCCTTTCAGTATTCAAGAGAAATAGACGAAAACTATCTTGACAGGGAAGCCAAGGCATTTCTCGGCACTCACGACTTTTCGGGCTTCTGCTCGGTAAAAAGCGACGTTGAGGATACCGTAAGAACCGTATATCACGCCGACGTTTACCGTAAGGACGATATGGTTTATTTTGAATTTGAGGCTGACGGATTTCTCTATAATATGGTGAGAATTATGGTAGGAACGCTCCTTTTTATTAACGAAGGAAAAATAAAAGAGGGCGAGTTATCCGAAATAATTGACTCAAAGGACAGAACTAAAGCAGGAAAAACAGCTCCGCCCCACGGACTGTATTTGAATAAGGTGAATTATTAACTATGCCAAGTAATGAAAGAGAGCTTGCGAGAAAAGCTAAAAAACAAAAAAAGCAACAGAGAACGCGAAGAATAATCTGGGGCGTAATTATAGGCGTAATTATTCTTCTTACCGCGCTTAAAATTGCCGAGATTGATTTTTCTGCGGTTAAGGATAAGCTTACCGGTAATGACGGTAAGTTAGCCGTTGAGATTGAAAACAGCAGGGGCGTGTATCCGCTCCAGCTTGATTCCTCAAAGGATGTTAAAATGGTATCCCAAAACGATAAGCTCAGCGTTCTTACAAGCGTATCGTATACGTCCCTTAACCCGACGACGGGTAAGAGCCTTAACAGCTTTAACCACGGTTATGCAAATCCGATTATGAAAAACGCGGGTAACTATGCCTTCCTTTTTGACCAGGGCGCAAGGCGTATGAGGCTTGAAACAGTAAGCGATAAGGTTTTTCAGAGCGAGGTCGATTCCCCGATACTTACGGGAAGCGTATGTAAAACGGGTAACGTTATTTATGCAACAAAGGAAAATAACGGTCAGTCGAATATTTACGTGGTTAATTCCTCGCTTAAAAATCTTATGAATCTCAAGGTGAGCGACGGATATGTTGTAAACACTGCAATCGACCCCTCAGGTAAGAAAATTGCCTACGCCGTTCTTACCTCAAAAAAGGCAAAGCTTATTACTACGGTTTATACTATGAACGTAGGCGATAAAAAGGTTAAGGCAAGCTTTGAGTTTTCCGACAGTATACTTGATATAAGCTTCTCCTCGGGCGGGCTTTACGTTGTCGGCACGAACTCGCTTAACGTTATAAACGGTATGAAAAGGCAAAAGGAAATCTTTAAAACGGGAAGCGTTAATACAGTATGCTTCTGCTATTCAAACAATAATGATTTAATATATATTTACTCAAAATACAATTCGGCTAATGAGAACTTCTTAACTCATATAAGCGCCTCGGGAAAGGTTACTTATACAACCGAGCTTAAGCAAAAGCCGAAATACGTATCATGTGAGTCAAACGAAATAAGCGTGCTCTTTTCCGACAGGATTACGGTTTATTCATTTACAAAGGGTGAAAAGAAGAGTACATATAAATGTGACGGCGGAGTATCGAGCGTAAGCAAGCTTTCAACAAAGCTTTTCGTTACCCGCCACCAGTTGATTGACGTTATTGAATAGGTGAATTATGACAGTAAATTATTTTGACATCGGAATAATTGTATTTATGCTCGTCTTTGCAATATCGGGCTATTGCAGAGGTCTTGTAATAAATATAGTTAATTTTATAAGGCTTTCCGTAGGAGCGTTTCTTTGCTTTTACGTAAGCTCGAATTTATCCCAAAGCGTTTATAATCTTTTTGTAAAGCAAAGAGCGCTTGATACTATAAACAGACAGATTACAACGTCAAAAAATATTGATACCGTTATTGATAATTTAAACGACTTTGTATCAAATCTTCCCCCGATTATAGCAAAGGGAATTGACGTTAAAACAATAGATATTACCTCAGCCGACCTCTCAAAGAATATTCTTGAAAACATCTTTGAGCCCGTATTAATAACGGCGGTTAAGGTTGTGCTGTTTCTTGCGGTGCTTATTATATTCTTCGGAATTACCGGGCTTATCGTTCACGCCGCTCTTAAAAGGAGCAGACGCAAGGAAGAGGAAAGAGGAAAAAAGAGCAATGCCAAAAGGCTTGATAAATTCCTCGGCTTGCTCCTTGGAATTCTCAAGGGCGCAATAATCGTTTTCGCAGTTGCGGCAGTAATAATGTTTATTTTACCGCAGCTTGAAAAAATATCGGGCAGCAAGGACGTAATAACCCAGATTGATAAAAGCGTCTGCCTGAAATATATTGATGAAATTAATCCATTTAATGCTATTACGGAGGGAATAATATGAGCGAAGAAGTAAAAAATACCGAAGAAAAGGTTGAGGACAAATTATTTTATAACTGGAATACGATTCCGAATTGGCTTTGCTTTTTAAGAATAGCCCTGATACCCGTTTTTTCCGTACTCTTTATTAAAGACAGATTTTTAATTGCAGCAATTATTATGGTAATCGCGGCGCTTACCGATTTATTCGACGGTAAGATTGCAAGAAAGTTTAATCAGGTATCAAACCTCGGAAAAATACTTGACCCGATTGCGGATAAGCTTTCCCAGATGGCAATTGTAATTATCCTCTTATATAAATTCTGGGACGTTACATATTTTAAAGTACTTCTCTTTATGTTTATTGCCAAGGAATTAATTATGCTTGCGGGCGGCGCTCTGCTTCTTTCAAAGGGACTCAGACCCTCCGCAGCCGAAATGGTTGGCAAGGTTTCGACAACCGTATTTTACGTGTTTATGATTATGATTATCGCCTTCGGCGGAGAGAACGCAGCAATTAAAAATGTCCTCCCCGAATGGGTGATGATAGCAATGGTAGTTATTTCCTTAATTCTTACTTTTGCGGCGCTGTTCAGCTATGTTCCGGGCTTTGTTAAGCAGATTAAGGAAAAGAAAAAGTTTCTTGACAGAGACGAATAATACAGGAGACAAATAATTAAATGAAACAAAATTTATGCGCACGCTGCGGTCAGAGACCCGCGGTTGTGTTTGTACAAAAAATGGAGGGTGATGAGGTAAAGCCCGAGGGCTACTGCATACCCTGTGCAAAGGAGCTTAATATCGGTCCCGTAAGACAGATGATTGAAAAGCTCGGAATAAGCGACGAGGAGCTTGAGCTCGCCAGCGAACAGATGAATCAGTTTATGGAAAATATGGACGATTTCAACTTTGACGACCTCGGCGAGATGTTCAATCCCGAAAATGCCGACGGCGCGCAGACAATGCCGTTTGCAAACCTCTTCGGAGGAAATGCTGCCGACGAGAGCGATACCTCCGAAAAGACTAAAAAGTCAAGAAGAAAAAATAAAAAACGCGGTAAGGATAATGAGGATACAAGAAAATTTCTTAATAATTACTGTAATAATCTTACCAAAAGAGCAAAGGAAGGTAAGATAGATAATATTATCGGAAGAGCGCAGGAGATTGACCGCACGGTTCAGATTTTATGCAGAAGAACTAAGAACAATCCCTGCTTAATCGGTGAACCCGGCGTAGGTAAAACCGCCATTGCCGAGGGTCTTGCAATTAAAATCGCCAAGGGTGAGGTTCCCGCAAGACTTGCCGATAAGGAAATATATCTTCTTGACCTTACGGCGCTTGTTGCCGGAACTCAGTTCAGAGGTCAGTTTGAGGGAAGAATTAAAGGACTTGTTGACGAGGTTAAAAGCGAGGGTAATATTATACTCTTTATCGACGAGGTTCATAATCTTGTCGGAACGGGGGACAGCGAAGGTACTATGAACGCCGCTAATATCCTTAAGCCCGCACTTTCAAGGGGCGAAATTCAGGTAATCGGCGCAACAACCTTTAATGAATACAGAAAATATATTGAAAAGGACGCCGCGCTTGAGAGGCGTTTTCAGCCCGTAAAGATTGAGGAGCCTTCGCTTGACGACGCGTACAGAATGCTGCTCGGTATAAAGGGTTATTATGAGGATTACCATAAGGTACAAATCAGCGATACCCTTGTATATAAGGCTGTAACAATGAGTGAGCGCTTTGTAACCGACAGATATTTGCCCGATAAGGCGATTGACCTCCTCGACGAGGCGTGTACAAGCGCAAATCTCCGTAACCCCGCAATAAGCGAATACCAGCTTCTCAGCGCTAAAAAAGCGGAGCTTGACGAAAGGATTGCAAGACTTTCCGAGCCCGAGGAGGACGAGGAGCCTGATTACGAGTTAATAACAAGGCTTAAGAGCGAGGTAATTAATATTAATGCAAAGCTGCCCGAGCTTGAGGAAAAGGCAAAGGACAATCAGGTTCTTGAAGCCGACCTTGCAAAGGTTATCTCTCTCTGGACGGGAATACCCGCCGCTAAGGTTGAGCAGGGCGATATTAAAAAGCTTGCCTCTCTTGAGGATGAGCTTAAAGAGCATATTATCGGTCAGGATACCGCGATAGAAAAGGTAAGCAACGCCGTAAGGCGCGGAAGAATCCAGATAAGTCCGAAAAAAAGACCGCAGTCATTTATCTTTGTAGGTCCTACGGGCGTGGGTAAAACCGAGCTTGTAAAACGCCTTGCCGACGCGCTCTTCGATACGCCCGATAATCTCATAAGGCTTGATATGAGCGAGTTTATGGAGAAGTTCTCCGTATCCCGTCTTATCGGTTCGCCCCCGGGATATGTAGGATATGACGACGCGGGACAGCTTACCGAAAAGGTCAGAAGAAAGCCGTACAGCGTAATCCTTTTTGATGAGATTGAGAAGGCTCATAAGGACGTTTTAAATATCCTTCTTCAGATTCTTGACGAAGGAAGGATTACCGACGCTCAGGGAAGAACGGTTAACTTTGAAAATACGGTAATTATTATGACCTCCAACGCGGGCTCAACCGACCAGAATACAATGGGCTTCGGAAAGTCCGCCGACGATATAACCCAGGAGGTTACAATGAAGGCGCTTGAGCGTTTTCTGCGTCCCGAATTTCTCGGAAGAGTTGACGAGATTGTTATCTTTAATAATCTCACTCACGACAATTTTGAAAGAATTGCCGTTCTTATGCTTGACGAGCTTGTTCCGAGTCTTAAGGATAAGGGAATTGATTTAAGCTATGATAATTCCGTTCCCGTTTATCTTGCAAAGGTTGCTTTCGGCTCAAAGAAAAACGCAAGAGCGCTTCGCGACGCCGTAAGACGCGAGGTTGAAGAAAAGCTTGCTAACGCCATAATATTTAATCAGGATACTGAAATAAAGACTATAAAGCTTACCGCAGGTGACTCAATAGATATTAAAATTAATTAAAAAAGGCTTGACATTTCAGCGCACATTAGATATAATAATGTGCGTTGACTATGCGGGTGTAGTTCAATGGTAGAATTCCAGCCTTCCAAGCTGGCCGCGTGGGTTCGATTCCCATCACCCGCTCCATTTTTTGCGCTGTTAGCTCAGTTGGATAGAGCAACTGCCTTCTAAGCAGTAGGCCGGAGGTTCGAGTCCCCCACAGCGC
>JAFSZK010000115.1 GCA_017458975.1 Eubacterium sp. | reverse complement strand
TGCCTTCGGCACGAATTGTACTATGTGCATGAATTGCCCGAGGGCATTATTTTATTCGCAATTCAATTCATTGAGCAAAGCGAAAATTTATGACTGCTCGCAGTCAATTCATGATGCAACGCATCAATTCATTTTATTTTTTAAATTGAAAGATGTTGCGATATGTGTTAGAATATAGTATAAATAAATATAGTAATATTTAGGAGGACTTATAGTGGTTTTCAGTGTTTCTGTTTTTAATCTGATTAATTTAATATTTATTGCGGCGGGTATCGGTATTTGCGGTCTTAGTTTATTACAGATAAATGCGTCTTCACATATCCAAAAAACAGTCCGCAGATATTTTCAGGTGTTCTTTTCGTTCATAATTCTTTACATCTCAACTCACCTTGCAAGGCAGTTGATGGACGGAATACCGGGCTCAGGCGTGCGTGTTGCTTTGTATATCGTAACATTTGTTGAAATGCTTTCGGCAGGATGTACGTCATACCTGATTTCTTTACTTATTCTCGGTTCGGCAAAAGCCGATAAAAAGACAAACCGATTATTCGGCGTCTTGCTTTTGATTTTACTATGTGTTCATATAGTCTTTTTGAGCGTTGCCTGGAAGTTTAATTGGTTCTATTATTTTGACGCGTCTAATACATATCACCGTGCTTCTGCATATCTTGTTTCAAATGTGTGTCCGTTTGCTATGTTATTAGGCGATATTGTACTGCTGATACGCTTCAGTAAAAACATTGATTCAAAACTCAGGTCAGCTTTCTGGCTTTATCTGATTGCTCCGATTATCGCTATTGCAATTCAGTCTTTTACTTATGGTATTCAGTTTATTATTTTTGCAACTGTCGGTGCCGCGGTTTATATGTTCTCGGTAATCGTTCAGAATCTGAATAAAATATATGAAAATCAGCAAAAGGATAAATCGCGTATTGAAGCCGAGCTGACAATGGCTTCTTCAATTCAGTCGGCAATGCTGCCGAATATTTATCCTGCATTTCCCGAAAGACAGGAGTTTGAGGTTTACGCTTCAATGGACCCCGCCAAAGAGGTGGGAGGCGACTTCTATGATTTCTTCCTTGTTGACGACGACCATCTCTGTCTTGTTATGGCTGATGTTTCGGGCAAGGGAGTTCCTGCAGCGCTGTTTATGATGGCGTCAAGGATTATTATTGCAAATAATGCCAAGATGGGTAAAACTCCCGCTCAAATCCTTACAGATACAAACGCTACTATATGTTCGAATAATAAAGAGGAAATGTTTGTTACAGTATGGCTCGGAATTCTCGAGTTATCCACAGGCAGATTAACGGCAGCTAATGCAGGTCATGAATTTCCTGCATTGATGCCTACTGACGGCAAGTTCACGCTATACAGGGACAAGCACGGATTTGTTATCGGCGGCATGGAAGGTATGAAATACAAGGAATATGAGATACAACTCAAACCGGGTGAAAAAATGTTCCTTTATACCGACGGTGTTCCGGAGGCAACTGATTCCGAACGCAATCAGTTCGGTACCGAGCGTATGCTTGAAGCTCTGAACAGTACTCCGGACGCTGAACCCGAACGGATACTTAAAAATGTAAGGGCATCTGTTGATGAATTTGTTAAAGAAGCTGAACAGTTTGACGATTTGACAATGCTCTGCGTTGAATACAGAGGTAAAAAAGATTGATGATATTGTATGGGAGGGCTTATAAGCCCTCCCTTTTTCTATTGCTTAACGCATAAAGCGTAAGGCTAATCCCTATAATCTTTTACTATTTTGTAACTTATTTTTTGTTTATAATTATTTACAATCTAACTGAAATATATTATTATATAAATAATAATATAAATGGGAGGTAAACTCTTATGGGAATAAAATATGAAAGAATTCTTCTTAAGCTTTCGGGCGAGGTTCTTGCAGGTGAGCTCGGTAAGGGAATTGATAACGATACCGTTATCTCAATTTGTAAGGCGGTTAAAAGAGTAGCCGACAGCGGAGTTGAGGTCGGAATCGTCGTAGGCGGCGGAAACTTCTGGAGAGGAAGAACAAGCGAACATATGGACAGAACGAGAGCTGACCATATCGGAATGCTTGCAACCGCAATGAATTCTCTTGCTCTTTGCGACGCGCTTGAACAGCTTGGCGCCGTAGTGCGCGTACAGACCGCAATTGAAATGCGCCAGATTGCCGAGCCGTATATCCGCAATAAAGCAATCCGCCATTTTGAAAAGGGAAGAATTGTTATCTTCGGCTGCGGAACGGGCTCTCCGTTCTTCTCAACCGATACTGCCGCTGCGCTCAGAGGCGTTGAAATTAACGCTGACGCACTTCTTAAAGCAACTAACGTTGACGGCGTGTATGATAAAGACCCGAACAAGTTTGACGACGCGGTTAAATATGATACCGTTACCTTCGGCGAGGTTATCTCGAAAGACCTTAAGGTTATGGACTCAACCGCATTTTCACTTTGTAAGGACAACGATTTACCGATTATTGTATTTAATCTTAACGACCCCGAAAATATTATGAAGGTTGTTAAGGGCGAAGAAATCGGTACAACTGTTAAGAATTAAATATTATAAAGGAGATAAATTTATGGAAGCTTTATTTGAAAAAACCAATAGCAGAATGGAAAAATGCCTTGACTCACTTGACAGAGATTTTCAGGTAATCAGAGCAGGCAGAGCAAATCCGAAGGTATTAAACAATATTGTAGTTGACTATTACGGAACTCCGACCCCGCTTAATCAGATGGCTGCTATTTCCGTACCCGAGCCGAGACTTTTAACAATTCAGCCCTGGGACGCTTCAACAATTAAAGAGATTGAAAAAGCAATCAATACCTCGGATATCGGAATTAATCCTCAAAACGACGGTAAGATTATCCGTCTTACCTTCCCTCAGCTTACCGAGGAACACAGAAAGGCGCTTGTTAAAGACGTATCAAAGCGCGGTGAAGAAGCTAAGATTGCCGTAAGAAATGTTCGCCGTGACTCAATGGATGACATTAAAAAGATGAAGAAGAATAACGATATTACCGAGGACGACCTTTCCTATGGAGAAGAAAAGCTCCAGAAAATTACCGATAAGTATATTAAGCAGATTGATGAAATGATTAAAAATAAGGAAGACGAGGTTCTTTCAATTTAACCTTGGGGCGATGCAGGCATCGCCCTATATCTACTAAATAGGGATAAAAGATATGGCTGTTTTTTCAAAAAAATCAAAAGAAATAAGTAATGACTTTTCGCTTCTTCCCAACCATCTCGGAATAATTATGGACGGTAACGGACGCTGGGCAAAGAAAAGAGGACTTCCGCGTTCTGCCGGACATAAAGCGGGAGCAAACGTCTTTCGTACAATTTGCGAAGAGTGCGCTGATCTCGTAATAAAATACGTTACCTTCTATGCTTTTTCAACCGAAAACTGGAAACGCCCGAAGGAAGAGGTTGACGCAATTATGGCTCTTTTTAAGGACTATCTTCTTGAAGCAAAACGCGATTTCGTTAAAGCCGGAAATAATAAGATTAAGTTTATCGGCGAAAGAGAGGGCATAAGAGAGGATTTGCTCGCCCTTATGGATGAAGCCGAGGAGGAAACCGACTCCCATACGGGAACAACCGTTTACCTTGCAGTGAATTACGGCTCCCGTCAGGAAATTGTAAGCGCGGTAAATAAGCTTATTAAAGAGGGTAAAACCGAGATAAATGAGAAGGATATTTCCGATAGCCTATATACGGTTCCCGATTGTGACCTTATTATAAGACCGTCGGGCGAGGAGAGGCTTTCTAACTTCCTGCTGTGGCAGGCGGCATACAGCGAATTCTGGTTCAGCGATGTTTTATGGCCGGACTTCAAAAAAGAGGATTTATATTCGGCGCTTCGCGAATTTGAAAAAAGAAACAGAAGATTCGGAGGATAAAACAATGAAACAAAGAGTAATTACTGCTTTAGCGCTGCTTGTGCTTTTAGTGGTAGTAGTATGGCAGATATATACTCCCGTATTTATCGCGGTTATAGCCTTTTTCTCGGTTGTTGCCGCGTATGAAATTATGAAATGCGCAAGAATTAAAAACCGTTTTCTTTTATACGGCGGAATGCTTCTTGCTTTAATCATACCGCTTTTTTCACAGGCTTCAATTCTTGAGCCCGTAATTTCAACTCAGTACTGGTCCGATGTAATTAACTTTGTACCTAAAAGCGTATATTTAATTTTGATTGTAATCTTCTTCTTTATCTCGATGCTTGTTGATTACGAAAATACAAAGTTTGAGGACGTAGCTATCTCGATAGTTGCAAGTATACTGGTGCCATACGGTTTTTCGGTTTTCGGAAAGCTGCGCGATATCAACGGATATAAAACGCAGTTCGGAATATATCTTGTTTTCTTCGCTCTTATCTGCGCGCTCGGTACGGACGTCGGCGCCCAGCTCGGCGGTATGAAATTCGGCAAGACAAAGCTCTCGCCGAAAATTTCGCCCAAGAAAACCGTTGAGGGTGCAGTTTGCGGAATTATTGCAAGTATTATTCTTAACGCGGTAGCTCTTACTCTTTACAATTATCTTGCAAAGGTGCCGCTTACAAATAAGCAGATTACCGCAGTAATGATTATGGTTCCGATTATATCCGTGTTCGGTATGCTCGGCGACCTTACGGCTTCTGTTCTTAAAAGGAATTTTGATACAAAGGACTTCGGAAATATCTTTCCAGGTCACGGCGGAGTAATGGACAGATTTGATTCAACTCTCTTTACAATTCCGCTTACATACGCATTTACAATGCTTGTATTAAATTAATTAAGGGTATTATAATGACAAAAAATATTTCTTTGCTCGGTTCAACGGGCTCAATAGGAACTCAGTCTCTTGACGTTTGCAGGATGCACGGCTATACCGTTAAGTGCCTTACCGCTCAGTCAAGAGTTGACGTTATTGAAAATCAGATAAGAGAGTTTAAGCCCGAGCTTGTATGTATGATGAACGAAGACGCGGCAAAGGAGCTTAAAACAAGAATCGCCGATACCGATACAAAGGTTGTAAGCGGTATGGAGGGCTTAATCGAATGTGCCGTTTATGACGGCGCCGATACCGTTTTAAACTCCGTAGTCGGTATGGTAGGACTTGAACCGACGCTTGAAGCGATAAAGGCAAAAAAGACTATCGCGCTTGCAAATAAAGAAACTCTTGTTGCGGGCGGACACCTTGTAACTAATCTTGCAAAGGAAAACGGCGTTGATATTCTTCCCGTTGACAGCGAGCACTCTGCAATTTTCCAGTCCCTTCAGGGCTCTCCCCGAAAAGAGGCTGTAAAAAAGATTATTCTTACTGCAAGCGGCGGACCGTTTTTCAAAAGAAGACTTGAAGAACTCGAAAACGTAACTGCTGCCGACGCGCTTAAACACCCCAACTGGGATATGGGAGCAAAAATAACCATCGACTCTGCTACAATGATGAATAAGGGTCTTGAATTTATTGAGGCAAAATGGCTCTTTGATATGAAAAACGAGGATATTGAAATCGTTGTTCACCGCGAGTCTGTTATTCACTCGGCAATTGTTTATCAGGATAACTCAATGATTGCGCAGCTCGGAGTACCGGATATGCGAATTCCTATTCAGTATGCGCTGACCTATCCCGAAAGAAAGCCGAGTCCGGTTAAGGAGCTAAGTCTTGCCGATTACGGAAAGCTTACCTTCTTTGAGCCCGATTACGATACTTTTAAGTGTATTAACGTTTGTAAGGACGCAATTGAAATGGGCGCGCTTCATCCGGCAGCTGCAAACGGCGCAAACGAGGAAAGCGTAAAATTATTCCTTGACGGTAAAATTAAATTTACCGATATTGCATATCTTAATAATGAAGCTATGTTAAAGGCTTCCGATAAAAAGGACTTCACCTTGCAGGATGTTCTTGATACGGACAGACAGGCAAGAGACTATGTTTTGGAGACGGTTAAGTGATATTGGAAATATGGCAGAAGGTTTATCCTATTCTGATTGCAATACTGTTTTTTGAGCTTATTATTCTTGTTCACGAGGGCGGACATTTTGTTGCCGCAAGACTGATGAAGATTAAGGTTAATGAGTTTTCAATAGGTATGGGACCTAAGCTTATTCAGTTTACAAAGGGCGATACTAAGTATTCGCTTCGCCTGATACTTTTCGGCGGTTACTGCTCTATGGAGGGCGAAAGCGAAGAGAGCGACGACGAGGCTTCTTTCTCGAATAAAAAGGTTTGGCAGCGAATGTTTGTCGTTGTTGCAGGCGCGTTTATGAACCTCATACTCGGTTTTATTATTGTCGCTATACTCACCTGTTCCCAGGAGCTTATAGGAACCCCCTGCGTGGCAAAATTTGATAAGAACGCCGTGAGCTCCCAAACGCTGAGGGCGGGGGACGTTATAAAGTCAATAGACGGTATGAGAGTGTATTCTCCTAACGACGTTACAACGGGTCTTTCAAGAAGCGCTGACGATACCCTTGATATGGTAGTTATGCGCGACGGAAAAGAAAAGAAGCTCAGCGTAAAATTCAATACCGAAAAGATTGACTCAAAACAGTTTATTAAAATGGATTTCTGGCTTTTGGGAGTTAAGAAAACCTTTCCTAACATTATTAAAACTACGTTCTCGGAATCCGTATCAATCGCAAGGATGGTATTTCTTTCAATCCACGATTTGATATTCGGACGTTTCGGGCTTTCCGATTTGAGCGGACCTGTCGGCGCGGTAAGCGTTGTTTCAACCGCCGTGAAAACGGGCGTGTATTCAATGCTGAAAATTATGGCGTTGCTGACTATTAATATCGGATTGCTGAATTTATTTCCGCTGCCCGCGCTTGACGGGTGGAGATTCTTTCTTCTTATTTTTGAAGGAATCTTCCGCAAAAAGCTTCCCGATAAATGGGAGTGGGCAATTAACGGAGCAGGGCTTGTTATTCTGCTCGGCTTTATGTGTGTAATAACGTTTTCGGACGTTACAAAACTTTTACGGTGATTATTATGACAAAGAAAATAAAACTCGGTAATACTTATATCGGAGGCGGCTCAAAGGTACTTGTTCAGAGTATGCTTAATATTCCCGCAAGTGACATTGAGGGCAGCGTTAAACAGGCCTGTGAGCTCGAAAAGGCGGGATGTGAGGTTATCCGCTTTGCAATTCCCGACGAAAAAGCGCTTGACCTTATCGAGCCTATAAAAAAAGCAACGAGCGTTCCTCTTGTTGCCGATATTCATTTTGACTATAAGCTTGCTCTCGGCGCTGCCGAAAGGGGAATTGATAAAATCAGAATTAACCCCGGAAATATCGGAAGCGAGGACAGAGTTAAGGCAGTCGCCGATATCTGTAAACAAAAGGGACTTCCTATAAGAATCGGAGTGAATTCGGGCTCGCTTGAAAAAGAGATACTCGCAAAATACGGCTCGCCCACTCCTGAGGCAATGGTTGAATCCGCTCTCTATCATGCGTCGCTTCTTGAAAGATTTGACTTTGACGATATTGTAATTTCAATCAAATCCTCAAATGTAAATACGATGATTAAAGCCTATGAAACCGCTCACGAAAAGTGCAGCTATCCGCTTCATCTCGGCGTAACCGAAGCGGGTACAAAGCGTATGGGCATTATTAAATCCTCAATCGGAATCGGCTCGCTTCTTACAAGGGGTATCGGCGATACAATAAGAGTGAGCCTTACGGACAAGCCCGTTGAGGAGGTTTACGCCGCATTTGATATACTTAAGGCTATCGGACTTAAAACCGACTGTCCCTATCTTATTTCCTGTCCGACCTGCGGTAGAACGAAAATTGATTTAGTAGGTCTTGCAAGGGACGTTGAGGAAGCCTTAAGAGACTGTAAAAAGCCTATTAAAGTTGCCGTTATGGGATGTATAGTTAACGGACCCGGCGAAGCAAGAGAGGCTGACATAGGAGTTGCAGGCGGAGACGGCTGCGGACTCATATTTAAAAAAGGAGAAATCCTGCGTAAGGTCGACGAAAAGGACCTTTTAAGTGAATTAATGAAAGAGGTAGAAAAGCTGTAATGGCTCAGTTTTACGAATTATTCTCAGAATACATAGATAAAAGCTTACTTAATAAATTAAGCTTCGGCAGAGTAACCGACTTCAAGGTTTGGAGAAAAACAAGAACGCTTGAATTCGGCTTATATCTTAACGAGCTTGTTGACTTTGAAATAATTGACAAGGCTCAAAGTCAGCTTTCGTCTGCGTTGAAGCTTAATAAAACGGTAATTAAAATACAATACAGCAAATCGCTTTTTGATATTAAGGATATCCAAAAAATCCTTTCCCCGATGAAGTATTCTCACCAGGTTGTAAACGGCTTTTTTGACGGTGTTGAAGCGGAGCTTGAGGACGGTATTCTTACGGTGTGTCTTAAAAAAGGCGGTAAGGATATTCTTGAAGCGCAAAATATTGCCTCCGATATATCAAAGCTTATTTACGATATGTTCGATATAGACCTTGACGTAAGCTTTATGGAGGTTGAAGCCTTCGATATAGATAAGGCAGTCCGTGAGGCAGCCGAGCAAAAGCGAAAAGAGGAAGCCGAAAAGGAAAAGGAGCTGAAGGCTAAGAAGCTTGAGGAGGAGCGCAACGCCGTTCACGAGCTTTGGGGCGATTTGCCTATTTATAAGGATACAAGAAAATCAATTTTCGGACGCGGCATACGCGAAATGCCTAAGCCAATCAGCGAGGTTACGCCCGACGACGGATATATTACCGTATGGGGTGATGTTTTCAGTACCGATTCAAGAAATACCAAAAGGGGAGATAATACTATTTTCTCGTTTGATATTTCCGATTATACCTCTTCAATTTCCTGCAAGATGTTTGATAAAAACTCAATTGTCTCGCCTGTAAAAAAGGCTATCGAAGAAGGCGGAACGCTTGTTGTTTTCGGAGCGTATCAATTTGATAATTTCTCAAATCAGTTCGTTCTCAGACCTATGGGAATTGAAAAGGTAATGAAAGCTGAAAAGACGGACGATGCCGAAGAAAAGCGCGTTGAGCTTCATCTCCATACCTCCCAGTCCGAAATGGACGCTATGACTCCTGCGAAAAAGCTTATTGAGCGCGCTGCAAAATGGGGACATAAAGCTATTGCCGTTACCGACCACGGCGTTGTTCAGGCGCTCCCCGAAGCGTACGGTACAGCAAAGAAAAACGGGATTAAGCTCATACTCGGTATGGAGGGATATCTCGTTGACGATTCTTTATATCCCGATTTTATGAATATGAAGCGCAGCGAATTCAAGCGCCACCATATTATTCTTCTTGTAAAAGAGGATACCTCCCTTGACGAGAGTATACCGAAGGAGGAGAGAAAGTACGGAAGAAAAAATCTTTATGAAATGATTTCTCACTCCAACGTTAAAACATATAAATACAGACCGCTTATTCCGAAATCGCTTCTTTTAGAAAAGCGTGACGGATTAATTATCGGCTCCGCCTGCGAGCAGGGAGAGCTCTTTCAGGCAATGCTCAACGAAAAGAGCGACGAGGAAATTGAAAAGCTTGCCGAGCTCTATGATTATGTGGAAATTCAGCCGACGGGCAATAACGCTTTTATGCTTCGTACGGATAAAGAGCCGTATAATAAGATTAACAGCGAAAGCGATATTATCGAAATTAATAAAAAGCTTATCGACCTTGCGGACAGGCTGGGCAAACCCGTTGTTGCTACGGGAGACGTTCATTTCCTTGATAAAAAGGACGCAAAGCTCAGAGCGATTATTATGGCTTCAAAGGGCTTTGACGATGCTGATATGCAGCCGCCGCTCTATTTCAAAACCACAAATGAAATGCTTGAGGATTTTGCATGGGCAGGGGATAGAGCAAAGGAATTTGTTATCGACAATCCAAATAAAATTGCCGATATGATTCAGGATGATATTCCGCCAATCCCGCCCGGAACCTTCCAGCCCTATATTGAGGGTGCGGACGATGAGCTTCGTGAAAAATGCTGGAGTATGGCAAAGGATTTATACGGCGACCCCGTTCCCGAATACGTTGCCTCGCGTCTTACAAGAGAGCTTGATTCTATTATCTCTAACGGCTACGGCGTGCTTTACGTAATTGCAAAGCGCCTTGTAGAACATAGTGAAAAGCTCGGCTATCTTGTTGGCTCAAGAGGCTCGGTCGGCTCGTCCCTTGCCGCCCACTTCGGCGGTATTTCCGAGGTTAATCCTCTTGCTCCGCATTACTACTGTAAAAAGTGTAAACACAGCGAATTCTTCACCCACGGTGAATACGGCTCGGGCTTTGACCTTCCTCCGAAGAACTGTCCCGAGTGCGGCGAACCAATGAAGCGCGACGGCCACGAAATTCCGTTTGAAACCTTCCTCGGCTTTGAGGGTGATAAGGAGCCCGATATTGACCTTAATTTTTCAGGCGAGGTACAGGGCAGAATACATCATTATACCGAAGAGATTTTCGGTGAGGACTATGTGTTTAAAGCAGGTACAATTGCAACCGTTGCCGCAAAAACCGCATACGGTTATATTGCTAAATACCTTGAGGAAAGGGAGCTTCTTAACGTAACTCCGAAAGCAGAGATTGACCGACTTGTACTTGCAATTGATAAAGCGAGCGTTAAGCGTACAACAGGTCAGCACCCCGGCGGTATGGTAGTAGTTCCCGATAAGTATACGGTTGAGGATTTTACTCCCGTTCAGTTTCCGTCAAATGACGAAAGCAAGGGTACTTATACAACTCATTACGACTTTAAAAAGTCGCTTCACGATACTCTGTTAAAGCTTGACGAGCTCGGTCACGATAATCCTACAATATATAAATATCTTGAGGACGCGACGGGCGTTCCCGTAATGGATGTTGACCTTTCCGACCCGAAGCTGTATGAGCTGATAACCTCGACGGCGCCTATTAACGTCAGTCCCGAGGATATCGACTGTGAAACGGGCACTCTTGCAATTCCCGAAATGGGAACTCCGTTTGTAATCGGAATGCTTACCGAGGCAAAGCCGAAGAACTTTGCCGATTTGCTTCAGATTTCCGGACTTTCCCACGGTACGGACGTATGGCTCGGAAACGCTCAGGAGCTTATTGAAAAGGGAATCTGTACGATTTCCGAGGTTATCGGATGCCGTGACGATATTATGACCTACCTTATTCATAAGGCTGAAAAGTATGAAAAGGAAACGGGAAATAAATCACCGCTTAGTAATATCGACTGTTTTGATATTATGGAAAAAACCCGTAAGGGACTTGCCGAGAAATTTCTTCCCCCATATGAGGAGGCAATGAAAACAATCGGCGTTGAGCAGTGGTATATCGACTCGTGCTATAAGATTAAATATATGTTCCCTAAAGCGCACGCGGCAGCTTACGTTATTGCGGCTCTGCGTATCGCATGGTATAAAATCTATTATCCGCTTGAATTTTATTCGGCTTACTTTACCGTTCGCGGAGGAGCTATTGACGCCCTTGCCGCAGTTCAGGGAAAGGAAGCGGTAAAGAAGAAAATGCAGGAGATAAAGCTTAAGGGAACCGAGGCAACTCAAAAGGAAGAAAGCCAGTACGTTGTATTGCAAATAGTAATTGAAATGCTTGCAAGGGGCTTTGAGTTTCTTCCCGTTGACCTTAATAAATCCGACTGGAGAATATATAAGATAGAAGACGGTAAAATCAGACTTCCGTATTCCTCAATTGACGGAATAGGGGAGACCGCCGCAAAATCAATAGCCGACGCGGTTGAAAGAAATCCCGAGGGCTTTATCGCTTCCGACGATTTAGCAAACGAGCCCGGAGTAGGAAAATCGGTTGTTGACGCGCTGCGTTCAGTAGGTGCGCTCGGTGATTTACCCGAGACAAGACAGATTTCATTATTTTAATATATAATTTAAGTATTGACATATGTGCTTTAATGTGTTAGCATATTAGCACGCTAAAGTGAAAAGAAAGGAATAATTATTTCTGATATGAAAAGATACTCAAGATTAACCCCCGAGGGTTCAAGAGATTTTCTCTTTGAGGAATGTGACGACATAAGATTTGTTGAACACTCGCTTTCCGACCTGTTTAAGGAAAAGGGCTACCGTAAGGTAATGACTCCTGCTATTGAGTTTTTTGACGTTTTCAAGACCGATAATACGGGTATCGAAGCCGAGGAGATGTTTAAGCTCTCCGACTCAAAGGGAAGAACAACCGTTTTGCGTCCCGATAATACAATGCCGATTGCAAGAATGGTTGCAACAAGACTCAGCGGTGAGGATTTTCCCGTAAGGCTTTATTATAATCAGAGCGTTTTTGTTCGCAATAAGGATTTGGCGGGACGTGTTAATGAGATTGCCCAGAGCGGTATTGAGCTTATCGGCGACGGCTCTATGGAAGCTGATATCGAAGTAATCTCAATGGCAGCCGAAAGCCTTAAAAAATGCAACCTTAACTCTTTTAAAATCGAGATAGGTAACGCGGCGTTCTTTAATGCTATTCTTAATAAAATGGATATCGGCGAAACTACTAAGGCTGATATAATAAATCTTATTGAAGAAAAGAACTATGCTGCTCTCGGCGATTTACTTGATACTCTTGATAACTCAAGGGAAGCGGATATGATTAGAAAGCTTCCGCGACTTTTCGGAGGAATTGAGGTTATCGACGAGGCTAAAAAGCTTTATAAGGATAAACAAGCCGTTAAGGCGCTTGATTATCTTAAAGAGGTATATATAACTCTTCAAAATGACGGCCTCGAAGACTGCGTTATGCTTGACTTAGGTCTTGTTAACCGCTCAAATTATTATACGGGCGTTATCTTCCACGGTTATGCCGAGGGAAGCGGACTTACAATTCTTACAGGCGGAAGGTATGACAATCTGCTCGGCGAGTTCGGTATGACCCAGCCTGCTATCGGCTTCGGTGTTGAGGTTTCCGCATTAAGCGAGGCTATGCGTGAAACAATTAATATTGAAAGACCGATTAGAATTGCGCTTACGAAGGGCAGACTTGAAAAGAGCTCGGTTAAGCTTTTTAAGACGATGGGTCTTGATACAAGCGAGCTTGAGAATAAGGGCAGAAGGCTTATCCTTCCCGTTGATAAATATGAGGCGGTGCTCTCAAAGGCTCCCGACGTAATTACATATGTTGAACACGGCGTGTGCGATATAGGTATAGTGGGTAAGGATACAATCCTTGAACACGGCTCCTCATTCTATGAGGTTATTGATTTGAATATCGGCAAGTGCCGTTTTGCTCTTGCAGGTCCGAAGGGAAAGGACTTTTTCTCTGGCTATCGCAGAAAGACGGTTGCCTCAAAATATCCCAAGGTTGCAAAGGCGTTCTTTGAATCAAAGGGCATGGACGTTGAGGTTATCAAGATTGAGGGCAGCGTTGAGCTTGCTCCGCTTCTGGGTCTTGCCGACGCAATAGTCGATATAGTAGAAACGGGCTCAACCCTTAAGGAAAACGGGCTTGAGGTTATTGAGGAGATTATCCCGATTTCGGCAAGAGTTATTGTTAATATGGCTTCAATGAAGCTTCGTAAAGCTGAGATTGAGGACTTTTTAAACGACCTTGAGCTTGCGAGCAAGGTTTAAAATACGGTTTTGGAGAAGAGCATATGAAAATAACAAAGGCAAACGGAAAAATTGAATATACCGTTATTGAAAATCTGAAAAAGCGCTCAAGCGAAACGGATGAAAAAATAGTTAATATAGTTTCCTCAATTATCAAGGGCGTTAAAGAGGACGGCGATAATGCGGTAAGGGAATATACGGTTCGTTTTGACGGCGGCGTTCCCCATAAGTCGGTTATCGAAAAGGAGGAGCTTGAGGAATACCTCGAAAAGGTTGACGAGGATTTCAGAACTGCTTTGATAAACGCAAAGAATAATATTTACGATTTTCATAAAAAGCAGATTCAGCAGTCATGGCTTACTACCGAAGATAACGGTGTAATTATGGGCCAGAGAATACGCGGACTTCACAGAGTCGGAATATACGTTCCCGGCGGAACGGCTGCGTATCCCTCGTCGGTATTAATGA
>JAFSZK010000114.1 GCA_017458975.1 Eubacterium sp. | reverse complement strand
CCTACACTGTCGCCCGGAACTGCTCTCGCAAAGTTTGCCATATAAGCCTTGTTGCCGTTTCTCATAGCTTTTTTGGCGCACATCTGATTAACCTTTAAAAGAGCAATAGTGAACATATCGTTCATAGTAACGGAGTAAATCTGCGGATAGTTTGTGGGAACGGTGCTCATCTTGAAATTGTCCCTTGTAATGAGAACGCCGTCGCAGGAGGGAAGAACCTGGGTAAGACCCATTTTATAGGAGTCATAAGCCTTCTTCCACGCGTCATATAAATCCTTATGCGGGATTTCCTTTAATTCAGCCATTGAGGATACGCCTGCGTTTTGCATAACCTCTTCCCAGTATTTTCTGCCTTTTTCAGGGGATTTCGGCTTTGCAACCGCTCTCTGAATACCTGCGCCGCTCATAAGAACCGCGCCCTTAAGACCGATTGCCTTGACGCGGTCAGTTGACATAATAAGGTCAACGCTCATTGCGCCTGCGCTTTCGCCCGAAAGCGTGATATTATCCGGGTCTCCGCCGAATTCGGCAATATGCGCCTTAATCCACTCAAGCGCGCATACCTGGTCATAAAGACCGAAGTTGCCGCATCTTCCCTCGGAGTCGGTAAGCTCGGGATGATTCGGGAAGCCGAAGCAGTTAATTCTGTAATTCATTGCAACCCATACGATTCCGTTTTGAGCAAAGGAAACGCCGCTGAGATGTCCCTCGTCAGAACTGCCGCCCGTAAAGGAGCCGCCGTAAATATAAACAAGAACGGGGCATTTTTCCGCATTTTTCGGAGCAACAATATTTAAGAAATGACAGTCCTCTCCGTATGTAAAAGTGAGCCCCTCTCTGAATTCCTTCCAATACCACGGATTAGTCTCCGCGTCGTTGGTATAAGCTCTTTCCTGTAAGCAGCAGTTACCGTATTCGGTAGCGTCATATACGCCCTCATAGGAATCAACTCTTACCGGGTATTCCCAACGCTTTGCGTTAGCAAATCTTATTCCGCGAAACTCAACTCTGTCGTCATATTCGCGGCCCTGAAATTCGCCGATACCTGTCTTTAGATTTATTTTATTATACTCCATAAATTTCACCTCATATCTATTATAGTACTTTTGTTTAAGTATTTCAATAAAAATATGGCTGTCAGTTCCGGATACCGGATGTCAGGCAGCAGTCAATTATCCATTGTCCATATTCAAAAAAAGATGAGCTAAGGGGCGCCCCAAGCTCATCCTTTTTTATTCTTTTCGTCCCTTACAAGCTTTCTGTATTTATTTTCCGCTTTTTCAAGGGTTTTGTAGTTGTTTACTAATGCCGCTTCGTCGAAGGTCAGCTCGTCGTAGGCGTTTCTTGCGCTTTCAATCTTTCTTTTGCTTTTAAGAGTAACCTTGCCGATTTTTGCAATTTTCTTTTCAACCGCCTTTGCTTTTTCGGTATTTTGCTTTAAGGCTTCAATATCCTTTGTCGCGTCGTCAAGCATATAGGCGTTTTTAATATACGCTTTTACCGTATCGCTTTGTTCCTCATAAAGCTGCTTTGCCTGAATAACTGCGGGCTCGGAATAAATTGTAACGTCGGTGCAAGCCTGGGCAATAATATTTGAAATGTCGGAGGCGGTTTTTAAATCAAGCTGATACTGTGCGTAAAGAGTCTGAGCCTCGTCAAGTGTGCTTTCGCGCTTTTCTTCAAGAAGCTTGTTTTCAATACCGCCTGAGGAGGAGAGAAGGGAAACCGTTTTTTCATAGGTGTATCTGTCCTCGCTGTCGTAATAATCGAGAGCCTTGTTAAGCTTTTTCAAAGCCTTTACGTCGCGGTAATTATCGCCGAGCTTATTTAAAAGCTCACTTGCGTTTTTGTATTCGCCCTCGGTAATACAAACAATGCTTTTATCGTAGAGCTTAGCATTGTGCGCGCGAGTCGCCGAAACGCCGATAAAAACAGCAAGAGCGGTAACAAGAACGGCTATAATACAATACTTGATTGCCTGACGTTTTTTCTTTTCGTTATCAAAAAGCTTTCTTTCGTCATCAAATTGCTTTTGCTGAGAGTCAAGCTGTTTACGTCTTTCGGCGTCCGCCTCAGCGGCAAGCTGCTCGGGAGTCTTGCTCTTTTCGGCAAGCTCCTTTTTCTTTTCGGTTGACTCCCTGGCTTTTTGGGCTATTTTGTTTTTTAAGCTGTCTTTTAAGCTCATTTATTTGTCCTCAATAATTTCGGTGCTTCTCTCAAGAATACCGTTAATTTTTGCAATGACCGTACCGTAATTGGTAAACCCAACGCCCTGCTTAATCGCCTTGTCGCGTCTTGATTGCATTTCCTTATCGCCGAGCATACAGCCGCCGCAGTGAATTACCAGAGCGTAGCCCGTTAAATCTCCCTCAAAGCCGTGACCCGAGGTGAAATCAAAATGCAACTTTTTTCCGGTATAAGCTTTAATCCATTTCGGAAGCTTAACCGTACCTATATCGCCGCACTGTCTGCGGTGGGTACAACCCTCTGCAATTAAGATTTTATCATTATTTTTCAGAGTGTCAAGCTTTTTTGCTCCTTCAAGGGCAACGTTTAAAAAGCCCTTGTACCTCGCCATAAGAATTGAAAACGAGGTGAGGGGAATATGCGGGGGAACAATTTTCATAACGCGCTCAAACGCCTGAGAGTCAGTAACAACAAGCGCAGGGCTCTCTTTTAGCATATTAATCGTATCGCTAAGCTCCTCAACCTGAACGACTATGCATTTTGCGTGAAAGTCAATAATATCCCTTATCGCAAGCTGCTGGGGTAAAATCATCCTGCCCTTCGGCGCGGATTCGTCAATCGGAGTTACAAGAATAACCGTATCGCCCTCAAAAATAAAATCTGCTATAAAACGAACGTGCTTTTCGCTTTTCGCAAGGCGCGAGGCAATAATTCCTTTTAGCTCGTCAACGCCCTCACCTGTTAGAGCCGAAACGTAAATCCCGTCGGAATATACGTTAATATCGCTCTTGTTTTTAACTACGATATAGTCGGTATTATGCATTTTAAAGGCTTTTATAAGGTCTTTTTCCGCGTCTTTGAGCTCGTCGTTTTCGGTAATTAAAACCGCAATATCGCAAAGTCCGACGGCGCTTTTTGCAACCTCGACTCTCTTTGAACCAAGCTCTCCCGTATCGTCAATTCCCGGAGTGTCAATTATAACAACGGGACCGAAGGGGAGAAGCTCCATTGATTTTTTTACAAGGTCGGTAGTGGTGCCCTTAACGTTGCTTACAAGGGAAAGGCTCTGATTTGTAATTGAGTTTACAAGCGAGCTTTTACCGGCGTTTCTGAGCCCGAAAAAACCGATATGAGCCCTTTCGGACATGGGGGTTGAATTAAGTCCCATATTATCTCCTAAAATCTGAAATCGCGAATACCGTTTTCAATTTTCACAAGTCTTTCGCGTACAATTTCTCTTACCTTTTCCTTAGGAATATTATCTATCTCTTTTTCAATCATTGCTTCGCCGAGCTTTTTTGTGTCCTCGCTCGCGTAGTCGATAAGGAATTCCTTAAGGGTCATTAATGCATTGGGATGACAGCAGTTCTGAATCTGACCCGATTTACAAAGACTCATAAAGCGGTCGCCTGTTCTTCCCTCACGGTAGCAGGCGGTGCAGAATGAGGGGATATAATCCTCCCTCATAAGCCAATTTACAACCTCGTCGAGGGTTCGGTTATCCGATACGTCAAACTGCTCGGTGTCGTGCGGTCTTTCCTCCTCGGTATATCCGCCTACGCTCGTTCTTGAGCCGCCGCTTATCTGACTTACGCCGAGACGGATAATTTTTGCTCTGACCTCGGGAGTCTCCCTTGTTGAAATTATCATACCCGTATAAGGCACGGCAATTCTTATACATGCAGCAATCTTACAAAACATCTCGTCGGAAAGGGAATTGTCAAACTCGTCGGGGTCGATATCGTCTGCGGGCTTAACTCTCGGTACGCTTATTGTATGCGGTCCGACTCCGTGAACAGCCTCGAGGTGCTCGGCGTGCATAAGAAGTCCTGCAAACTCGTACTGATAATTATCAAGACCGAAGAGAACGCCGATACCTACGTCGTCAATTCCGCCCTCCATAGCTCGGTCCATAGCCTCGGTATGGTAATCGTAATTATGCTTCGGACCTGTCGGGTGGAGAATTTCGTAATTCTTTTTGTGATAGGTTTCCTGGAAAAGAATATAAGTACCTATTCCGGCTTCCTTGAGCTTTCTGTAATTCTCAACGGTTGTAGCCGCAATATTTACGTTAACTCGTCTGATAGCGCCGTTTTTATGCTTAATTGAATAAATCGTTTTAATACACTCAAGGATGTATTCAATAGGATTATTAACGGGGTCCTCGCCGGCTTCGATTGCAAGTCGCTTGTGACCCATATCCTGAAGCGCAATAACCTCGTTTTTAACCTCCTCCTGAGTAAGCTTTTTTCTTGTAATATGCTTGTTTTTGAGGTGGTACGGACAGTATAAGCAACCGTTTACGCAGTAGTTTGAAAGGTACAGAGGCGCAAAAAGCACAATTCGGTTTCCGTAAAAATCCTTCTTTATCTGTTCGGCAAGGTCATATATTTCCTTAATCTTTTCTTCGTCCTCGCACGCAAGAAGCACACTTGCCTCGCGGTGGGTAAGACCCTTTCTTTTCGCCGCCTTTGTGAGTATTTCGTCTATGAGGGCGGTATCGTTTTTGTGCTCGTTTGCGTATTTAATTGTTTCAAGTATTTCCTCGTGGTTGATAAATTCCTCAGCCCTGAGTGATTTCGGATTATAATTCATCTTTGTAATCTCCTTTTTCAATAACAATCCTCTGATTGATTTTTTCCATTCTCAGCTTAACGCAGCTTATACATTGCGCCGCTTCCTCGCCCGTACATACCTTGTTATCGTAAAGGGCGTACTTTTCTCTTGTAGAAACGGGGGAGAGGTTTGGCATAATTACGTTAGCCCCTGCAAGAATACCAGCTTCGCGCCCGAAAGGGTCAACCGTAGCAAGCGCGGTTGTCGAGGGTAAGAGTACATTAGGAAGCGTCAGTCTTATCAGCGAGAGCATAAAGGTTGTCAGCTCCGCCGTACCGTTTTTAAAGTCCCTGAAGGGAGTGTCTCTGTGAGTTAAAAACGGTCCTATTCCTACCATTTGAGGCTCAATCCTTTTTAAGAAAACCAATTCTTCAGCAAGGTCATCCTCACTCTGATACGGCGAGCCCACCATAAAGCCGACTCCCGTCTGGTAGCCGAGAGCTTTTAATTCCTCAATACACCTTAAACGGTTATCAAAGCTCATTTCTTTTGGGTGGAGCTTTTCGTAATGCGCTCTGTTGCAGGTTTCGTGACGGAGCAGGTACCTGTCCGCGCCCGCTTTCTTGAGCGCCTTGTAGCTTTCGTATGACCTTTCGCCGAGTGAAAGCGTTACGGCGCAGTCGGGATAGAGCCTTTTTATTTCTCTTATAATTTCACAAAGCAGCCCGTCCGTATAGTAAGCGTCCTCGCCGCCCTGTAAAACAAAGGTACGAAAACCGAGCGCGTACCCTTTTTTACAGCAGGAGAGTATTTCTTCTTTACTAAGGCGAAACCGCGTTATATTTTCGTTATCCCGCCTTATTCCGCAGTAAAAGCAGTTGTTTTTACAGTAATTTGAAATCTCAACAAGACCTCTTATATATATTTTGTTTCCGAAATTCTTTTCCTTAACGGCAAAAGCTTTTTGGCTTAAATAATCCCTGCATTTATCGCGGTTTTTTATAAGAGCTAAGTATTCTTCTTTAGTAAGATAAGTCTCTTTTTCAAGCTTATCAATCAGCTTTTTATACATTTGAAAACGCGGCCTTTGACGAAATACCGTCAAGCTTTCCTATCTTGCCGCACAGCGTGTTAATAATATTTTGCTCGGCGTCGATAACTACGGTAATACAGTTTACGTTTTTCTTTTCGTAGGGAATACCCATACGTCCTATAATATAGCTTCCGTATTCGCTTAAAATTTTATTAAGCTCCTCGATAGAGCTTTTATTTTCGGCAATAATGCCGATTACCGCAACTCTTGTATCCATTTTAACCTCCAAAAAAACAGCGTCCCTTGTTACCAAAGGACGCAGTTATAGTAATAGTAATATACTTTTCGCGTCTTTCGGTCAGAATCTCTTTCCGTCAGAGTACCTGTATTATACACTATTATAGTTTAAAAATCAATAGCCGTTTATATTAAATAGTAGACAAATTTCAGCAATGGGTTTATAATAAAAGTATAGTTTTTTTGTTAAAAGGAAGATAATATGAATTACAGATTGATAGTTATAGTGTTTTTATATGCATATGGAATAATGATGCGCTATGTAATAGGAACTTCTCACTCACACCGCTTTCAGACAAAGTATAAAACATATAATTTGCCAAAAGTTTTTGAGGGGATTTTGTTTTTATCCAGCATTAAAAAGCCGGTTTCTTTCCACGCGTTATTTATTCAAATATGTAATGCTATATGTATGATTCTTTTGGCGTTTGATTTATTAGACTATATGACAGTTTTAAAAATCTTTCTGATTTTGCAGTTTCTTGTTTTAGCTGTTTTGGCAATTGAAACTGTTATTTGGTCTTTACGTTATAAAGGAGAATACGTTTCTTCCGATAAAAGAATTAAAATAGATTTTGAACGAGATGTTTATTCTATAAAAATTGACAACAAAACAATTGACGGTTATCTGGAATTGTACTATCCGAATAATTATAAATTTTTTGAAACTGAAAAATTCTTGGATTACAAGAACAAATTACTTGATTACGGCAAATATCGTATTGAGAAAAAAGACTCAGAGTATAAGTTCATCTTTGAGTCGTTAAAAAACGAACAGTAATAATTGTTCGAGCGTGAAACGCGAGTAACCTCAATTATTCATTATTCACTATTCAATATTCATTAAAAAAAGAGCCAAAAGGCTCTTTTTTAGTCCGTAATTCTGATTTCGAAGGTGTTTTTTCCTGCCCACTCGAAATTCTTTTTGCCGGCTCCAACCTCAAAGTTGTACTTTGCAATACCGAGGTCGACCTTGCTGTAAGGACCGATACCTGCTTTTGCCTTAACGCGGTTGCTGATACCGTCAAGGTTAAAGGTAAACTTCTGCTGGTTCATAGCAGTCGGAGCAAGAAGAGCGGCGTCGATGCCTCTCTTAAACCAGTGAGGTGCGCTCTGAATATCGTAGCAAACGTCCTCGGGCTTCTTGCTTTTTCTTTTCTTACCCTCGGTTTCGCCGTAGCCGATTGCAATTACAACGGTGAGCTTTTCGCCCTTATCTACGGTGTAGGCGTCGCTGATTTTCTTATAGCTGCTTGCAACCCAACAGGTATTAAGCCCCATGGTCTGAGCCTCAAGAACGATTCTCTGTCCGTAGTAGCCGCACTTTTCGTCAAGGTTGGGCTGTTTCTTACCTATAAGGGCAACGTAGTTAGTAACTCCGCTGAACTTACCGTATTTAGCCATTTTACTCTCAAAAGCCTTTGGCTCGTCGCATACAAGCTGAATATGAAGTCCGCTTTCGTTATTGATTCCTTCGATTAAATCAATAAGCTTTTCCTTGTCCTCTGCTTTGAGAGGCTCGTTTTTATACTGTCTTACGCTATGTCTTTCTAAAATAGCTTCATTTAAGTCCATAGTTATTGCCTCCTAATGGGCACCCCGAAGGGTGCCCATTATGTTTATCTGTATTTTCTTCTTGGAATATAGGAAGTGTGAAGTGCGTGGTGAGCTTTTTCGCCGCCAAAGCCGTCCTTATACCACTCTTCATAAATCTTAATAACAGCAGGGCTTTCGTGGCTCATACGAAGAGGCATTTCCTTATCCTGGTCGTAAAGAGCCTTTGCGCGAACTGCTTTAAGGTCGATAGTATCGCGAACGTACTGAGGCTGGATAGGCTGACCGCCGCCGTTTACGCAGCCGCCGGGACAACCCATAATTTCAATGAAGCCCCAACCGTCGGGATTACCTGCGGCAAGCTTGTCCATAACAATCTTTGCAGCCGCGGCGCCCGAAGCTACGCAAAGCTTAAGAGGAGTACCTGCAAGGTTAACGGTTGTTTCCTTAATGCTCTTGGTACCTCTTAAATCCATAACGTCAATAGCTTCCTTAGCACCGTTGAGCCAAGCGTTAGCAGTTCTTACAGCAGCCTCCATAACGCCGCCGGTTGCGCCGAAGATTACTGCAGCTCCGGTATCTTCGCCGAGAGGTGAATCAAAATCTTCGTCGGGAAGAGTATTGATATTAATACCGAGACGCTTAAACATCTTAGCGCACTCTCTTGTAGTAAGAGCAACGTCAACGTCGGGATAGTAACCCGTAGCGTTCTGGTCGTCTCTGCCGATTTCAAACTTCTTTGCAGTACACGGCATAACCGATACAACAAAGATATCCTTCGGGTCGATATTCATTTTTTCAGCATAGTAGGTCTTAATAACCGCACCCGTCATCCGCTGAGGTGACTTACAGCTTGAGAGGTGGGGAAGAAGGTCCGGATAGTAGAATTCACAGAACTTAACCCAACCGGGTGAACAGGAGGTAATCATCGGAAGAGTACCGCCGTTCTTAATTCGTTCAACAAGCTCGTTAGCCTCTTCAACAATTGTAAGGTCTGCGCCGAAGTCGGTATCAAATACCTTATCAAAGCCGAGACGTCTGAGACCTGCAACCATCTTGCCCTCAACGTTATTACCGGGAGCAAGTCCGAAGCACTCGCCGATAGTAGCTCTTACCGAGGGAGCAGTCTGAACAACAACGTGCTTTGTTTCGTCTGCAAGAGCAGCCCAAACCTTGTCGGTATCGTCCTTTTCGGTTAATGCGCCGGTAGGACAAACCGCAGTACACTGACCGCAGGAGATACAGGGAGTCTCGTTAAGAGAAAGACCGAAGGGCTGACCGATTGAGGTGTCAAAGCCTCTGTCGTTAGGTCCGATTACGTTTACAAACTGCTGCTTACAAGCGGCAACGCAACGGCGGCAGAGAATACATTTATTATTATCTCTTACAAGGTGAGGAGTGCTTAAATCCTTTTCATAAACGGGCTTAAGACCCTCAAAGGAGGACTCCTCTACGCCGTACTGGTTACAGAGTCTCTGAAGCTCACAGTCGGTTGAACGCGGACATGATAAACAATGCTTATCGTGAACCGAAAGAATAAGCTCAAGCGTTGTCTTTCTTGATTTCTGAATTTTATCGGTGTTGGTTAAAACCTCCATACCCTCGCTTACGGGGTAAACGCAGGCTGTAACCTGACGGAAACCGCGGCCCTCATTTGCTTCTACAACGCAAATTCTGCACGCGCCGATTTCGTTAATATCTTTCATAAAGCAAAGCGTAGGAATTTCAATTCCGGTTGAGCGCGCAGCGTCAAGAATAGTTGAGCCCTCAGGTACGCTTAATTTAATGCCGTTAATAGTTAAGTTAACCATTTTTCCCATAATTCAAGGCTCCTTTCTTTACTGTTTGCTGATTGCTTTAAACTTACAATTTGAAAGACATGCATTACATTTAACGCACTTTGACGGGTCAATCTCATAAGAAGCGAGCTTATGACCGGGTGCAATATAATCAGTCTTATGGATGGTGTTAACGGGACAGTTACCTGCGCAAACTCCGCAACCGATACATTTTTCCTTATCAATGGTATATGTAAGAAGGTCCTTACATACGCCTGCGGGACATTTCTTGTCGGTAACGTGAGCGATATATTCATCTCTGAAGAACTTAAGAGTTGCAAGAACGGGGTTGGGTGCAGTCTGACCTAAGCCGCAGGCTGAGTTAGCCTTGATGTAGTAGCGAAGCTCCTCAAGCTGGTCGATATCCTCAAGGGTACCTTTACCCGATATAATCTTATCAAGCATTTCAAGAAGTCTCTTTGTACCTACGCGGCACGGAGTACACTTACCGCAGCTCTCATCAACAGTAAAGTCAAGGAAGAATCTTGCGATATCAACCATACAGGTATCCTCGTCCATTACGATAAGTCCGCCCGAACCCATCATACAGCCGATTGCAGTAAGGTTATCGTAATCAATTTCGGTATCAATAAGCTTAGCGGGAATACATCCTCCGGAGGGACCGCCTGTCTGAGCAGCCTTGAACTTCTTACCGTTCGGAATACCGCCGCCGATATTGTAAATAATGTCGCGAAGAGTTGTTCCCATAGGTACTTCAACAAGACCGGTGTGCTTAATCTTTCCGCCGAGAGCGAATACCTTAGTACCCTTTGATTTTTCGGTACCCATTGAAGCAAACCAGTCAGCTCCCTTAAGAATAATCTGTGGAACGTTTGCAAAGGTTTCAACGTTGTTCTCAACCGTCGGCTTGCCGAAAAGTCCTTTAACGGCAGGGAACGGGGGACGCGGCTTGGGCTCGCCTCTGTTACCCTCAATTGAGTGCATAAGAGCGGTTTCTTCACCGCAAACGAATGCGCCCGCGCCAAGGCGGATATGAAGGTCAAAGTCAAAGCCCGAACCAAAGATATCCTTACCTAAAAGACCGTATTCTCTTGCCTGGTTAATAGCAAGCTGAAGTCTTGCAACGGCAATCGGATACTCTGCACGAACGTAAACGTAACCCTGGGTTGCGCCGATAGCGTAACCGCAGATAGCCATTGCTTCAATAATACAGTGCGGGTCGCCCTCAAGAACCGAACGGTCCATAAATGCACCCGGGTCACCCTCGTCGGCATTACAAACAACGTATTTCTGGTCAGCCTTATTCGGCGCGCAAAGAGCCCACTTAAAGCCTGTCGGGAAGCCGCCGCCTCCGCGTCCGCGAAGTCCGGAGTCCTTAATTACCTGAATAACGTCCTCGGGCTTCATTTCGGTAAGAACCTTACCGAGAGCCTGATAACCGTCAACAGCGATGTACTCGTCGATGTTTTCGGGGTCAATTACGCCGCAGTTACGAAGCGCAACTCTGTTCTGAGTTTTGTAGAAATCGGTGTCGTTAAGAGAAACGTTGATATCGTGGTCTTTAATTTCAGCGCTTGTCTCGTTATATACGAGCCTTTCAACAACTCTTCCTTTAAGTAAGTGCTCTTCAACGATTTCGGGAACGTCCTTCGCCTGAACCTGTGAATAGAAGGTACCGTCGGGATAAACGATTACAACGGGACCGAGAGCGCAAAGACCGAAGCATCCGGTCTGAACAAGCTTAATTTCGCCTTTAAGACCCTGCTTTTCAAGCTCGTCGGAAAATGCCTTCTGAATAGACTTACTTCCTGAAGAGGTACAGCCCGTACCGCCACAGATAAGTACTTGTGAACGAATCATAAACCTACCTCCAAATTATAATTCTTCTCTGTCAACTGTATATTCTTCGATTGCCTTACCGCCGATAATGTGGCACTCAACAACTTCCTTAACCTTTTCGGGAGTCATCTTAACGTAAGTAACCTTTTCCTTACCTGCCTGATAAACCTCAACAACGGGTTCAAACTGGCAGATACCGATACAGCCTGTTTGTGAAACTGTAACTCTGTCCTGGAGACCGTGTCTGTTGATATCCTCAACAAATTCGTTCAGAACAGGTCTTGCTCCGGCAGCAATACCGCAGGTAGCCATACCTACAACGATACGAATATCGTTGCTGCCTTCACGAAGGATAACCTTATCCTTCATTTTTTCTCTGATTGCCTGAAGCTCAGCGAGTGATTTCATAGCTTTCATCCTTCCTTATTCCAATTAATTATTTATGTTTTCAAAGGACTTCGTATTGTTCTTTCAAATAATCCTCGGTCCATTTAATAACCTCATATGTGTTCAGCGGAATTCCGCCGAGCATATCTCTCATCTCTCTTGTATCAAGCTCAACCTTTCCGCTTTCCTTTGTATGACAAAAGTGAAAATCGGTATCGGGGTGACCCTGAATAAGCGTTGTAATACTTGATATTACGTCGCCAAGGGGAGTGAAATCAATATGCTTTTTATTAAATGTTGCCGTAACGGTAGTTCCGTGCGCGTCCTTTTCGGTGCTTGATATAACCGTAAGCGTGCCCTCGCACTGCTCGGCGGCAAGCTTTAAAAGTGGAATACCGAGTCCAACGCTTCTTGTGGTTCTCGTTGTGTAAAACGGGTCCGTAACCGATTTAACGGTTTCCTCGTCCATACCGCAGCCGTCGTCCTTAATTGTAATTGAAAGGCTGTTTTCATCCTCGTTAATAAGAACCTCGGTGAGCGACGCGCCCGCCTTAACGGAGTTTTCGGCAACGTCAAGTATATTAAGTGATAATTCCTTCATTATTCTTTCAGATACTTAAATAAGCTTTTCCTGATTTCAACGTCGCTGTCCGCCGTTGAATCTAATTCAAAATAATTTTCCCTGTCTTTAAGCTCGGTAAGATAATGCGCGTCGGAGCTGACAATTATCTTTTTTCCCGTAAGCTTATATTTTTTTATATATTCTTCGGCGTTCTCCGCAAGATTGAATTCAATACATCTGAATTCGGGCGTTTCGGGAAAGGTACCGAGAACGGATATTACGCCGTTTGCCTGTCGGTCAATATGTGCGGGGTAGCAAATACCCGAATATTTTTCAACAAGTTTCGGTGCTTCGTCAAGCGAAATATCGGTAGCGTTTGAGAGGAAGTATTCCTCGCTTTCAATAACGTTGTCGCCGCCGTCAAGAATTAACTGTTCGCCGAAGATGTCCGTCCTGTTGGGTATTAACATCCTTCTTGACTGAAGCGCCGTATCAAATTCGAGCGCTCCTTCAAGCTCCTCAAAAAGGCAGATTGCGTGAATATCCTCAGCGGTTGTAAGCTCCATACCTGCAACGGGAGTTATTCCGTAACGTCCGCAAGCCTCAAAAAACGCAGGACAGTTCTTAGCCGAGTTGTGGTCGGTCAGAGCAATAATATCAAGCTTGCAAAGACTTGCCATACCCGCAAGATTATTAGGAGTGTTGTCATTGTCCGCGCAGGGCGAAAGGCAGGAATGAATATGTAAATCGTAGTAATACTTATTCATTATACTTTACCGAAGAGCCTCTGAGCCGTTTCGTAAGCGGGAGCGGGGGAGGATAAAACGTTTATCTCCTTTTGCTTTGCCGTTTCAAGAACGTCGCTCTCAAGCTTAACGCCTTCTGCAAGAATAATACAGCTCACGTCCGTCAGCGTAGCAACCGCGATAACGTTAACGTTACTCATAATCGTTATCCAGGCGTTGTCGTATCCCGCTTTTCCCATAACCCAGCTCAAAAGGTCGCCGATATAAACGCCGTTAACCTCTCTTTCGGGGTCGGGAAGATTTATAGCCTCAAGGGAGCAGACCTCGCATAACTCTTTAACCGTCATCAGTCATCCTCCTTAGGTAATTCGGGCATACTGTTTTCAATAATATAACATTTGGTGTGCTCAGCCTTGCCTCTTACAATGTCCTCGGCAAAGGCTCTGCAGCTCGGAGCACCGCAGGCTCCGCAGTCAATACCCGGAAGCTCTTTTTTAAGCTTTTGAATATCGCTCATCATACGCATTGACTCGGCGATGCTGTCGCTGAGCTTGGCAATGGGAGCATACTCGGGAAGCTTATCAAAGAGATAGCTGTCGGGAATATAGAGCGACGAGGGGTCGATTGTATTTCTTGATACGGGAAGTCCGTGTCTTAACGCCTGAAGTCTTGCTTTTGCAATAAACGGATTTTCAACCGTCATAACTCCGCCGACGCAACCGCCGGGGCAGGCGTTTAGCTCAATAAATTCGAGACTCGGAATATTTCCGTTTTCAACCTGGTCGAGAACTCTTATAACGTTTTCAATACCGTCCGCGGCAAGATAGCTTTCGTTAAAGATTGCCGAAGCCTCACCGCCCGAGCTCGCCCAGCCAACGCCGATAATACCCGACTCGCAGAGCTGCTCGATTTCGTTGTCCTGGGACATCTCGCTGATAAGCTCAAAATAGATATCCTTAACGGATACAACCTCGTCAACTGCGCTCTTATAATCCGCAAAGCCGTTTCTTACGTAGCTTGCTTTTGCGGGGCAGGGGGAGATAAAGCAAATTCCGATATCCTCAGCCTTTAAATCCTCATGCTCCTCGAGCGCTTTCTTTCTTGCAAGATTAGCCGCAACCTCCATAGGGGGCAGCATATGCAAAATATTATTTGCAAGCGACGGAAAACGAAGTCCGATAAGTCTTACAATTACGGGACAAGCCGATGAGATTACCGGTTTTTTAACTCCGTCGGTTTTTAAATACAGCCTTGTGTATGCCGAAACAAGCTCGGCAGCCTTTGAAACCTCAAAAACCTCGTCAAAGCCGATTTTAAGAAGTCCGTCAAGCACATAGTCAATATCGTCAAGTCTGTCAAACTGGCCGTAGAGCGTAGGAGCGGGAAGAGCGATTTTATACTTGAAGCGCTCCATAGAGTCAAGCTTAGAGTAAACCGCCTTCTTAGCCTGATGGGGGCAATTCCTTATGCACTCTCCGCAGTCGATACACCTTTTGTCGCTTATTACAGCATGACCGTCCCTAATTCTGATAGCTTCGGTAGGGCAGTGCTTAAGACAGGTAGTACAGCCGAGACATTTACTTATATCAAGCTGTACAGAGTGTTGATATGTATACATTAAATCACTTTACTTTTCTTTTAAGCCAGATTAATCCGCATTTTTACGGTAGTACCCACGCCAACCTCGGATTCAATATTCAGCTCGTCGGTATTCTTCCTCATATTAGGAAGTCCCATACCTGCGCCGAAGCCGAGCGAACGCGTAGTTTCGGAGGCTGTTGAGAAGCCCTCCTGCATGGCTTGGTTAATATCTTTAATTCCGGGACCCTTATCTGCGAGAATAATCTCAATACGGTCCTCGTAAAGCATAACGTCGGCGGTACCGCCGTCAGCGTGAACAACCATATTGATTTCTCCCTCATACATAGCGATAGAAACCTTCCTTATGATTTCGGGAGAGAGTCCGATTTGTCTTAGATTTTTTTTGATTTGTACAGAAGCCTGACCGGCGGAAGCAAAATCCTCTCCGTCGATGTCAAAATGAAAAACTAAGGGCTCGCTCATTCTGCAACCGCCTCAGCTACAAGGCCGTTGGAATATAAAATACCGCAAGCTTCGTAAAGACGCCTTTCCGATTTCATAATTACGATTCCGCTTTCTTTTGCAAGCTCAAGCATCTCATTAGTAGGTGCCTTTGAGCGGACAAATACTATACAAACCATATCCATCATTTCGGCTGTTCTCACAACCTGGGGGTTTACAAGACCTGTAAGAAGCACAGCCTGGTCCTTAACGTAAGCTAAAACGTCGCTCATTAAGTCACATCCGCAGGCTGACTCAACATGGTTATCGAGGTTTTCCTCGCAGCAGAGCACCTCGGCGCCAAGCAGGTCCTTTATATCTTTAATTTTCATAGTAAAATGTTGTCCTTACTTAGTTGAATTTTGCAATAATGCCGTCAATATCCTTATCTGTAAGCTTTCCGAAAACCTCGTCGTTTACCGTAAGAACGGGACCGAGACCGCAAGCGCCGATACAACGGCAAGCTTCAAGAGAGAATTTTCCGTCGGGCGTGCATTCGTCAACTCCGATTTTAAGTCTGTCCTCAAGAGCGTCAATAAGCGACTGAGCGCCCTTTACGTAGCAAGCCGTACCGAGACAAACGGAAACGTTGTACTGTCCCTTCGGGCTGAGAGAAAACTGAGCATAGAAGCTTGCAACGCCGAAGATTTTTTCAAGCGGAATTTCCATACCCTCCGAAATCATTTCCTGAACCTCTATCGGAAGATAACCGTAGATATCCTGAGCCTTCTGCATAACAGCCATAAGACGGCTCTTATCGTGCTTTTCAGCCTCAATAATTTCCATAAGCTTTGCTTCCTGTTCAGGAGTTCCCTTAAAGGGAATTTTGCTGATTTTCTTTTGCATAGTTACACTCCTTAAAAATGTATTTTAATTGTTTATAATTTACGCGCATATATAATAACACATTAAAAATATTTTTTAAAGACTTTTTTTAAAAAAGTTACACTTTTGATAAATTTTTGTCAATTTATATATTTTTCAGAAAAAATCATATATTATTTGATATTATTTGTACAAAGTGATATAATTGTTTTAATAAAAAAATCTAAGGACGTGAGAGTATGAAAAGAATTACACCGCAAACCACTATCGGGGAGTCTATGGTGAACCCCCTTGCAAAGGATATGCTTGAAAAGCTTATGCTTGCTTTTCATCTTCCGACAAGTCTGTTAACAAGTAAGATTGTCGGCGGAATAAAGCTGAAAACCATATCAACTCTTACCGCGGGATTGCTTGATAAAAAGACGATAAGCACAATCTGCGATTTGTTTAACCTTGAAAAGGACGAGGTTATTACCGACGAGGGCGAGCTTGAAAAGAAGTGGTGGAAAGAGGCTGTTATATACCAGATTTATCCGCGTTCCTTCTGTGATTCCGACGGCGACGGAATAGGCGATTTGAAAGGTATTCTCTCTAAGCTCGATTATCTTAAAGAGCTCGGAGTTACCGCTATCTGGTGCTCTCCGTTTTACGATTCTCCTAACGATGATAACGGCTACGATATCCGTGATTATAAGGCTATTATGGCTGAATTCGGTACTATGGAGGATTTTGATAAGCTCCTTGACGAAATACATAAAAGGGATATGAAACTCATTATTGACCTCGTTGTAAACCACACGAGCGACGAACACGAGTGGTTTAAAGAAGCGTTAAAGTCAAAGGACAATCCCTACCACGATTATTATATCTGGCGTGACGCAACCGATAAGGGAGTAACGCCCCCGAATAACTGGATTAGTATGTTCGGCGGACCCGCCTGGAATTATTATGAAAGCTTAAATCAGTGGGCAATGCATATCTTCTCAAAAAAGCAAATGGACTTAAACTGGGAAAATGAGAAGGTAAGGGAAAGCGTTTATGAAATGATGCGCTGGTGGCTCGATAAGGGTATCGACGGCTTCCGTATGGACGTTATTAACTTTATCTCCAAGGTTGACGGACTTCCGCAGTCAAGCCCGTTCCTCGGCTCGCTTACGGGATATATGGGCGCCGAATTCTATTTCTACGGACCCCGTCTTCACGAGTATCTTCGTGAAATGAGGGAAAAGAGCTTCGGTAAGTACGACGTATATACTGTCGGCGAATGCGGCGGCGCAGGAATAGAAATGAGTAAAATGATTACCGCCGACTACCGAAAAGAGCTTGATACTCTCTTTAATTTCGATTTTCTTATTAATCAGGGTCATACAAATTACGATTACTACGAATTTGATTTATATAAGGCTATGCAGGAATTTGAGCGTTTCCAGACGGGATATACAAATCATTGCTGGCAGGCTGTATTCTTTGAAAACCACGATAACCCGAGAATAGTCTCAAAGGTTGATAAAACGGGCGCTTACCGTGAGGATATATCTAAGGTTTGCGGACTTATTGAAATGACGCTTCGCGGAACTCCCTATATTTATCAGGGTCAGGAAATTTCAATGGGTAACGGAAAGTTTGATTCAATGGACGATATCGACGACCGCGATGCGATAGGACATTATAACGACGACCTTAAAAAAGGTATGAAAAAGGAAAAGGCGTTCTTCAGGGTACAGACGGGAACAAGGGATAACGCAAGAACTCCCTTCCATTGGAAGGACGGCGAAAATGCAGGCTTTACAAGCGGTACGCCGTGGATGAAAATAACTCCCGATTACAGAAAATACAATGTTGAGGACGAATTAAAGCGTCCCGATTCGGTACTTAACTTCTACAAAAGTGCTATTAAAATGAGAAAGGAAACGCCCGCTCTTGTTTACGGTACGTTCAGGAGAGCCGAGGGCGTTGACGCGCCTCTTTATTGCTACTACCGTGAGTATGAGGGAAGCTGCTATTATATTGAGCTTAACCTCGGTAAAAAGGCGAAGCCTCATCCGTTTAATGTTGACGGACTCGAGCTTGTTCTCTCAACAAGGGACGATAAATCAGACAAGCTCCGCCCCTTTGAAGGTAACGTATATAAGCTCAGATGACAGATAAGATTAGCCTTGTGCTTTCTATAAGCCGAAAGGAGTTAATTATGAAAAAATCACTATCGTTCTTATTATCGTTATTAATGGTAATATCAAGTTTATTTGCCGTGCCGTTTACAGCTAAGGCGGAAACGCCTACGATAACCTCGGCGATTTGTCCGATGGAGGAGTATAGGGTGCTCCAAACCAACGCCAACACAGCGAATGCCTCTACGGTATGGTACGGCGGAAGCGCGTGGCGCGTTATCGGCTATAACGGCGCGGGCGTTGCGAGCGAGAATATCACGGCAACGCTGCTTGCAAGCGGAAATATGGGACTTACATATTTTGATGACGGAAGAAACGGAATCACGAACAAATACAATGGAAGTGCGCTTAAATCAAGAATCGACGATATTACCGCCGGACTCAGCGCGGCAGAACAAGGCGCGATAGTCAAGCGGACGCTTGTAAAAGGTGGATATGATGGTAATAATACCGACTGCATCGCGGGAGACGAGGACCTTGATAATCAGCTTCTGTGGCCACTTTCAACACGGGAAGCGTACACGTTGAATACAACCCTGAGACAGGCTGACCCGGATAATCCGAACTTGGCGTCCAGGCACTGGTGGCTTCGCTCCCCCGGTGATAGTAGTAGCTTAGCATCATCAGTATTCGCGGATGGTAGTATTAACACGTACGGAGAATATGTCTATAAAGAAGATGACATTAATTGTGAATACGGTGTTCGCCCCGCTTTCAGGTTAAATCTGCCCTCAGTTCTCTTTGTCTCCGCCGCTGAAGGCGGTAAGCAGAGCGCGGAGGACGGCACGCTCGCCCCGGTCGGCGATTATTCCGGCAGCGAATGGAAGACGACACTGCTTGACGACGGCAGTGAGGATTCCGTCGGAGACGGACACAAGAATTTCAAGGCGGAGTTTATCGGTACCGATGGCGACCCGTGGAAGTTTAAGATTAAATACAGCGGCGCCGAGGTGGGAGAAAACGAATATATTTCTGCCGTTATAGAAGGTTATGAAAAAGATGACGTAAGTTGTTCTAATTGGAAGACTCTGTATTACGGACGGCTTTGTAAAGCAAAGGCAGACCCGACAGAGCCCGGTGCGGAGCCCAACACAATCACGCTGGACCTCACCGGTATGCCGCTTAACGATAACCCCGGCAGCGGGTACAAAATACTGAGCGTTTTCAACGAACAGTACAACGGCGACAAAAAGACTGACTACGCAAGTGCACCTCAAACTATAAAATGCCCAACGTCCATGAAGCTGGAGGCACAGAACGTGAGCGAAGGTGAGTATGCGATTATCACTGCCAAACTGCCCCAGTGTTCCACCGGAAAAGTGAAGTTTACCGTTAACGGCGTAACCTACGATGTTGAAATAAAAGACGGAACAGCCGAGCTTACCGTTGCGGGACTTGCCGCGGGGACCTATGACGTGGAAGCAGTGTATGAAGGAGATGACAGCTTTGTGGGTTGCTCGGCGGAAACGAGCTTCAGCGTTCTGTCGAATGAAATACCCGCTTCCACGCTGCAACAGGGCGATACCTTTGAAATGGGAATGTATCCGCAGACGAAGGTAACGGACGACGCAACGATTACGGCGCTGAACGCAATTGACTGCACAATGGCCAATTACGGCTATATGCAGAATTCAGACGAATACAAGCATACCTTTGACCCCGTGGATATGACCTATGCGGATATTCGTTATAACGGCGAGGTATACCGTAAGGTAACGATTAACGAATACAGACCTAAAACTACCGAAGACGCTTCCTCAGCAAGCGATACTTATCAAGATGAGAACGGCTATACGTTGGGAAATACTTACTATTTCAAGTGGGAGCCGATTGTATGGCAGGTGCTTAAAAAGGAGGGCGACGGCGTCTATGTGATGAGTAAAACGCTTATTGATTCACAGGCGCATAACAACTACTACGAAGACACAAAATTGAAAACCCGCTCAATAATAAAATGGCTGAACGATTCGTTTTATAACGCAGCTTTTTCCAGGAATGAAAAAACAAACTTCGTCATCGACCGCATCGGCAGCTCAAGCAGCCCGAACGGAGAATATCCTGACGGCGATTCTATAATGGAACCGATTTATCTGCTCTCGTGGGATGATGTTGACAGAAGCGCCTATGGCTTTTATGACAACCAATCAAGGAGAGCGAAGGGTACGGATTACGCAAAATGTCAGGGTCTAAAAGATGTATATTACTCCGTGTGGTGGCTGCGTAACCACGGCAACTCAAGCTGCTCGGGCTGCGGAATTGATACCGACGGAAAGTGTGTATCCGGTTATTATACGGCACAAACGACAATAGGTGTTCGCCCGGCTTTCAAGCTCAGTCTTGATGCAACGGTCGGTATTGCCGATGCGGTTGACTGCCGCGTGACAGGCAACCATACATGGGTGGATGGCGACATCATCACAGCACCGACCTGTAAGACCGCGGGCGAAAGGAATGTCTCTTGCTCCGTCTGCGGCGCTGAAAAAACTGAGCCCGTAGCGATTAATCCCGACGCTCACGATTTCAGCAACAATGCCCAGTTCTGTCGTAACGGCTGCGGAAAGGAAAGCAGCGAATACATAAGCGCTAAAGCGTCCGATTTAACTACGGGAGATATGTTTACAATGGGTATGTATCCTCAATCAAGGGTAACGGACAGCGATTTAATTTCGGCGCTTGAAGCAATTGACTGCACAACTCATAGTTATAATTATGTAAAGTATGCAAAAAACACTACTCATACCTTTGAAGAAGTGGATATGAAATATGCTGATATTGTATATAACGGCAATGTTTACCGTAAGGTAATAATTTCCGAATACAGACCGAGGTATAATTCAAGTGCAGCCGGCACCAATACATTGATGACTTATCAGGATGATAACGGATATACGCTTGGCACATACTATTTCAAGTGGGAACCTCTTATATGGAGTGTTCTTGCTAATGAGAGCGACGGCGTATATGTAATGAGTAAATCGCTCATAGATTCCCAGGAATATAATATCTATGAAGAGAACAGCGCCTGGGCAAGCAGCAAGCTTCGTGCATGGCTTAACGACAGCTTCTTAAATACCGCCTTTTCCGAGAGCGAAAAGGGGAATATTGTACTGTACACCCACTCTAATGACAAGCAGGACGACGTAAATACCGATATGGGAGAAACAACGGATATGCTCTGGGTACCTTCCCTGGGTGACCTTTTAAATGCTGATTACGGATTTTCTTCAGTACCCAATCAAGCGGACATTGCAAGATGTGCCGAGTCTACGGATTATGCAAAGAGTCAGGGTGCATATGACCCGAGTTCATCAAGCTATAATGCGTGGTGGCTGCGTACTATTAACTACGATGCTAAATACTCAAATGCTTCCGAACGAGGCATAATCAGACGCATTTTTACAGACATCAGCGCGGTATGTGTTCGCCCCGCGTTCAAGCTCAATCTGAACGCGACGGTAAGTAAATCCGCATCTCCGATATGCCGTGCTCAGGGACATACCTTCGGCGATTGGACATCGGCTGACGGAGTAAACCATAAGCATACCTGTTCAGTTTGCAGCTATACAGAAACCGTGGCTCACAACTGGAAAACCGAGTGGAGTACTGACGGAACAAAGCACTGGCACGAATGCTCCGTCTGCGGTGCAAAAACCGGCGAGAATGAGCACTCCTTCAGACCCTGGAGTAAACTTGACTCAACAAACCATACGCGTGAATG
>JAFSZK010000113.1 GCA_017458975.1 Eubacterium sp. | reverse complement strand
TCCCCTTCTCATCCTTGCACACAGATAACAGGGTGAGCCGCCGACGTTATCGGTAATCTTAAATATTTCGCTTTCAAAAACCTGAATCGGTATCTTGAGCAGAGCCGCGTTTTCCTCAATTTTCTTTCGGTTAGCCTCGTTATAACCCGGGTCCATAACAAGAAAAATGAGTTCAAAATCCGTTTCGCTTACGCGCTTTAGCTGCTGGAGCAGCTTCGCCATAAGCATACTGTCCTTGCCGCCTGAAATACAAACGGCGATTTTATCGCCGTCATTTACAAGCGCATACCTTTTGACCCCTTCAATAAAGGGGTTCCAGATTTCTTTTCGGTATTTTTTTATTATTGAGCGTTCAATAAGCTGAACCTTATCAAGTTCTCTTGGCATAACTACTTACCGATTAAATCCTTAATTACTTTTGAGGCTATAACAAGCCCCGCCGACGCGGGAACAAAGGCGTTTGAAGCGGGAAGAGTTCTTTTTGGTGAGTCTTCTTTTTTCAGAAGCTCTTTTATTCTTTCCTCGTCAATCTTTTGCGCCTGCTCCTTTGAATAGACAACGGTTAAATTATATATTCCTCTTTTTGAGAGCTCTTTTCGCATAACCCTTGCAAGAGGGTCGTAGCTTGTATCCTTAATATCACAGATTTCAAAGCCCTGAGGGTCAAGCTTGTTCCCCGTTCCCATCGAGGAAATAAGCCTTACTCCCTTTTCGTTACATATTTCGGCAATAAGCAGCTTTGACTTAACGCTGTCTATCGCGTCAACTACATAATCGTAGGACGAAAAATCAAACTCTCCAGCGGTTTCTTCATTAAAGAAAAGCTCAAATGCATTAACCTTGCAATCGGGATTAATATCAAGAATACGCGCCTTCATAACCTCGGTTTTACTTTTGCCTACGGTTGAGTAAAGAGCGATAAGCTGGCGGTTAAGATTAGTAAGCGATACGGTATCGTTATCAATAATATCAATTTCACCGATACCGCTTCTGACAAGCGCTTCGGTAACATATGAGCCGACTCCGCCTATTCCGAAAACGGCAACGCGGCTTTGAGAAAGCTTTTTCATTGCTTCGTTTCCGAACAGCAGCTCCGTTCTTAAAAATTGGTTTTCCATATTATGAATTGAAATGGTCAAAGGCGTACTGAAGCTTGAGGTCGTCCTTATTAACTCCGTCAACGCCCTTATAATTAAGGTTTTTAGAGTCTCTTACGTCAAGCTCGATTGAGTCAATTTCGCACTCGTCGGGGATATTTGTAACCTTAATCTTATTATCCTTAAGAGTGTATTTCGCCTTTCCGTTTTTATAATACTGAGCGTCAACGCCGTCAAGGTTATCCGTATTGAAATATGAAATCATAACAGTATTTCCCTTGCTGAATTTAAGGGCATATGCGCGGGTTTCGGTATCATCGTAAATGTACCAATAGCCCTTATAGAGAAAGGCATTAGCGTCCTCGGTTACTGCCGCAGCCGAAGTGCTTTCGGTTGTGGCGGTTGTCGTAATTTCGGTAGTTGACACAGTAGTTTCTGTTGTGGTTTCGGTAGTCGGCGCCGTGGTTTCCTCGGGAGTATCTTTAACTATAAAAAAGTATCCCGCTCCTACCGCTATCAAAACGACTAAAATACCCGAAATTAATGCAACTGCTTTTTTATTCATAAAATCATCTCCAAATTTTTTTTACAATTCTATCATAAAGAAATGCGTATTACAATTAATTTTTTATTAAGAATTATTTAACAAGAACGCCGACTCCGTAGTGGTCGGAAATATAGCCCTCTTCAATATAATCAAGCACGGTATATTCGCTTGAGCTAAAAGAGGTAAAAATGAAATCAATCGGCTTTTCGTCGGGCGTTTTATAGCCCCATTCCTGATAGGTTCCTCTCTCCTCGATACTGTCCGTGGTGTCCTTTAAAACGGCAGTAATAGTTTGATAAGCCTTTGAATCGCTTGTCGAATTGAAATCGCCTGTCAGGATTACGTTAATGCCTTTATATTTTTCTTTAACCTTTGCTATTTCGTCAACAATCAGCTTTGCGCCGAAATCGCAGGCTTCCTCGCTTGTATTATCAAGATGGGTATTCATAAAGAGAATTTTTCCGTATTGAGCAGAGTCAAGAATAACGTAGGTGCAAACCCTGTTACATCCCGCCTCGGCGTCCTTACCCTCTTCATCCTTGTACTTGAAGCGGGACTCCTTATCGGGAGTCTGAGAAAGCCAGAAGGTCTTTTTGTCAATAAGAGTAAACTTATCCTTTTTCCAGAAAACGCCGTTCATTTCGCTTGTCTTCTCGGAGTCGTCGCCTCCGCGTTTAACGGCATAGCTGTCATATTCCTTCATAGATTTTTTAAGAGTATCGAGCCAGAAGGAATTTAGCTCCTGCGTACCCAGAAGGTCGGGGCTTACCGCTTTCATATATTTTTTAAAACGAACTACCCTTTCTTTGTCCGAGGTGCCGTCAAACGGAGTTCCCCAGGGTCCGGCTAAATTGAAGGTTACTGCTTTTATTTCGTCGGAAGAAGGAATCGGATACGGCTCAACGGCGCTGTTAACGGGAATAATCAGAGGAGAAGCCGAAATAATTACTACTATAATGCTTAACGCTAAGCATAAAACCTTTCTGCTTTTTTTCTTTTCGCTGTCGCAGAAATAATGAAGCAGAATTTCAACAGCATAGATAATCAGCGTAACGGCAAATCCGATTTTCAGCTGACCGCCTCCGGCAAAAACGAGCGCACCCAGAGTAATTAAAGAAGCGGTATTTATTATGCTGAACACCATATTACGCGCAAAGCCCTTTTTTCCTGCGGAAAACAGCGAGCTGATAATTACCGCAAGGGATAAAAGGATAATACATACCATACTTAGCACGGCAAAGAAATAGCCCTTATCGAGAAGAAGCGCATTAAAATCAAAGCCGTGATTTATTATGCTCATTATAAAGCCGATTAAAGATACCTTTTTATGCCCCGCAACGTACATTGGAAGGCACATTGAGGCAAGGGGCGTAAAGAACAGAATCAGTCTTATGATATGTAGCGGAGTTTTAACGGCGGAGTCCTTGATTAATCCAACGAATTTATTAACCGCGTCAACCTCCTTTTGCGCCTGCAGGGCGTCCTTTTCAAGCTGTTCGTCAAGCTTATAGTAAAGAAGATTTACTCCGCAGTGCGGACAGTTTTGTTTAAGATAGGTGGCTTTTATTTTACCGCCGCATTTAGGACATATGCTGCTCAAGCTCTTCACCTCCCGAAACCTTAATTGAAAGCTCGTTACGTCTTTCCTTCATTTCAGTTCTTATTTTTTCAAGCTTCTCTCCCGTAAGGTCATAGAAGAAATACGGTATCATTGAGAGAAGTCCGAGTACCCACGGAACAAGCGTAAACAGCGCCCAGATATAGAGGTCGGTATTTTCCGCCTTATGCGCAACGGTTGAGCCGTCGGGCATGGTTGTAAAGCTCAGCCCGATTACTCCGAGAAGCATTGTTCCGAGCGAGGTTGAAACAGAGCTTGTAAGCTTTGCTATAAAGGTTGCAACCGAAAAGGCAATACCTTCGTTTCTCTCCCCCGTTTTCCACTCCATATAGTCGATAGTATCGCCTATCATTTCCATAGGGATTACCATATTAATAGTATTAAAGAAGGAGAATACAAAGTTCTGTATCATTAAGAGAATTGAAATTGCAACAATGCTCGTTTTATAAAATTTCAGTCCCGCAAGGAAGGTAATAAGACCTACTACGAATCTAACGGTAATATTAAGCATTATAATCTGTTTATTATCAAGCTTTTTCTGGAGCTTCGGGATTAAAAGATAGGTTAAAAAGCCGAAGATTGTACCCGGAAGTGAAATCCACAGCACTGCCGAGGAGAGGTTTAATACCTCGCTGTAGTAATAGGTCTGGTATACGCCCGCAAGTCCCGTAAGAGTTCCGATTACGTTACCGAGAATTATCATAAGCAGCGGCTTGTTTTTAAAGAGCACCTTTATACCGTCAAGTAACGAGGGCTCCTTAATTGACTGAACCACTCTTTCCTTAGTCTTTCTTCCCGCAAGAGAGAAAAGACCTAAAATCATACCTGCTGCAATTATTGAGAGAATTAAGAAATCCTGGGACAGAGTAAGACCCCATACGCCGTTATTTGTTAAGTCCATCATAACGGGAATAAAGGTAAGCGAAAGTCCGCCGAGAAGGGATGAAATAAACCTCGCGGTTGAGATTGCCCGCGTTCTGTCGCTCGGGAGGGGCGATATAGCCGCGCTCATACCCCAAAACGGAACGTCGCCGAGGGTGTAAAACAGCTCCCAGATTATATATGACACATACATATATACAATCTTAACGGTAAGATTTTTTGTGTTTGCAAGGAGCTCGGGACCCGCAAAAACCATAACCGTGGTTATGGCAAGCGGTATCGGAACTATTAAAAGATAAGGTCTGAGCTTTCCGTATCTCGTTCTCGTTTTGTCAATAAGGCTTCCCATTAACGGGTCGTTAATCGCATCCCACATACCGAGAATTAAAATCATTGTTCCGACGGCGGACGCAGGAATACCGAATACCTTAGTGAAGAAAAGTGAAAGATAGCCGCCCGCAAAGAGATTATAGCCGAAAACCTGACCTGCGTTAGCAAAGCCGTAGGCAAGATTTTCCTTAACGCCTACATATCTCAGAGCGTCTTGTTTTTTATCGCTCATTTTTGCCTCCCTTTTTTATTCTTCTGAAAATAATTATATATCCGATTGCGAAACCGGCTCCGAAAGCAATAAGAAGCACGGTAACGGTCAGCTTTGTACTTACCGAGGTATAACCCTTGGTTTTAAGGTCCATGCTTTCGGGGATATGGTAAACGCCCTCGCCGTTATTGCCGCCGTAGGCAATGCGAACAACGTTAACGCTGTTTGAGACGGCTTTGATTTCGACGCTCTCGCGAGCGGTTTCAAGCTCGGCTTCGACAGGCGCGACGGTTTGCTTTTCAATGTCGTTATACGCCGTTTTGCCGTTTGCTTTAAGCGACATAACCGAAGCGGAATTAATATCGTCAAAGTCATTAAGGTTTATTTTAATTCTTTTTGACGAACCGGTATTTACTATTTTTACATACATAACCTGGCGGTTTTCGTCAACGGTTACGCTTTGGTACAGGTCATTAATGTCGGCGTCATTAAACTCTGCGTTAACGTATTCGTCCCCCGTATTATTCGAGAAAACAAGATTAACATAATAATCCGGAGTTAAAACAAGACTTTGGGAATCGAACCATATAAGGCTGTTTTCCTTTGCGTTTGCTCTGAGCTTTGAAAGAGTCGGAGCAAAGCTTGTCATTTTAACAATATCGCTGTTTCTTTCGGCTCCCGTAAGGAAGGAGGCTTCCTCGGCGGCGGAGAGCATATTATTCTTTTTAATCATAGCTCCCGAGCCCTTGGGCTCAGCGTAATACTCTCCTACCATAACTCCTGCGCCCGAACGGTCGTAGCTGTCATATCTGTCGCCGTGCTCAAAGAAATATCCGTCCTCGGTAAAGAGATGTTCGTCAACAATAATGTCGCGGTATTTTGAGGAAAACTCGTTCCACGCATTATCAAATTCCTCGCCCTCATAACTTTTTCCTGCATCGGCAATAATCTTGATATTCGGGTACTTTTTCTTAATTCTATTATAAATCGCTTCAAGGTTTCTTAAATAAACCTCGCCGTAGTTTTCGTTTCCTATCTGGATATATTCAACGTTAAACGGTTTTTCGTGACCGTTTGCGGCGCGCATTGCTCCCCAATATGAGGTAAGGCTGTCGCCGTTTGCATATTCAATTAAATCGAAAATATCCTGAACGTAATTAGTAAAGCTGTCGCTGTCGGGATTAAGCGCGATTGTATTAAGATATTTATCGAAATCCGCCTCGCTTTTAATTCCGAGGGAATCAATTTTTTTCGTGTATTCCTCAATACCCTTCCTGTCCGCCTTTGAGTAACCCTTCTCGTTAACGAGGAAGGCTTCCCACTGTTCGTCGCTCATAAGAAGCTTTTGTTTTGCGATAACATAATCCTCATAGCCGTTATATTTCTGGCAGGTGACTCCCGCGCTTACTACGGGAACAGGTTCGGAATTAAGGTCTTCACATAGCTGGAAGTATTCGTGATACCCCATCGAGTTTGAATTATTTACATATCTTCCGTTTGCGGTATCCTGATATATGCTTTCCTCCTGTTTTCTTTCTTCAAGAGGACCTATTGTATTTTTCCAGCTATAGAGATTTTTTAAATCGCTTCCCTCGGCAATGCAACCGCCCGGAAAACGGATAAACGCAGGGTTAAGATTTTTAAGCGCGTTTAATAAATCCTCTCTTAAAGAGATATATTTCCACTGATTGGTACCGTAGCCGTAAGAGCTTTTAGGAACAAGGGATACGTTATCAAGAAGGATGCTTCCCTTTCCGTCAAAAGAGATTGCAAGACCTCCGTTTTCGTCCGTTTCAGAGGTAAGGGTTGCCGAAACCTTGCTCCACTCGTTTGTTCCGATATCGGACACGGGAAGAATAACGACGTTTGACGAATTCTTTTTTGAATCAAGATAAACGCTTATACTTCCGTTATAATCAACGTTTTTAAAGTAACAGGAAAATTCGTATTTTTCATTTTCCTTAAAGCCCATTCCCGCAGCTTCGGCGGAGGCTTCGTCATATTTAAAGGAATTAGGTTTATATATTTCGTTATAACCGATATTCTTAAGCGTTCCCTTTCCGTCAAGGGTCAGCTTTTGGCAGAGCCGATTATTATCGTTCATAGGATATTCGTTTGTAACAACCGAAGCCGCGCCGAAGCACTTCCACGAGGCGTCGTTACCGGCAGTATATTCAAACGAGCCGTTCTTGACAAGCTCGCTTACAAGTCCTCCGTCGCAAGCGCAGGACACGTCCTCTATACTGATACCGTAAAGAAGCGGAGAAACCTTATGGATAACGCTTTTTTTATTTATATTAAGCTCAATATCCCCCGCCGCATAACATGGGAGGGACACGCTTAAAAGCATTGTTAAACAAAGAATAAAAGAGATTGTTTTTTTCATTTTATCTACCTCAAAAGCATACTGAAATTATTATAACATAATACTTAAAAATACGCAATTGAATTAACGGCAATATAAATAACAATTTGCTTTTTTCGACAGGAAGAAAATGTAATATTTTGTAATAATATTTTCCCAATTTGTAAATTTTTAAGCTTTTCTATTGAATTATTAAAATAAATAATATATAATGGCTTGTACGAGGACAAAAATATGGCTACAAAAACCAAGAAAAAAGCCGCTTCACGGTATACTAAAAAGAATACTAAAAAACGAAGCGCGGCTAAAAAAACGGTTAAGAAAAAAAGCGCAGCAAAGCGTAAGACAAACAGCGTTGATATTAAAAGCGTTGCCGCTTTTGCGATATGTTTTATTCTTATAGTTTCCTTTATTACGGGCATTGTTTTTTTAAACGTTGAAAGAACCAAGCCCGCTAACGGTAAGGAGATTTCAAGAATACTGAAAAAGGATAAAGCCTGGGGTATTGACGTTTCCTCACATAACGGAAAAATCGACTGGAAAAAGGTAAGCACCAAAGCGGATTTTGCTTTTATAAGAGTCGGATACCGCGGCTACGCCGAGGGTGAAATCAACTTTGATAAGCAGATGAAAAACAACCTTAAAGGCGCTGCGGAAAACGGCGTTCCCGTAGGAGTTTATTTCTACACTCAGGCGATAAACGAAAAGGAAGCCGAGGAGGAAGCCGATTTTGTCCTTAAAAAAATAAAAGGCTATGACGTAAAACTTCCCGTTGTTATTGATTTTGAATATGCAACAAGAAACGGAAAGCGCGTCGGAAGACTTGCAAAAGCCAAGCACAACAATAAAAAACGCACGGCTATTGTAAACGCCTTTTGCAATAAGGTAAGAACCGCGGGCTACACTCCCGGAATTTACGCGTCAAGCTACATATATCGCTCATATTTAAATATGAAAAAATTTGACGGAGATATATTCATATGGGTTGCGGATTATAACTCATCCGTAACATATAAAGGCTTCTACGATATATGGCAGTACAGCGAAACCGGAAAATGTCCCGGAATAAAGAATAAAGCAGATACAAACTATTGGTACACTAAAAAACGATTACAGGGTGATTAAATGAAAAAACTCTCAAGGTTAACAGCATTTCTTCTTGCGGTAATAATGCTGATGACAAGTGTAAATGCATTTGCCAAGACGAGCAAAAGCCCTTATATAGACAAGACCTATACCCATAACTCACGCTTTGACGCGTGCGCAATACTTGACGGTATTGACGTTTCAAGCCATAACGGAACTATTGACTGGAACGCAGTTAAAAACGCAGGTACGGATTTTGTTATTCTCCGTGCGGGCGTTCGCGGTTACGGCGCAGGTTCTTATAACAGCGATAAAAAGTTTGGCGAATACATCAAGGGCGCTCACGACAAAGGACTTAAAATAGGCGTTTACTTTTATTCTCAGGCAATAAGCACGG